>DATFON010000311.1:0-14166 GCA_035265465.1 Solirubrobacterales bacterium | reverse complement strand
GTGATGCCGAACCAGCCGGTGGAGGTTCGGCGCGGCGTGCTCTGCTACGCGCCACCGCACCAGATGCCGGACGAGTTGCGGGATGCGCTGCTGGAGCTGCTGGCTTCGCTGGGGGACCTGGTCGAGCTGGACGAGAGCCGGATCGACGCCGCGATGGCGATCATGTCCAGCTCCCCCGCCTACATCGCCCTGGTCGCCGAGGCGCTCGCCCGGGGAGGAGAGAGGGAGGGGCTTGACCCCGAGATCGCGGGTGAGCTCGTCGCGGGGGCGCTCGCCGGCACGGCGGAACTCCTGCGCAGGCGCGACCCGGCGATGATCCGCGACGCGGTGGCGCCGCCGGGCGGTGCGACCGAGGCCGGGTTGGCGCAGCTGGAGGGAGTTGTGGAGGATGCGTTCGTGAACGCGGTGAACGCGTCCCTGGAGCGGTTTCGATGATCCCGCTGGCGAGCACCCGCGACACGATCGCGGACTACGTGGGGGCGCTCTTCCTGGTCTACCTCGTCCTGATCATCATCCGCGTTCTGCTGACTTGGATTCCCAGGATGCCCTACAACCGAACGTTGCGGGCCACGGTCGGGTTCGTCGAGGAGGTCACGGACCCCTATCTCAACTTCTTCCGGCGTTTCCTGCCGCCCATTGGCGGCGGGGCGTTCGCGCTGGATCTGAGCCCGATCCTGGGGATCATCCTGCTGATGATCGCCAGGGCCGTGGTCGTGGGGCTCATCAGCGGGTGACCTCCACGCGGTTCAACGCGGCGGCCCTCAGGGGCTGGCGCCGCGCCCTCGCCGTCTGCGGAGCGATCGTTCTGGTGGACCAGGTGACCAAGGCGATCGTGGTGTCGTCGCTCTCGGTCGGCCAGTACGAGCAGCTCCCGCTGGGCTTTCGTCTCAGCAACACCGCGAACTCCGGCCTCGCGTTCGGGATCGGGCAGGGACAGGGGTTTGTGCTCGCGGTAACGATCGTCGCGCTCGCCCTGGTGCTCGTCTGGTTCGCCCTCGACCCGAACCGGCCCGGGATGTGGCTTGCGGTCGGCCTACTCACCGGCGGTGCGCTGGGCAACCTCGCGGACCGGGTCAGGCTTGACGCCGTCACGGACTTCATCGACCCGCCGCTTTGGCCGGCGTTCAACCTCGCCGACGTCGCGATCACCCTGGGCGCGCTGGGACTGGTCCTCGTGTCGCTCAGCCCGGCACCGAGCCGCGACGAGGTGGAGCCGAAGCCAGGGCCGGGGTGAGCCTCGAGCCGCGCATCGTCCACTCGGACGAGTGGCTGGCCGTCGTGGACAAGCCGCCGGGCCTGGTCGTACACGGCGCTCCGGGGCACCGTGGGGACACGCTCGTCGATGTTCTCGGC
Source organism: Solirubrobacterales bacterium (assembly GCA_035265465.1). Classification (GTDB taxonomy): domain Bacteria; phylum Actinomycetota; class Thermoleophilia; order Solirubrobacterales; family 70-9; genus AC-56. The sequence continues at coordinate 12,813 of DATFON010000311.1, read as the reverse complement.
GAGCTCCTGGGCGGAGGCGACGATCCACAGCGGCCCGGGATCGTCCACCGGCTGGACAAGGACACCTCGGGGCTGATGCTGGTCGCCCGCGGCGACGAGGCCCACCGGCGTCTGGCGGCACAGATCAAGGCTCACGAGGTGCGGCGCTCCTACCTCGCACTGGTCGAGGGCCGCCTGCGCTCCCGAATGGGCACGATCGATGCCCCACTGGGTCGTGACTACCGCGCTCCGGAGCGCCGCGCGGTGGGGGGCCGGGCCCCACGCGAGGCGCGCACGCACTTCACGGTCGTCGAGGCGCTGCCCGGCGACGCCTTGGTGGAGGCACGTCTGGAGACCGGCCGCACCCATCAGATCCGCGCCCATTTCGCGGCGATCGGACACCCGATCGCGGGGGATCCTCGCTACGGGCACGCCGGCCGCCACGGCCTGGAGCGTCAGTTCCTGCACAGCGCGAGATTGGGCTTTCGGCACCCGATGATGGGTGAGGAGCTGGAGTTTGAGTCGCCCCTGCCGGAAGATCTGGCCGCGGCGCTGGAGCGGGCCCGGGCGGTGTAGGAAAGGCAGGGAGGGCAGCGCCCGGCGTGGGTCGGCCGCCGCGAGGTTGGGCAGGAGGACCTGGCGGGGGTTAAGGGCCGGGTCACCGCAATCCGCATCCGCTTTCCGGACGTAGATTGCGTTGACCGGGCCATAAGGGCTCAAATTCAGCTTGGCTCCACGGCCTCCCTCCCTCGCTGCCGCCGTGCGCGCCGCGGTGCACTCACGCTCGGGCTCCCTACAATCCCCAACGTCCAGTAACCGACCCCTGACGGAAGGCACGGGGCCCTGCCCGGCACATCGCACGCCGGGTCCCCGCGGCACCGTCGGGATGCAAACCGAATCCAACAAGGGAGTCTCATGTCCGAACCCGGAATCAAGGAGCTGCTGGAGGCCGGCCTTCACTTCGGCCACCAGACGCGCCGCTGGGATCCCCGGATGCGCCCGTACATCTTCGGCGAGCGCGACGGGATCCACATCATCGATCTGCTGCAGACGGAGCATCTGCTGGCCGAGGCCCGCCGGTTCGCCGGCGAGGCGGCGAGCAAGGGCGGGAGCGTCCTGTTCGTCGGCACGAAGAAGCAGGCGCGTGACGCCATCAAGGAGTGGGCCGAGCGGTGCGACATGCCGTACGTCAACCAGCGCTGGCTGGGCGGCCTGCTGACGAACTTCCACACGATGTCCGCGCGGATCGATCGCCTGCACGAGCTGACCGAGCTCCGCGACGCCGGCCAGCTCGACCTGCTGCCCACCAAGGAGCGGATGGCCCGCGAGGCCGAGCTCGCCAAGCTCGAGTACAACCTCGGCGGCGTCCGGAACATGCAGCGGCTGCCGCAGGCCGTTGTGATCATCGATCTGAAGACGGAGGTCATCGCGCTCCGCGAGGCCGAGCGGCTTCGGATCCCGATCATCGGCCTCGTCGACTCCAATGTCGATCCGCGGCCGGTGGCCTACCCCGTGCCGGGCAACGACGACTCGATCCGCTCGTGCGAGCTCGTGATCCGCACGATCGGCGAAGCCGTGTACGAGTCGGCTCAGGCATGGCGCGACGCCGAGGCCAAGCGCCAGGCCGAGGAGGATGAGCGCCGCCGCCGCGAGGAGGAGCAGCGCCAGCGCCGCGAGGCCGAGGAGCGCGCCAAGAAGGAAGCCGAGGAAGCGGCCGCCGCGGCTGCGGCAGCCGGCACCGAGGGGGCTGGGCAGGCCCCGGCGCAGGCCGGGCAGGAGGCAGGTTCTTGAACGGCACCAAGGAGATCTCGGCCGCCGACGTGAAGGCACTCCGAGAGCGCACGGGCGCCGGGATCATGGACTGCAAGTCCGCCCTCGCCGAGGCCGGCGGCGACGTCGATCGGGCGATCGAGATCCTGCGCGTGAAGGGCCAGGCCTCCGCCGCCAAGCGAAGCGGGCGTACCACGAGCGAGGGCGTCGTCACCTCATACATCCACGCCACCGGAACGGTGGGCGTCCTTGTGGAGGTTCAGTGCGAGACCGATTTCGTCGCTCGCAGCGACGAGTTCAAGGAGTTCGCCCGCGAGGTGGCGATCCACATCGCCGGGGCTCCCGCGCCGCCGGTCTACGTGTCGGCCGACGAGATCCCGAACGACATGCGCGAGGCCGAGCGCAGGGTGTTCGAGGCGAAGGCCCGCGAGGAGGGCAAGCCCGACGACATCGTGGGGAAGGTCGTCGAGGGACAGCTGGCGAAGTGGTCGAAGCAGGTCGCCCTCCTGGAGCAGGAGCACGTGCGCTCGGACGCCTACGACGGCAAGACGATCGAGGACCTCCGTGCGGAGATCGCATCGAAGACCGGCGAGAACGTCCGCATCGCGCGCTTCGCCAGGTTTGTAGTGGGCGAATAGCGCATACGATTGTCCGCGCCGTGTCAGAAGAACCAGCATTCAGCCGCGTCCTGCTGAAGCTCTCCGGTGAGGCCCTCATGGGGGGCCTCGAGTACGGCACCGATCCCGATCGGGTGGAGAGCATCGCCGCCCAGGTCCACGACGTCGCCGCCCGCGGGGTCGAGATAGCGGTCGTTGTGGGCGCGGGCAACATCTATCGGGGGCTGCAGGGGGCAGCCCGCGGAATGGACCGGGCGACCGCGGACTACATGGGAATGCTGGCCACGGTGCTGAACGCCCTGACACTCCAGGACGCCCTGGAGAAGCGCGGCACCCATACGCGGGTGCTGTCGGCCATCCAGGTGACCGAGGTGGCCGAGCCGTACATCCGCCGCCGCGCGATCAGGCACCTCGAGAAGGGCCGCATCGTGATCTTCGCCGCCGGCACGGGCAACCCGTTCTTCACGACCGACACCGCGGCCGCACTGCGCGCGCTGGAGATTCGTGCCGACGTGATCCTGATGGCGAAGCACGGGGTCGAGGGCGTCTTCGATGCCGATCCGTCGAAGGTGCCCGACGCGAAGTTCATTCCCGAGATCACGCATCGCCAGGCGATCGAGCGAGGGCTCCGCGTGATGGATTCCACCGCCCTTTCGCTTTGCATGGACAACGACCTGCCGATCTGCGTCTTCAACCTCGCCGACGAGCGCAACATCGACCGCATCGTCTCCGGCGAGCGCGTTGGCACGATCGTGTCGTCCAATGGCCGGCTCGATCGCCCCGTTGCGGCGCCAGAGGCCGAGGAGCCCGTGCGGTGACCGATTTCACCGACGAGCTTCTGGACGACGCGGAGGACCGCATGAACAAGTCGGTCGAGGCATACCGTCACGAGCTGGCCACGGTTCGCACCGGTCGCGCGTCGCCGCACCTGCTCGATCGGGTGATCGTCGACTACTACGGCACCGAGACACCGCTGCGCCAGCTCTCCCAGGTCGCGGCCACGGACGCCCGGCTGCTGACGCTCACCCCCTACGACAAGAACGCCATCAAGCAGATCGAGAAGGCGATCATGGAGTCCGACCTCGGGCTGACCCCGTCCAACGACGGCAACGTGGTGAGGCTTCAGATTCCGGAGTTGAACGAGGAGCGCCGACGGGATCTCGTCAAGGTGGTGCACACCGTGGCGGAGGAGGGCCGCGTCGCCGTGCGCAACATCCGGCGCGACGTCATGCACGACCTGCGGGAGCTCAAGAAGGAGGGCGAGGTCGGCGAGGATGACGAGCGCCGCGCGGAGAGCGAGCTTCAGCGGCTCACGGACGAGGCGATCGGCGAGATCGATTCGCTGCTGAAGGGCAAAGAGGACGAGATCCTCGAGGTGTAACTCGGGGGCACCGCCGGGTTCATGCTCGATCGCCGACTGCGATGACGTCCGTGCCCAAATGCGTCGCGATCATCACCGACGGCAACGGCCGTTGGGCGCAGCGACGTGGGCTGTCACCGATCGATGGGCATCGAGCGGGGGCCGACGCGGTGAAGGACAGGCTCCGCGACGCGGTCGACCTGGGGATAGAGGAACTGACGGTCTTCTCGTTCTCCACCGAGAACTGGTCGCGGCCGCGGGAGGAGGTCGACGGCTTGATGCGCATGTTCGCGGAGCGGATCGACAACGAGACGCCCGAGCTGCACGAGGAGGGCGTCCGGATGCGGTTCATCGGGCGCCGGGAGGGGGTCAGCCACGAGCTCGTGCGACGCATGGAGTGGGCCGAGAATCTGACCAAGGACAACGACGTCATCCGGTTCTTCGTCGCCTTCAACTACGGCGGCCGGGCGGAGATCGTCGACGCCGCGTCCTCCTTTGAAGGAACGAGCGAGGAGGAGTTTCGCCGTCACCTGTACGCCCCGGAGATGCACGATCCGGACCTGCTGATCCGCACCAGCGGAGAGCTCCGGCTGTCCAACTATCTGCTGTGGCAGTGCGCGTACTCCGAGCTCGTGTTCCGACCGGAGCTTTGGCCGGACTTCACGCGTGAGGCGTTCGAGGAGTCGCTCGAGGAGTTCGCGGCGCGCAGGCGCCGTTTCGGTGCCCGCGCGTAGCGGGGCGCAAGAACGGCGGCTTCGCCGCCTAACGGCACATGCTGCTGCGGCGACAAGTCGCCGCCCCATCAACACTGCACCCCTCCCGTTAAGGTCGGCGGTTGTGATTGTCGAGGAGCGTCTAGCGACGAGTCAGACAGGTCAGGCGGCGAAGCCGCCGCAATAGATGGAAAGGCCGCCACTGGAGCGAGTCTGGATGGCGAGCGGTGCGAGAGGCCAGAATCCGCCCGGCCAGGGACGGACGGGCGATCCTGGCCTCGAGCCGGCGCCGTGGGTACAGGGCAAGCCGGGCGAGGCACCGCCTGCCCAGCGCCCGCGCCGGCGCGGGCCGGCAGGCCGCGGCGCCCCGGGGCCGGAGGGAGCGCCCAGGCGGCCCCGGCGCCGACCCACCCGGGAAACGATGGCACGGGTCGGCGTGGCGATCCCGTGGATCGTGTTCGCCATCACCATCGTCGCGCTGGGCGGTATTCCGTTCGCCGTCGCGATGATCGGCATCTCGGTGATTGGGCTCGCGGAGCTGTTCCGCATGACGCGCCGGTTTCACCCGCTGGCGCCGGTCGCCCTCGCCGCGGCCGCGGCGCTCGTCATCGCGGCCCATTACGGCGGTCAGTTCCAGATGATGATTGTGCTCGCGGCGACGTTCCCGGTCATGTTCCTGTTCGCCGCGGCCCGGGGCCCGCGGGAGGGGATGACCAACGCGGTCGCGATCACGCTGTTCGGGATCGTCTGGATCGCGGTCCCGTTCGCTCATGCGGTGCTGCTTCGCAAGCTGCCGCTCCACGGCGGCGCGCTCGTCATCGACGTGCTGGTGGCTACGTTCCTGACCGACACCGCGGCCTATGCCGGCGGGCGCCTGTTCGGCCGCCACCCGCTGGCGCCAAAGCTCTCGCCGAACAAGACGGTGGAGGGCCTCGCGTTCGGCTTCGTCGGCGGAACGGCGGGCTTCTGGTTCGCGGGCCTCTACCAGGACTGGCTGCCCGGGCTGGACGCCCTGATCATGGGCATGTGCATCGCCATCGTGGCACCGATGGGCGACCTGTTCGAGTCCATGATCAAACGCGATCTGAACATCAAGGACACCGGCAACGTCTTCGGCCCCCACGGCGGCATGCTGGACCGCGTGGACGCCCTGATGTTCACGATCGTGATGGGCTACTACCTGTCCGTGGCGTTCCTCTACTGAGCCAGCGCGTCGCGCACGAACTTCAGATCGGCCCGCATGTCCTTGGCGGTGCCCGGCGTCTCGCAGACGACCGGCGCGTTCGCCGCGCGGATCATGTCTCGGAGGACGTCGGGACCCATCGTGCCCTTGCCCAGGTTCGCGTGGCGATCGGCGCCCGTGCCGGACAGGTCGCGGGAGTCGTTCGCGTGCAAGAGGTCGATGGAACCGACGATCGCCAGCACTCGTTCGACGGCATCGCCGAGCTCCTCGCCGGCGGCATGGGCGTGGCACGTGTCGAAGCAGAAGCCAATCTCGATATCGCCGTGCTGAGTCGTGACCACCTCCCACAGGCGCGCGAGCGCGTCGAATCGCCGCGCCACGGCGTTGTCGCCACCGGCGGTGTTCTCGATGTAGAGGGGCACCTGTGACTCCAGCATCTCGAGGGTTCGGCCCCAGCGCCCGATGCCCGCGTCGATGCCGTCCTCCGCGTGTCCCGGGTGGACGACCACGGCCGCCGAGCCAACGGCTGCGGCGGCGTCGCAAGTCTGCTGCAGGATCTTGCGGGACCCGTAACGGACGTTGTTTCGGGGCGAGCAGACGTTGATGAGGTACGGGGCGTGGACGTACAGCGGAACCTCCGAGGCCCGCAGCTCCTCCGCGTCCTCTCGCTCGTCCGGCTTCTTCCACCCCTGCGGGTCTGAGAGAAAGACCTGGACGCAGTCGGCACCGAGCGCCTCAGCCTCGGCAAGGGGATCGTCGGGGGCGACGTGGGCGCCAACCAACTGCTTGTTCTCACGCCCTGGCACAGCGGGCGAGGATATCCGGGGCTCAGAGCGTGTTGGTGAGCCCGATCACGACCTGGACGGGCATCTCGGCCGGAGTCTCACCGGCGTCGATCAGCTGTGCGACTTGCTCGAGCCGCTCGGCGCGTTGCTCGTCGGGTAGCGCGGCGATGAAGCTCATCGACGCGACGTAGTCGACGATTCGCCCCGGATCGACGGGCTGGGAGGTGGTCACCCGGACCTCTCGCGGATCGGCCCATCCTCCGGCCTCACGCACCGCGTCCTGCCACGGCGGCCCGTCGAAGAACGGGTGCTCGGGGCGCATGTCCTGGATCAACGTGCCGAGCTCATGCGCCCATGACGCCCCGCTCCAGTCCGGAAAGGTCGTGAGCACAGCCAGGCCCCCGCCGGGCCTCAGCACACGGCGGATCTCTGCCAGCGCCCGCGCGTGGTCAAACCAGTGGAAACCGTCGCCCACGGTGACCGCGTCGACCGCGCCATCCTCGAGCGGGATGGCCTCCGCGACGCCCTCGCGCACACGCTCGGCGCCGATGCCGGCCGACAGCCTGTCGCGTAACTGTTCGTGCGGCTCGACCGCCACCACATCGAGTCCCGCGGACACCAGGGCTCGGCTGAGCTTTCCGGTTCCCGCGGCGAGGTCGAGCACCCGGGCGTGCGGCGCGAGTCCGAGCTCGGCGGCCAGCGCACCGACCGCTGCCGGCGCGTAATCGGGCCGGCCGTGTTCATAGACGTCCGCGAGGGAGGCAAATCGTTCGGCAAGTGGGTGCAGGCTCACGCAGAGCAGCGTAGCCCGCGGTTTAGGCGGCGGTAAGCGCTCTCCCTACACTGCCTCGGGATGAGGAAGCTGGTCATCCTGGGCGCCACCGGCTCGATCGGCGAGCAGGCGCTGGACGTCGTCGCGGCCTCCGAGGAGCTGTCGGTCGTCGGATTGGCGGCCGGTCGCCGCTGGGAGCGTCTGGTGGACCAGGCCCGCGACCACGGCGTACCGGCGATCGCGCTTGCCGACTCCGAGGCAGCAGCTGCGGCATCGGAGGCGTGGAAGGGCCGCGTGCTCACCGGCGAGGAGGGGGTGCGCGAGCTCATTGCGACCTCCGGCGCCGACCTGGTGCTGAACGGAATGGTGGGCTCGGCCGGGCTCGGCCCGACGATCGTCGCGCTCACCGAGGGCATCGAGCTGGCGCTCGCCAATAAGGAGAGCCTCGTGGTGGGCGGGGAGCTCGTCACCGCGCTGGCAGAGGCCACCGACACACGGATCATCCCCGTCGACTCCGAGCACTCGGCGCTCTTCCAGCTCGTGCGAGCCGAGCCGCCCGGCACGGTCGAGCGACTGGTCCTGACGGCGTCCGGCGGCCCTTTTCGCGGCCGTACCGACCTGTCGGGGGTCACCCCCGAGGACGCGCTGGCCCATCCGACCTGGGACATGGGGGGCCGCATAACGATCGATTCCGCGACGTTGATGAACAAGGGCTTCGAGATGATCGAGGCGCACCATCTGTTCGGAACGCCGTACGAGCGAATCGACGTAGTGGTCCATCCCCAGTCGATCGTCCACGCCCTGGTGCACCTGAACGACGGGGCGTCGATGGCGCACCTGGGGTATCCCGACATGAGGGTGCCCATCTCCTACGCATTGAGCTTTCCGGAGCGCGCCGACGTGGAGGTGCCCACTCTCGATCTCGCGAAGGTCGCCGAGCTCACCTTCGCCGAGCCAGACACCGAGACGTTCCCGTGCCTTCGCCTCGCCCGTGAGGCGGGTGAGGCGGGGGGGACCGCGCCCTGCGTGCTGAACGCCGCCGACGAGGTCGCGGTGAGCGCCTTCCTGGGCGGCCGGATCCCCTTCACCGCGATCGCGGAGGTCGTGGAGCGGACGCTCGAGGCGCTTCCGGCCGTGACCCCCGGGCACTTCGAGGATCTGTATGCGGTCGACGCCGAGGCGCGCGAGCGGGCCCGTGAGCTGATCCAGGCCGCGGGGGTGGCACCATGAGCTCGCTGTACTGGGTGCTGACGGTCGCGGGCTTCGTGTTCCTCATCATCATCCACGAGTTCGGGCACTTCGTCGCCGCCAAGGCCACTGGCATGCGGGTGGAGCGCTTCTTCCTGTTCTTCCCGCCGAAGCTCGTCAGCATCAAGCGCGGCGAGACGGAGTACGGCATCGGCGCCATTCCCCTCGGGGGCTTCGTGAAGATCACCGGGATGAACCCGGACGAGCTCGAGCCGGCGACGGCGACGGGCGAGGAATCGAAGTCGCGGGGCGGCTTTTCAACCGCGATTGAGGGCGCGGGGCAAGGGCGCCCAAGGGAACCGCTGCCGCCGGAGGTCCTGAAGCGCGCCTATTACAAGCAGCCGGTGTGGAAGCGCATCGTGGTCATCGCCGCCGGCCCGGCGATGAACCTGCTGCTGGCGTTCGTGATCCTCTTCGCCGTTTCGCTGAGCCTGAACGACATCACCGGCAAGGTCGGAGCCATTGACGCCGGCTCGCCGGCCGCCGCGCATCTGCAGCCCGGCGACAAGATCCTCGCCGTCGACGGCAAGAGCTTCGCGAACGCATCGAAGGACACACGGCTGTCGCACTTCTCAAAGCTCGTCGCGGAGCACAAGTGCGCCGGTAAGGACCCGACCGACGGCTGCAAGGCGACCACGCCGGTCGATCTGAAGATCAAGCGGGACGGCCAGGGCGAGAACCTTGCGATCACACCCGTCTACGACGCCGAGCTCAAGCGGACGAGGCTGGGCTTCAGCTACGGCACCCGGTCGGTGGGGCTGTCTCCGCCAGCGGCGGCCGATCACGCGGCCAGCGAGATGTGGCGCGTCACGACGGGCACACTGGGCGTGTTCGGCAGGATCTTCCAGTCTGAGGAGCGCAAGAAGATCCACGGGATCGTGGGGATCTCCGATGTCACCCACCAGGCGTTCTCCTACGGCGCCGCGGAGGCACTGACCCTGATCGGGTTGATCAGCCTCTCGCTGGCGATCGTCAACCTGCTCCCCTTCCTGCCGCTCGACGGCGGCCACATCTTCTGGAGCCTCGTCGAGAAGGTCCGCGGCCGCCCGGTCTCGTTCAGCGTGATGGAGCGGGCGAGCGCGGTGGGCTTCCTGCTCGTGATGATCCTGTTCGCGATCGGCTTGACGAACGACATCCATGCCCTCAACAACGGTGGGCTGAACATTCGCTAGCTGGCCTCTATCGGGGTAGGCTTCTCATCGGGATGGAGGTGAAGACCGCCGAGAGGGCGAGCGAGCGTCCCGTGGGCCTTGACGCGCAGACGGGCTGCGAGGCCTTCCAGCTCACGGCCGAGGCCCATCCGGACCGCGTAGCGATCCGGACGAAGGACGATGAGTTCAGCTGCAGCTGGGGCGAATACGCGGAGCGGGTTCGCTCGCTCGCGGGCGGTCTCGCCGCGCTTGGCGTCGGCAAGGGGGACACAGTCGCGCTCATGATGGTCAACCGGCCCGAGTTCCATTTCGCGGATGCCGCCGCGATGCACCTGGGCGCCGTCCCGTTCTCGATCTACAACACCTACACGGCGAACGAGATCGAGCACCTGGTGAACGACGCGGACTGCAACGTGGCCATCGTCGAGCAGGGGTTCGCCGACAAGATCCTCGCCGCGCGCGACGCCGCGGATGCGCTCGAGCACGTGATCGTCGTCGACGGCGAGGCCCCCGAGGGCACGATGTCGCTTGAGGACCTCGCCTCCCGGGGTAGCGACGACTTCGACTTCGAGGGCACGTGGCGGGGGGTGGAGCCCGACGACCTCCTGACGCTGATCTACACGTCGGGGACCACCGGTCACCCGAAGGGCGTGCAGATCATGCACTCCAACATCTGCGAGACGGTCCGCTCCTACGACGAGATGATCCAGTTCCCGGACGGGGGGCGCATCGTGTCCTACCTGCCGATGGCTCACGTCGCGGAGCGCAACGTCAGCCACTACCTGCCGATGCTGTGCGGCTTCACCATCACGTGCTGCCCGGACGCGCGCAAGGTCATTGAGTACCTGCCCGAGGTGCGCCCGAGCTGGTTCTTCGCTGTGCCGCGGATCTGGGAGAAGCTCAAGGCCGGCCTGGAGCAGATGATGGCCGGCATGCCCGAGGAGAAGCGTGAGCCGATGCAGAAGGCGCTGGAGGCGTCGCTCAAGAAGGTCCGCGTGGAGCAAAGCGGCGAGCCGGTGCCCACCGAGCTTGCCGAGCAGATGGCCCAGGCCGACGATGAGGTCTTCTCGAAGCTCCGCGAGCATCTGGGACTCGACCAGCTCGAGGCCTGCAACGTGGGTGCGGCGCCGACGCCTCCAGAGGTGATCGAGTTCTTCCACGCGCTCGGTATCCCGCTGGCCGAGCTGTGGGGGATGTCGGAGACCACCGGCGCCGGCACGTGCAATCCGCGCGAGCACATCAAGATCGGCACGGTCGGCCCACCGAGCCCGGGCATCGACATCAAGCTCGCCGAGGACGGCGAGGTGATGATCAAGGGTCCGGTGGTGATGAAGGGGTACCGCAACCTTCCGGACAAGACCGCCGAGACGTTGACCGACGACGGCTATCTCCTCACCGGCGACATCGGCGAGTTCGACGAGGACGGCTACCTCCGCATCGTCGATCGCAAGAAGGAGCTCATCATCACGGCCGCCGGGAAGAATCTCTCGCCGGCGAATATCGAGGCCCGGCTCAAGCAGATCCCGCTGGTCAGCCAGGCGATCGCGATCGGCGACAAGCGCAAGTACGTGAGCGCGCTGCTCACGCTGGACGCCGAGGCGGCGAAGAGCTGGGCCTCCGAGCACGGCGTCGACGACGACCCGGAATCACTGGCTTCGAATGAGGAGCTGATCGACGCGGTCCAAAAGGGCCTCGACACGGCCAACGAGGAGCTCGCTCGGGTCGAGCAGGTCAAGCGCTTCAAGATCCTGCCGGCCGACTGGGAGCCGGGCGGGGACGAGCTGACCCCCACCATGAAGCTGAAGCGAAAGCCGATCGTCGAGAAGTACGCCGAAGAGATCGACTCGCTCTACGACGACTGAGATTCTGGTGAGGGGCGTCAGCCCCCGAAACTGGCTGGTGCCGTTAGTAATGCCTCGGTGAGGGGCTTTAGCCCCGAAAGTGGCTGGTGTCGTTGCTGATTCCCGTCCTGAGGGGACTCCCCGGTACCCTTGCAGCGGATGGCAAGCAAACGTCAGATATGGGTGAAGGACGTGCCGATTGGCGGCGGTGCGCCGGTCGTCGTCCAGACGATGACCAAGACCGAGACCGCGAACCTCGGCGCGACGATGGAGCAGATTCGCCAGGTCGCCGACGCCGGATCGGACCTGGTGCGTGTCGCGGTGCCGCGCGAGAAGGACGTGGAGGCGTTGAAGACGATCGTCACCGACTCGCCGATCCCGGTGATCGCCGACATCCATTTCAACTACACCCTGGCGCTGAAGGCGATCGACGCGGGGGCGCACTGCATCCGGCTCAATCCGGGCAACATCGGTGGCCCCGACAAGGTCGCCCAGGTGGCCGAGAAGGCGACCGCGGCGGGGGTGCCCATGCGGATCGGCGTGAACTCGGGCTCGCTTCCCAAGCATCTCCACGAGCTCGAGCGCGAAAGCCCCGTCGAGGCGCTGGTCCAGGCCGCCGTTGAGTTCGTCGAGCTCATGGAACGCCTCGACTTCGAGAACTTCAAGGTCTCCATCAAGTCCACCAACGTTCCCAACACGATCGCCGCCAACCGGCTGCTGGCCTCCAAGATCGAGTATCCGATCCACCTCGGCATCACCGAGGCGGGCACCAAGTGGTCGGGCTCGCTGAAGTCGGCCGTCGGGCTGGGCACGCTGCTGGCCGACGGGGTGGGGGACACCATTCGCATCAGCCTCTCCACCTTCCACGCCGAGGAGGAGGTGAAGGTGGCCTGGGAGATCCTGAAGGCGCTTCACCTCCGCGAGCGGGGACCGGTGCTGATCGCGTGCCCGACCTGTGGCCGCCTTCAATTCGACATGGACACCGTCGTCGCCGAGATCGAGCAGCGTCTGGAGCAATACGTCGAGCCCGTCGAGGTCGCAGTGCTCGGCTGCGCCGTGAACGGAATCGGCGAGGCATCGCACGCCGACTTCGGCATCACGGGTGCCAAGAACGAGGGTCTGATCTTCGCCCACGGCAAGCCGCTTCGGAAGGTTCCCCAGGACGACCTTGTCGACGCGCTGTTCGAGGAGATCGACAAGTCGCTCGATCGCGGCGCGGTCGACGTCGACGCCCACAAGGCAGCGGAGGGCGCGGAGTGGCTGCAGCGGATCGAGGACGAGAACGCCGACGAGCTCACGCCCGAGCGCATCGCCCAGATGGAGGCGGCAGCCGCGAAGGAGAAGGGTGTCGACGTGACGGCCGAGCCATTCCTGAAGCCGGTTGGGCGGCGTCC
>DATFON010000310.1:0-2558 GCA_035265465.1 Solirubrobacterales bacterium | reverse complement strand
TACCGGGACGTGGTCCGCGGCTTTCGCGGCCAGATCGACAACCCGCCCGACCTCGTCGCTCATCCGGGCGACGAGGGCGACGTGGAACGGGTCCTCGACTGGTGTGCCGGCGAGCGGATCGCGGCCATTCCCTACGGCGGCGGCACGAGCGTCGTCGGCGGCGTCGAGCCGCGACTCGGCGATGCCTACCGCGGGGTGGTCACGATCGACCTCGGCGGGCTTGGCGACGTCCTCGACGTCGATCCGGTCTCGCGTGCCGCACGCATCCAGGCCGGCGCCCTCGGGCCGGCGCTCGAGGACCAGCTTCGCGAGCACGGATACACGCTGCGCCACTTCCCCCAGTCGTTTGAGTTCTCCACGCTTGGAGGCTGGATAGCCACCCGGGCCGGCGGCCATTTCGCGACGCTCTACACCCACATCGACGACCTTGTCGAGTCGGTGCGAGCCGTTACCCCGGCCGGAACCTGGGAGTCGAGACGGCTGCCGGGCTCGGGAGCGGGACCAAGCCCCGATCGCCTGCTGCTCGGCTCCGAGGGCATCCTGGGAGTCATCACCGAGGCCTGGGTTCGCGTGCAGGAGCGCCCCCGATTCAAGTTGTCGTGCGGCGTGGCGTTCGACTCGTTCGCTGCCGGCGCCGAGGCGGTCCGCGAGCTCGCCCAGTCCGGGCTCAATCCCTCCAATTGCCGCCTGCTGGACGAGGCGGAGTCGGCGCTCACGCACGCCGGGCCGCCCGGGAAGGCGCTGCTCGTCCTGGGATTCGAGTCCGCGCACCATCCGATGGACGAGCCGATGCGGATCGCCCTGGACGCCGCTCGGGGTCATGGTGGCCAGCCGGGCGAGATCAGCGGGGGGCAGGAAAAGGGGACCAGCGGCAAGGACCCGGTCGGCGCGTGGCGTCATGCGTTCCTCGCCGCTCCCTACCTGCGCGACACGTTCGTTGCCTGCGGCGTACTCAGCGAAACGTTCGAGACCGCGATCACCTGGGACCGCTTCGGCGGTTTCCACGACGGGGTGATGGACACGGCGCGGCGAGCGATCGCCGAAGCGTGCGGGACGGCGCCGGACGGGCCGGGGTCGCCGCGGCTCACCTGTCGGTTCACGCACGTCTACCCGGACGGCCCGGCTCCCTACTACACGGTCCTGTGCCCGGCCCGGCGCGGGGGCGAGGTGGAGCAGTGGGACGAGATCAAGGCAGCCGTCTCGGAGGCCGTGATCGGGGCCGGCGGCACGATCACGCATCACCACGCGGTCGGGCGTGACCACCGCCCCTGGTACGACCGCCAGCGCCCGGAGCCGTTCGCCGCGGCGGTTCGCGGCGCCAAGCGCGGGGTCGATCCAGCCGGCATCCTCAACCCCGGGGTCCTCGTCGATGGCTGAATTCGCATCCGTCCTGCGCCCGCATCTCGAGGGCGCGCTCGATTCAGGCGAGACCCTCGAGGGAGTGTGCGCCGCCGCGCAGCAGAGCGCGTTCAAGGGCCGGTCGCTCGCGCTGGCGTCACCGATCGCCAGTTGCTGCTCGCGCCTCTCGATCGCCGCGGGCGTCCGACCGGCGAGATCATCTCGATTCTTCCGGAGCAGATCGCGAGTGCCAAGGCGCAAAGTGCCGGCGGCGGATGGGCATCGATCGGGCCGGCGATCATGGACTCCGGTGCGGTCACCCTCCAGCTACGGACGACGGACGGCAAGAAGTACAAGCTGAACATGATGCGAGGGACCGGGATCTTCGGCAAGCTCGGCGGGGGCGAGGGACAACGGCAGGGCATCGAGGCCCTCGGCCGTTGGTTCGAGCGTTTCGCCCCGCGCGAGTAGGACAACGTGTCCCACACGGCACCGTAACCTTCCGTGCCAATGGAGACGCTCACCGAGGAGCAGCGTCGTGGGGTCGCGACCGAACCAGAGCGCGCCGGCCCGGCGGAGCGCCGGCGCTCACAGCCGGTCGCCCTCCTGGCCGCGATGCGGCCACCGGAGTGGATCAAGAACGTGCTGGTGTTCGCCGGCCTCCTCTTCTCGCAGAAGCTCTCCCACGGTCCCCAGGTCGTCGATGCGCTGATCACGTTCGTCGCCTTCTGCGCGATCTCGAGTGCCGGATACCTTGCCAACGACCTTCGCGACGCGCCGCTCGACCGACGCCATTCCGAAAAGCGGCGTCGCCCGATCGCAAGCCGGGAGCTCTCCGAGCCGCTCGCCGGCGTCGCGGCGATCGTCCTGGCGGCGATCGCGATCGGGATCTCGTTCGCCTGGGTCTCGGCCGGCGTCGCCGGTCTGGTGGCGCTCTACGGCGTGACCACGATCGCCTACTCGCTGATCCTGAAGCGGTTGGTGATCATCGACGTCATGACGATCGCGTCCCTGTTCATCCTTCGCGTCGTCGCCGGAGCCGTCGCCGTGGAGGCGCACGCGTCCGAGTGGCTGCTCCTTTGCACGGCGATGCTGGCGCTGTTCCTGGGATTCACGAAGCGCCGTCAGGAGGCGATGGACGAGATGGATGCGATGCCCGCCGCCTCTTCCGGCGCGAGGCCGGCGACGACTCGGCCCGTCCTCGAGCACTACTCGCTGCC
>DATFON010000309.1:0-2124 GCA_035265465.1 Solirubrobacterales bacterium | reverse complement strand
ACGCCATCGAAATCGGGAACCGCCTTCCGGAATGCCTCCTGGACGTCGATGACCACCAGCGCCGTCCGGTTGCGGTCGAGCTTTGCCGGAGTCATGCCACCCCCATGGCGAAGCTTCGCTGCCTGTAGACGACCTGGCCCGCGACCACCGTCATCAGGACGCGCCCGCGCAGCCGGCGCCCGGCGAAGCACGAGTTGTCCGAGCGGCTTTCCCAGCCATCCGCACCGGCCTCCCACTCGGCATCCGGATCGAACAGGACCACGCTCGCCTCCGAGCCCGGCGACAGGCTCGGCGGCTCGAACTCGAATGGTGCGGCGCCAGCGCTCATGCGCTCCACCAGGACGCCGAGATCGAGAACCCCAGGGAGGACGAGCTCCGAGTGGAGGACGGCGAATGCGGTCTCCAATCCGGTCACGCCCATCGCCGCCTCCTCGAAGGGCACCTCCTTCTCCTCAGCGGCGTGAGGAGCGTGGTCGGTCGCGACGCAGTCGATCACGCCGGAGCGGAGTGCCTCGATGAGCGCTTGGCGATCGTCCTCGGAGCGCAGCGGCGGGTTCATCTTGAATCGCGAGTCGAGGCTTCGGACCTCCTCGTCGGTGAGGACAAGGTGATGTGGCGTGGCCTCGCACGTGATCCGGACCCCCGCCTCCTTCGCCGCCGCAACGGCATCGACGGACTCCCGAGCGGACAGGTGCTGCACGTGGATGCGCGCGTCCTCGTAGGCGGCGAGCGCCGCGTCGCGGGCGATCATCGTCGACTCGGCCACGGACGGGACTCCCGCGAGGCCCAGCGCCGCCGATACGACGCCCTCATGCATGACGCCGCCGAGGTGCGGCGCGTGGGCACCGGCCGGCCGGGAGAGATCGTGGTCCTCCTCGTGCAGCGCGATGTTGGCCCCGACGAGGTACTGGTACTGAAGCGCCCGTCGCATCAATCGCGAGTTCGCGATCGGCAGGCCGTCGTCCGAGAATCCCACCGCTCCGGCGTCGCGGAGGTCGACCATCTCGGTCAGCTCCCCACCCTCCAGCCCGCGAGTGACGGTGCCCAGGAACCCCGCGGGGACCGACGCGTCGTCGGAGGCGCGCTCGCGCAGCGCCAGGATGTCCGCGGCCGTGTCGACCGGCGGAGTCGTGTTCGCCATCGCGAGGACCCCGCAGTAGCCACCCGCCGCCGCGGCCCGCGTGCCGGTCTCGACGTCCTCCTCGTCCTCGTCGCCCGGAACCCGCAGGTGGACGTGCGGGTCGAAGAAGGCAGGGAACACCTGCTTGCCCTCCGCCTCGACCACCTCACCTGGGCCATCGGCGCTGCCGGGGTCCGCCAGCGCGGCGATTTCGCCGCCGGCGATGACCACGTCGTAGGTCCCCTCGATGCCGGCTCGAGGATCGAGGACGAAGGCTCGGCGAAGCACGAGCTTCCCCCCGGCGCCGCCGGCCCCGCGCCAGTCGAGCGAGGAGATGGACCGCGTGGGGCTCACGCCGGCTCCCGGATCGGGGTTGGATCGGTCACGTCCGGGTCACCGGATCGCTCGTCGGCACGGGGCCGTCCGCCGGTCAACAGCTCGTAGAGGATCGCCATGCGGACCACCAGCCCGCTCTCGACCTGCTCGGTGACCAGCGAGTTTGGCCCGTCGAGGGCCTCGCCGGACAGCTCGACGCCACGGTTCACCGGCCCTGGGTGCATCAGCAGCTGCCTGGGGCTGAGGCGACGCGAGTCGATCTGGTAGTTCGCGGCGTACTCGCGGATGGATGGCACGAACGACTCCCGCATCCGCTCGCGCTGCATGCGAAGCACGTAGACGACGTCGGCCCCCTCCAGGCCGTCCAGCTCGAAGGAGACGCGACAGCCGAGCGCGGCCTCCACGTCGCGCGGGATCAGCGTGGGCGGCCCGCACACCGTCACCTCCGCCCCCATCATCCGGAAGGCGAGCACGTTCGAGCGGGCGACGCGGCTGTGCAGAACGTCGCCGACGATCCAGATCCGCTTGCCCTCCAGGGAGCCGAGCCGGCGGAGCAGGGTGTAGACGTCCAGCAGCGCCTGGCTGGGGTGCTCGTGCTTGCCGTCGCCCGCGTTGACGACGGCCGCATCGCTCCACCGGGCCACCAGGTCGGCGGCGCCGGCATGCGG
>DATFON010000308.1:0-3293 GCA_035265465.1 Solirubrobacterales bacterium | reverse complement strand
GTCTCGCCCAGGGCGCGCGCCAAGCCGCCCAGGCTTCCGGGTCCATCCACGACGTCGATCACGAGCACCTCGCGATCGTCGGCTATCCCCATGCCCGCATCCTCCAACGCACGCCGCGCAGTGGGAGCGGCGTCGTCTTCGAAGAGGAGGTGGATGACCCCTCGGCCCTCCCCGGTCAGCGCACACATCCCCTGGATGCTTACTCCCGAGCGGCCGGTCGCCTCCCCGATCCGGGCCAGCTCGCCCGGTCGGTCCTGAAGCACCACGGTGAGGTTCCTCGACATCCTCGCTCCTCGCCGAGGGGTATATCAGTGGGCGCGTCCGCCCGCCACGTCCGGGACTTACGGCCTATTGGCCTCGTGCCGATAACGAGGTCGATGGCTGCAAGCTGGAGGCGACCGGGCACCAGCGGCGAACGGGCCGCGGGCCCGGCGGAGAAGGCCCCGGTCGCGGTTCCTCCCCGCTTCGCCCGACATCTCGAGGGCGCCGCCCGCCGGCGGCGCGGCAACGAGACCCCCTGGGTCGCCGTGGTGCGGGTCGACGGAGTCGACGCGATCCGAGGGGAATGGGGAGACCCGGCCGCCGAGGAGTTCCTGCGATCCACGGCGAGCGCGCTGCGGGCATCGCTGCGGGAGTCGGACAAGCTCTCACCCGTGGGTCGCGCCGAGTACGGGATCATTCTCGACGCGCCCAGTGGCGAGGCTGCCGTGGCCGGCCTCGAGCGACTGGTCCGCAACGTTGCCGAGCTGACCGGGCGGGACCACCGCTGGAGCGCGGGATCGCTGTGCGTCGGCGTGACACCGCTCGACACCCATCAGGCCGCCGCGGTCCTCGATCGTGCTCGACGCGCGCTGGAGCGTGGCGAGCGGCACGGCGGCGGACCGGTCACCATGACCGCCGAGTAGCGCTGAGTCGTTCGATTCCGACTCGGCGGGGTAGCCTAAATCCATGGCCAACCGCCTCGTCGGCGAGACCAGTCCGTACCTCCTTCAACACAAGGACAACCCGGTCGACTGGTATCCGTGGGGCCCCGAGGCGCTCGAGCGCTCGCGTCAGGCGGACCGGCCGATCCTCCTGTCCGTCGGGTACTCCGCCTGCCACTGGTGCCACGTCATGGAGCGCGAGTCGTTCGAGGATCCCGAGATCGCGACCTATATGAACGAGCACTTCGTCCCGATCAAGGTGGATCGGGAGGAGCGTCCCGACGTGGACTCGATCTACATGGAGGCGGTCCAGGGGATGACGGGGCACGGCGGCTGGCCGCTCACCGCCTTCCTCGACCCCGATGGAGTCCCGTTCTACGGCGGCACCTACTTCCCGCCGGAGCCGCGCCACGGGATGCCGAGCTTCCGCATGGTCATGGAGGCGGTCGTGGAGTCGTGGAGCACGCAGCGCGAGCGGATCCGGGCCTCAGCGGACCGCATCAGGGGCCAGCTCGGGGCGATCGGGCGGATCGAGCCCACGGACGACACCCTGAGCCCCGAGATCGTCGATGCTGCGACGCGAAAGCTGCGCATGCTGGCCGACATGCAGCACGGCGGCTTCGGATCGGCCCCCAAGTTTCCCCCGGCTTCCGCGCTCGAGCTGTTGCTAGCTCGCGACGCGACCGATGTCGTCGAGGTGACGCTCGACGCCATGGCGCACGGCGGCATCTACGACCAGGTTGGGGGCGGCTTCGCCCGTTACTCCGTCGACGACGTCTGGCTCGTACCGCACTTCGAGAAGATGCTGTACGACAACGCCCTCCTCGCCCGCGCGTATCTGCACGGATGGCAGGCGCTTGGCCACGAGCGCTACCGCAGGGTCTGCGAGGAGACGCTGGTCTGGGCGCTGCGAGAGATGCGTGGTCCCGAGGGTGGCTTTCATTCGGCACTCGACGCCGACTCCGAGGGCCAGGAAGGCCGGTTCTACGTCTGGACGCCGGATGAAATCCGCGAGGCGCTGAAGGGAGTCGGGTCGCCCGGGCTCGCCGAGGAGGTGATCGCCTACTACGGGGTGAGCGACCAGGGCAACTTCGAGGGACGCAACATCCTTCATGTTCCGGGCGACGCCGCGGCCGAGCCACCTTCGCAGCTGGACGAGGCTCGCCGGGCTCTGTACACCTACCGCTCGCGCCGCGTCTGGCCGGGCAAGGATGACAAGCGGCTCTGCTCCTGGAACGCGCTGATGATCGGCGCGCTGGCGGAAGCGGGCGCCGCGATCCCGTGCGGGGACTACGTCGACGCAGCGATCGCATGCGCCGAGTTCGTGTGGCGGGACCTTCGAGACGACCGGGGCCGGCTCCTTCGGACCTACAAGGACGGCCGGGCGCACCTCGCGGCATACCTCGAGGACTACGCGTACCTCGTCGAGGCCCTTCTGACGCTGTACGAGGCGACCTTCGACGTCCGCTGGTTCGACGCCGCGCGCGAGACGGCGGACCAGATGATCGAGCTGTTCGCCGACGACGAACGAGGCGGGTTCTTCACGACTGCTCACGACCACGAGGAGCTGGTCGTCCGCCGGAAGGACATCGACGATCACCCGATTCCGTCGGGGAACTCGGCCGCGGCATACGGGCTCCTGCGGCTGGAGGCCCTGACCGGCGAGCACGAGTACGAGCGCCTGGCCGTCGGTGTCTTCCGCCTGCTGCAACGCGCCGCCGGCGGGCATCCGCAGGCGCTCGCCCATTTGCTCCGCGCGATGGACTTCCACTTCGCCTCGGTCAAGGAGGTGGCGCTCGTGGGCCCGGCCTCGGGCGACGGGTTGGGTCAACTTGCGTCGGTGGTGCGATCCACATTCCGACCGCACGTGGTCGTCGCCGGAGGCCCCGAGGGCACCGACCGTCCCGAGCTCATGCGAGAGCGCGGCGCGGTCGACGGACGCCCATCCGCCTACGTCTGCGAGAACTTCGCCTGCCAGCGCCCGGTGACGGACCCGGAGGAGCTGTCGGCGAGCCTCACCGACTGACGGGCTGACCGCAGAGCCCAGTCGCGAAGCCCGACGCACCTCGTTCCGCCGCGGCCGGCCCGTGGCCACCGCTACACGTGCGCCGTGCATAACAGCTCCGACGCACTCTCGCCACAAACCGGTGTTGAGAGGGCAATAAGGGCAGCCCACCATTGCCCACATGTCCGGGTCAACGCAATCCGCATCCGGAAAGCGGATGCCGATTGCGTTGAAGCGGGTGTTGCGCCTGGCCGAGCGGCAATGGGGAGTTGTCGCCCGCTGGCAGTTAGAGCAGCACGGGCTCAGCGCGGCAGCGATCTCCCGTTGGGCGGCTTCAGGCCGGTTGCATCGAATTTATCCCGGTG
>DATFON010000307.1:0-5701 GCA_035265465.1 Solirubrobacterales bacterium | reverse complement strand
GTTCGGCCAGCGCCACGGCAAATCCCCGCGTGTCCATCTCCCGATAGCGGCCTCTCGGGGTCTCATAACAGGCATGACATACGTCATTGACAGACGCCGCTTGAGGTAACGTTCCGCTGGCAAGTGGATGGGACTCCGGGTGGGTCCAGGAGGAGGAGGCTGATGAGGAGAATCCCTTGGGCATTCGCAGTGATCGCCCTGGTTGCCTTTGTATTCACAGCACCAGCGGCGGCTATCGACACGAGCGGACTCGTTTCGGTCGGCAGTCCGCAGACACCGTTCTCGCAGAACAAGCAGAACGAGCCGGCGCTTGCGGTCGACCAGTTCCATCCGAACATCCTCGCGCAGGGGGCCAACGACAACATCGATCTGGAGGCGTGCAACGCGGGCGACGACACGACGTGCCCATTCACCCCAGGGGTCGGTACCTCCGGCCTCTCGTTCTCGCTAGACGGCGGTTCCAGCTGGACGCAGCCAACCTATTCGGGCTTCAGCGCCCGCACCTGCTTGGGGGTCGTGGGTCCCAGCGATCCCGACTGCACGCCGCTGACGCCCGCCCAAGGCGGGCTGATCGGCACGCTGCCCTGGTACTACGAGAACGGCGCCGTCTCCGACGGTGATCCGGCCGTCGCCTTTGGGCCGGCACCGGACGCCGACGGCGATTTCTCGTGGGGGAACGGGTCGCGCCTCTACTACGCGAACCTGTCCGCGAACTTCGCCTCCAAGCGACGCGACTTCGCGTTCAAGGGCGTGGAGGGAATCGGCGTCTCGCGCACTGACAACGCGACCGCCGCAGCGAACGATGTCAAGAGCGCGTGGAAGCCGCCGGTACTGATCCCCAGCACCAGCGGGGCGGCGTTCGCGGACAAGGAGCAGATCTGGGCGGACAACGCCTCGTCGAGCCCGCACTTCGGCAATGCCTACCTCTGTTACGCGAACTACCGCGGCGGCCCCAGCGCAGGGTCCGCCGCACACGACCTGCTGGTCGCCGCATCCACCAACGGCGGCGACAGCTGGTCGAGGGTCCAGGTGTCCGGCATTCCCGGTTCGGCGTCCGGCACCCAGTTCGGGGTGTTGAGCGGGGCCAGCGGCTGCACGATCCGCACCGCCAGCGACGGAACGGTCTACGTGTTCTGGCTCGGTTGGAACCAGAAGCTCAAGCAGAACGGCATCTACATGGCGACGTCGACGAATGGTGGCGCGACGTTCAGCACCCCACGGCGACTCTTCCAAGTCGTACACACCGGGGTCTTCGACCCGGTGCAGGGTCGCTTCGTGATGGACGGCATCACGGGCGCGAGAGACGACCTCTCCGACGCCCCAAGCGTCGACATCGCGAACGGCGCGCCGACGGGCGCAGGAGCCACGGACCAGATCGTGATGACCTGGGTGGATGGCAAGGACGGGTTGAACAACGAGCACGTGATGTTCACGACGTCGACCAACGGGGGCCAAACGTGGACGACGCCGCTTCGCATGGTGGAGGACGAGATCGGCCACCCGTCGGATCGGGGTTTCTACTCCGCACCGGCGATCTCGCCCAATGGCCAGGACGTCTACCTCGTCTACAACGCGTTCCTCGAGCCCTACAAGACGAGCGCGATCGGTCCGAACAACGACCGTCCCCTCGTCGGGGTCGTGACGCACGCCGACGTGGCGCCGAACGGGACCGTGGGGCCGTTCGGGGAGCTCAATCGCGGCGCGGCCGGAGACGCTCGAGGGTCCAGCGCGAATGCCCTGACCGACGAGTTCCTCGGTGACTACGTCTACGCCGTTGCCACGAACAGCTACGGCGCGGCGGTCTGGAATGACGTCCGCAGGGCGGTCGACTGCCCGGCCATCGATGCCTACCGGATGTCGCTCGAGACCGGTGCCAGCGTGGCGACGCCGGCGCCCGAGCAGGACTGCCCCGCCCGCTTCGGGAACACCGACATCTTCGGCGGTGCCTGGGCGGACCCGACGCCGTAGCGCCCGCAACGGTTGAGACGAGAGGGCCGGCCCACAGCCGGCCCTCTCCCGCCGCCGCCTGCTCGGCGCGGCCCGAGCCTCATGCTCACGGTTGCCTCCGCCGAGATTGGGTGGAGCGATTCGTGTCCGATGGTGCCTGGCGCGACGCACGTTTCTGCACTCGCGTGAGGCTCTCTCGCATAAAGGGTCTCGGCGAAGAGGACCCCTAACGATGCTCAGACAGGGATTAGGGCGCTCGGCAGGACCGCGTGCCGGATGAGCACGGACAGGACGAGCGGACTTCCCGCCATTGTTAACCATGCGCAGATCGCCTTACATCGGCCCGATTTGGGTTTATGCGACAGCCTCGCGTGAATCCGAGCGCGACGGCGTCAGATGCCGCTTTTTCGGGCGTTTCCGACTCTGGACATCATCACTGCGCTGATCTAGGCTCACCCAAGAGCCAATCGCTACGAGGGGAGAAGGTGCGATGCCCAGGTATGTGACCCTGATCAACTGGACGGAGCAGGGGATAGCGGGCTTCAAGGAGAGCGTTGATCGCTACGAAGCCACCCAGAAGCAGTTCGAGGAGCTCGGTGTTCAGCTCGTTGACGTCTATTGGACTCTCGGAGAGCACGACATCGTCGCGCTCGTCGAGGCTCCTGACGATGAGTCGGCCACCGCCGCGCTGCTGATGCTCGGCTCGGCGGGAAACGTCCGCACGAAGACGATGCGGGCGTTCTCGCGTGAGGAGATGCGCGGGGTGATCGATAAGGCTTCCTAGACAAGTCGGCATCTCAATCCGCGAAGTCGCGGCACGAAGCGGACGATGTTGCAGGCGAACGTCGAGATCGTCGGCAACGACCATCCGGACGGGACCAGGCGCCCTCGCCAAGCCCACGGCCTCGTCTCGCGGCAACTGAAGAGCGAGAGGCCCGCGAGGACCGCGCTCAGAGGCCGCGCGAGAAGAAGGTCTCCGCGACTCCGACCGCGAGCAGGGCGGCGAGGCCCAGGTAGACGGCGCCGATGAGGGCGCGGGTCGCGGCGGGAATCGAGTAGTAGGCGCGACCCTCAGGGGTCGCGCGAGCCCTCCAGCGCCGCCAGCTCTCGAGGGTCCCGAAGATCAAGATCAAGAACAGGATCGGGCTGGGGTAGAAGATGGTCAGGGCGACGAGAGCGGCCAGCCCGACCAGCCAAATCGCCGGGCTCAGGGCCGCCATCGCCCGGCCGCCGTCGAGGGGAACCACCGGCAGCAGGTTGAAGAGGTTCAGGAGGAATCCGATGTAGGCGAGCGCGCGCCAGAGGTCGCTGCCAGTCGCCAGCCAGATGGTGAGGGGAACGAGCGTGGCAACCGTCCCCAGGACCGGGCCGGCGAGCCCGACCCGAGCCTCGGCGGCGGCGTCCTTGCCCATCGACCTCGCCGAGATGACCGCGCCGAGGAAGGGGATGAACATCGGCGCTGATGCTTTGATCCCCTCGCGCCGCAGCTGGATCACGTGGCCGGTCTCGTGCAGGAGCAGCAAGAGCACGAAGCCGACCGCGAACGGCAAGCCGAAGAGGAGCGCGTAGGCGCCGATCGAGACCACCATCGTGCCGAAGGTGGTCAGTAGCTTCAGCTTCGGGAGCAGCAGGAGGAGCGACTTTGCCTTCACGAGCAACGCCGCAAGCGCTGCGAGGCCGCCCGCGAGCCGCTTGCCGAGCCCCAGCCGCCCCGACCCGGGGTGGATCGGCTCATGGCGCCGTGGCGTCGGCGACGCCGCCGGTAATGCGCCGCCGATCCGCTCGCTGAGGTTTTCTGACATAACCGAATTGTCCATCGCTTCGCTAAATGTAGGGCGAGGCGGTCGGACCGCCTCGCGGGCGTTGCCCCGGGGATAGGCCTTCGTCCGCGCCTTCACCATCTTGCGGTTGGGTGCAAGTCGGCCGCCGGACGCCGAATGCTGGAGTGGTTCCCTTACGTTCCCCTGTTCGGCCAGATTTGTCTCGCCGTCGCCGTCTTCTCCTATACGGGGCGCTCAACTTCGGCGTCAGCGGCGACTACGACAGCGCGCCCGACATCGACGTCCTCTGCACCGGGATCGAGCACGGCGTGGAGGAACTCGTGGACCTCTCCGGGCAGCCCCTCACGACCGCCCGCAAAGCTCGCGCACGCCAACCCGCGAAGCGAACGCCGGCCAACTAGCCGGGGGTCGACCTCGGAGCCATCACGCAGGCGCGGGGCACGGGGCCACCCTGGCGAGGGTCGCCGCGGCTGCTTCGACGACGGTCATCGGGTAGGAATCGTGCGTGGCCGGCTTCCATCGTCCTGACGCGCTCGTCCTCGGCGGCGGCGGAGTCCTCGGCGAGGCGTGGATGACCGCGGTGCTCGCAGGTCTCGCTGACGCCGCCGGCTTCGACCCGCGCGAGTGCGGCGGCTATGTCGGCACGTCTGCGGGTTCAATCGTCGCCGCGGCACTGGCCGCAGGCGTCGAGCCCCGCTCCCGGCTTGGGGAGCTCCCCGAGCAGCCGTCGGTGCCCACCCCCGCCGTCACCGCCGATGAAAGCCTGGCCGGGCGGACGCTCGACTTCGGCCTCGCGGTGGGTCGGACGGCCGCGGCACCGCTTGCCGTGCTCGGGCTGCGCTCGTCGGAGGCGGGCGGCGCAGTGCTGCGCCGAGCCGCGCTCAGCCGGGTGCCGGCGGGACGCCGCTCGCTCGCCCACCTCGGGCGCGAGCTCGAGCGCGCGGGCGCACGCTGGGACGGTCGCCTGTCAGTGGCCGCGGTCGAGCTCGAGTCCGGGCGACGGGTCATGTTCGGTGAGCCGGGCGCGCCTCAGGCGTCAGTCGGCGCCGCGGTCGAGGCCTCGTGCGCGATCCCAGGGGTGTTCCGGCCGATCGTCGTGGGGGGTCGCAGCTATGTCGACGGGGGTGCCTGGAGCCCGACGAACATGGATCGCGCCCCGGCCGGTCGAGGAACGCGCGTCCTGTGTCTCAACCCGACCGGGTCGATGCGGTCGAGTCTCGCGACACCGATCGGCGGCTTCGGTCTGTTGTCCCGCTCGCTTGCCGCGCTTGAGGCGCTCGCGCTCGAGCGGCGCGGTGCGCGCGTCACGACAGTCTCCCCCGACCGACCCTCGCTCGCCGCGATGGGAGCAAACCTGATGGACCCTGGTCCGCGTTCGCGAGTGATTGCGGCGGGACTGGCGCAGGGGCTGGCGCTCGGGAGCGAACGCGACGGGTGAGCGGCCACGCACCCGGCCGTCAGAGCAGGGCTCCTCGAGTCGAGCGCGGTCTAAGGATGTGGGCGGCGCTGGGGCTGACCGCCGGCGGGACGGATCGATCCTGCGTGCTCAGGTGACCTCGTCGAGCCGGCCGGTCTTCACGTCGTAGATGAAGCCTCGCACCTCATCCGTCCTGGGGATGAACGGGCTTTCCGTTATCCGCTGGATCGAGTCGCGGACGTCCGCTTCCAGGTCGGCAAAGGATCGCGGGCGCCACTCGGGCCGCCGGCCGGCCTCCTGCTCGAGCATCTGCTCGAACTCGACGTCGCTGAAGGTGAGCATCCCGCAGTCGGTGTGATGGATCACCATGATCTCCTCCGTGCCGAGCAGGTGCTGGGAGATCGCCAGGGAGCGGATCTCGTCATCGGTGATCACGCCGCCCGCGTTGCGGATCACGTGTGCGTCCCCGATCGAGAGCCCGAGGATCGGATACGGATTCAGGCGCGCGTCCATGCAGGCAACGATCGCGACCTTCTTTGCTGGGGGCAGCGGCAGG
>DATFON010000306.1:0-2008 GCA_035265465.1 Solirubrobacterales bacterium | reverse complement strand
CAGCGTAAGGTAGACATCCTTCAGGACCTCCCAGCGCGCTCGTGCCGAGCGACGTCGAGCCGCAGCATAGCATGGTCGCGCCTCCGTGCCAAGACCATCGTATTCCCTCACGCAAAATGTTACCGGCGGGCCTACAGTTCCCTCAGATGAGAAGGTTACCGAGGGGGGCCATGCCGGACAGCGAGGCGATGACGATTGACGAACGGCGGAAGTGCGTGAAGCGGCTGCAAGGACGGTACCTGGCGGCGGGCCGGGCGGATCGGGGTCGGCTGCTCGATGACTTGGGGGCGCTGACCGGCTTGCATCGGAAGAGCCTGGTGCGGTTGCTGCGGTCGGCCGACCTCGGGCGACGCCCCCGCACATCGCGGCGGGGGCGGGAGTACGGGAGCGCGGTCGACGACGCGCTGCGGGTGATCTGGGAGACGCTGGATTATATCTGTGCGGAGCGGCTGACGCCGGCCCTGGTGGGGACCGCCCAGCGCTTGGCGCGGCATGGGGAACTGGGGGTGACCGAGGAGGTGCTCGGGCAGCTCGGGCGGATCAGCGTCGCCAGCGTCCAGCGGCGGCTGAGCCGTCTGGCGCAGGATACGCCGCGGCTGCCGCGCCAGGGCCCGGAGCGGGCCAACCGGGTGGCGCGGGCGATCCCGATGCGGCCGATCCCCTGGGATGTCGCGGAGCCGGGCCACTTCGAGGTCGACCTGGTTCACCACAGCGGGCCGAGGACCGACGGCGACTACGTCCACACCCTGCAGATGATTGACGTGGCGACCGGCTGGAGCGAGCGGGTGGCGGTGCTCGGACGGAGCCAGCGCGCGATGGAGGCGGGCTTCCGCCGGATCCTCCAACGCCTACCGTTCCCGATCCTGGAGCTGCACCCAGACAATGGCCCCGAGTTCCTCAACGCCCACCTCGTCCGCTTCTGGGGTGAGGCGATCACCGGGCTGCGCCTGACCCGCTCGCGGCCATACCACAAAAACGACAACCGCTGCGTCGAGCAGAAGAACGACACCCTGGTCCGCGCCTACGTTGGGCACGGCCGGCTCGACACCCCGGAGCAGTGCGCCGCGCTGAACGCGCTGTACGACCGGATGTGGGCCTACTACAACCTGTTCCAGCCGGTCCTGCACCTGATCGAGAAGACCGCCAGCGGCACCCGGGTCCGCCGCCGCTGGGACGACGCCAAGGCCCCCTTCGAGCGACTCGCCGCCACCAACGTCCTCACGCCGGAGCACCGCGCCACCCTCGAGGCGCTCCGCGAGACGACCAATCCGCGCGCGCTCCGCCGGGCCATCCACGCCGACCTCGACGCGCTGCTTCTGCCTCGGCCGGGCGGACGCCCGGCCCCGATCAGCACGACGGAGGTGGCCGCGTGAGGCCGGGGACTCGCGTGCCCCGCACGATCTCTCGAAATCCAGACGACTTGTCGGAAAGGAGCGGCGGCCCAGTCACATTCTCTTTTGCGGGAACCGTCCCTCACAGCGCCCCGCCGGTAACATTTTCATTTGACTTGACACGCACGCCCGCGGGTGTGCCTCGAAGTGCCGGAGCAGGTTGGTCGACTTCCGCGGCGGGGCGCCAGCCCCGCGCCCACGTGGACTGCTGATTGGAGCCGGGAAGGGCGGCGCACTACAGCCATCACGGGTGGCTCGATCGGGGCTATCATGTTGAGCCCGGCGCTCGCGAGACGCGCGGCGTGGCAGATGACTCAAGCGAGGGCGAGCCCTGCGAGCACTTATCCTGGCGGCCGGCCGGGCGACACGCCTGCGGCCGTTGACCCGGGACCGACCCAAGGCGATGCTGCCGATCGGGGGCAGGCCGCTGCTGGATCATCTGGTCCTGTGGCTGCGTGAGCATGGCATTCGCGACATCGGGATCAACCTCCACCACCGGCCCGAGGCGATCGCCGACCACCTCGGCGATGGCCGGCGCTTCGGGGTATCCGTCACCTACGCGCGCGAGGAGCGGTTACTCGGAACCGCCGGCGCCATCAAGAGGCTGCAGCCCTGTT
>DATFON010000305.1:0-3198 GCA_035265465.1 Solirubrobacterales bacterium | reverse complement strand
CAGTACGGCCACGTCGTCATCAACGCCGAGCCCGCGCCCGGCGAGGGATTCGACTTCGTCAACAAGATCAGGGGCGGCCGGATCCCCAGCGAGTTCATCCCCGCCGTCGAGCAGGGAATCGAGGAGGCGCTCGGCAGCGGCGTGCGCGCCGGCTATCCGATGGTGGACGTCCGGGTGGAGCTGGTCGACGGCTCCTACCACGACGTCGACTCCTCGGAGATGGCCTTCAAGATCGCCGGGTCGATGGCGGTTCAGGAGGCCACACGGCGGGCCGACCCCGTCCTACTCGAGCCCGTCATGGCCGTCGAGGTCGTGACGCCCGAGGAGTTCCTGGGCGACGTGATCGGCGATCTGTCGCGCCGGCGGGGCAAGGTCCAGGGCCAGGAGCCGCGCGGAAACGCGGTCGCGATTCAGGCTTTCGTGCCGCTCGGGGAGATGTTCGGCTACGCGACCGACCTGCGTTCCTCTACGCAGGGCCGCGCCACTTACACGATGCAGTTCGAGCGCTATGAGCAGGTGCCGACGAACATCGCCGAGCAGATCGTCGAGCACCGCAGCCCGGAACCCGTGGCGGCGGCGTAGTTTCTCCTATATTCCCGAGGTTCGCCCTCCGTCTGACGAACGCCCGGAAATACCAGCACTAACCCAGACAAAGACTTCAACCCAGATCACAGCAAGACCAAAGGAGCGAGATGTCCAAGGAGAAGTTCGAGCGCGATAAGCCGCACGTCAACGTCGGCACGATCGGTCACATCGACCACGGCAAGACGACGCTGACCGCGGCGATCACCAAGGTCCTCGCCGAGAAGCAGGGCGGCACCGAGGAGCGTTCGTTCGAATCGATCGACAACGCTCCGGAGGAGAAGGAGCGCGGGATCACGATCGCGACGGCACACGTCGAGTATCAGACCGAGAACCGCCACTACGCCCACGTGGACTGCCCGGGGCACGCCGACTACGTGAAGAACATGATCACCGGCGCCGCCCAGATGGACGGAGCGATCCTGGTGGTCTCGGCGGCCGACGGCCCGATGCCGCAGACGCGTGAGCACATCCTGCTCGCTCGCCAGGTGAACGTCCCGTACGTCGTCGTCTACCTGAACAAGGTCGACATGGTCGACGACGAGGAGATCATCGAGCTGGTCGAGGAGGAGGTCCGCGACCTGCTGAAGGAGTACGAGTTCCCGGGGGACGACACGCCCGTGATCAAGGGCTCGGCGCTGAAGGCGCTGGAGGGCGACGAGGAGGCCCAGAAGTCGATCCTCGAGCTCGCCGAGGCCCTGGACACCTACATCCCGGAGCCCGAGCGCGACCTGGACAAGCCGTTCCTGATGCCGGTGGAGGACATCTTCTCGATCACCGGCCGCGGCACGGTCGCCACCGGCAGGATCGAGCAGGGCATCGTCAACACCGGCGACGAGGTCGAGATCGTGGGCATCAAGGACACGCAGAAGACCGTCGTCACCGGCGTCGAGATGTTCCGCAAGATCCTCGACCAGGGGCAGGCCGGCGACAACGTGGGTTGCCTGCTGCGCGGGACCAAGCGCGAGGACATCGAGCGCGGGCAGGTGCTCGCCAAGCCGGGCTCCATCACGCCGCACACGAAGTTCAGGTCCGAGGTCTACTGCCTCAAGAAGGAGGAGGGCGGCCGCCACACTCCGTTCTTCTCCGGTTATCGCCCGCAGTTCTATTTCCGTACCACCGACGTGACGGGGGTTTCCAACCTCCCGGAGGGCACGGAGATGGTCATGCCGGGCGACAACGTCGAGATGACGATCGAGCTCATCAACCCGATCGCCATGGACAAGGGCCTTCGGTTCGCCATCCGCGAGGGCGGCCGTACCGTAGGCTCGGGGGTCGTCACCGAGATTCTCGAGTAGCGACCAGGGGCCGGCCGCGAGGCCGGCCCTTATTGGGTCCGCGGTGGAAACGCGGGCATTGCAAGGACATAAAACCGGGGCGTCGCCCCACGAGCATGGGGCGACGCCCCATCTGCGCGATTAGGACGCATAAGCAGAGAGAAAGAAATTGGCTTCGATTGCCGCAAACAAGATCCGGATCCGTCTGAAGGCGTACGACCACGACGCCATCGATCGCGCTGCCCGCGAGATCGTCGAGACGGCGCAGCGCACCGGGGCCCGCGTCGCCGGCCCGGTTCCCCTGCCCACGGACAAGAACGTCTACTGCGTGATCCGCTCGCCCTTCAAGGACAAGGACTCCCGCGAGCACTTCGAGATCCGCACGCACAAGCGGCTGATCGACATCCATCAGCCGACGCCGAAGACCGTCGACTCGCTCCAGCGGCTCGACCACCTGCCGGCAGGCGTCGACATCGAGATCCGCCTCGCGGGCTAGGACCGATGGCCGCGATCCTCGCCAAGAAGCTCGGCATGACCCAGGTCTTCCTGCAGGACGGCCGCCTCGAGCGGGTGACCGTGCTGCAGGCCGGCCCCTGTCCGGTGACGGCGATCCGCTCGCACGACCGCGACGGCTACGAGGCGGTGCAGCTGGCCTTCGGCGCCACGCGCGAGAAGCACCTCAACAAGCCGGAGCTGGGCCACCTGCGCAAGGCCGACGCCGGCCCGCACAAGCACCTCGTCGAGTTCCGCGACGAGGCCGGCGAGCTCCAGGTCGGCGAGACGGTCACCGTGGAGGCCTTCACGCCCGGGGACAAGGTCAAGGTCGCCGGCACCTCGAAGGGCAAGGGCTTCCAGGGCACGGTCAAGCGCCACGGCTTCGCCCGCGGCCCCGTGACCCACGGCTCGCACAACGTCCGCGCCCCGGGCTCCATCGGCGCCGCCGCCTACCCGGCGCGCGTCTTCAAGGGCATCCGCGGCCCGGGCCAGATGGGCAACAAGCGCGTGACCCAGAAGGGCCTCGAGGTCGTGGACATCCGCGACAACCTGCTGCTCGTGCGCGGCTCCGTGCCGGGCGGCAAGGGCTCCGTGGTCGAGATCAGGAGCGAGGGCTAATGGCCGCCTCCGCCAAGTACATCGGCAAGGGCTCCGGCACGCTCGCCCTGGACGACTCGGTATTCACCGAGCGCTTCCACGGGCCGCTCGTTCACGAGGCCGTGCGCGCCGAGCTGGCCGCCCGGCGCCGCGGCACCGCATCCACGCAGACGCGCGGCGAGGTCAGCATGACCGGCGCAAAGGCCTGGCGCCAGAAAGGCACCGGCCGCGCCCGCGTGGGGGCGCT
>DATFON010000304.1:0-2433 GCA_035265465.1 Solirubrobacterales bacterium | reverse complement strand
GTGCAGCGAGAGCATGCCGGTGATGATCCGGGTCGAGCCCTCCCTTGTCTGCACGACCAGCGGCCATCTTTGCCCCCGGACAGCACGAATCCGAGGGTTCCTGCTAGCTGCAATGTGCTCTCGCCACCGGCGTGGCATGCTGGCGGAGTGCCCCTGCGCTGCCTGATCGTCGATGACGACGCCCCGTTTCTCGAGGCGTCGCGCGCGATCCTCGAGGGTCCGGAGGTCACCGTGGTCGGCGTCGCCTCGACGGCCGCCGAAGGCCTGCAGTGCGCCGAGCGGCTCACACCCGATGTCATCCTCGCGGACATCGACCTCGGGGGGGACAGCGGCTTCGAGCTCGCCAGGAAGCTGGTCGATGGACCGGGGGCCGATTCGGACGTGATCCTGATCTCCACCCACGCCGAAGAGGACTTCACCGACCTGATCGCGGAAAGCCCCGCCATAGGTTTCGTACCGAAGCCGGAGCTCTCGGCGAGCGCGATCCAGGACCTCGTGCGCCGGCGCGATGGCCGACCCTAGCGAGCCTCCAAGTACGCAACCACGGCAAGGACCCGGCGGTGATCGTCCTCGGTCGCGGGGAGAGGGAGCTTGGAAAGGATGCTGTGCACGTGCTTCTCGACGGTTCCCTCGGTTACCCAGAGCAGCCTTGCGATGCCGGCGTTCGACCGTCCTTCCGCCATCAGGGCGAGTACGTCGCGCTCGCGGGGGGTTAGCTCGGCCAGCGGATCGTCCTTGCGCCGGGCGCCCACGAGCTCCTGCACCAGGGCCGGGTCCACGACGGAGCCGCCCTTCGCGACTCGCTCGAGGGTGTCGATGAAGTCCTCTACGTCCGTGACCCGGCTCTTGAGGAGATAGCCCGTCCGATCGCCGCCCTCGAGCACCTCCATCGCGTGCTCGACCTCGACGTGTGCCGATAGGAGGACGATGCCGGTCTCCGGGAACTCCGCGCGGATCTCGCGGGCGGCGTCGAGGCCCTCTGTCGAGTGGTCCGGCGGCATGCGGATGTCGACAAGCGCCAGCTCGGGCTTCTGCTCGCGGACCAGGCGGATCAGCTGCGCGCCGTCATCCGCCTGCCCGACGACTTCGAAGCCGGAGCGCTGCAGCAGGCTCGCCAGGCCCTCACGGAGGAGGACGTCGTCATCCGCCAGAACTACGCGACGCCGCTTCTCCGCCTTGTTCATCCAGGGCGATTATCGACCATTCAACGCGCTCAGGTCCCACAACCAGGTCAGGCCGCTCGAAGGTAGGGAACCCGGGGTCGCGGGACAGCCGCGGGCGACTGGCGACTGCCGGGGTCCTCGAACCGGTAGCCGGAACCGTTGAACGTGCGAATCAGGCCTAGAGGTCTAGCAGGATCGACCTTGCGACGCAGGTTCGCGATGTGCGTACGAAACGTCCGCCTGTCGGACAGGTGGACCCCTCCCCACACCGGTCGCAGCAGCTCGTTGTGCGTAATCAGGCGTCCTCGTTCCAGGATCAGGACGCGCAACAGCTGGTACTCGATCGGCGTGAGATGCACCTCCCTGCCCTCACGGAGCACGTCTCGCAACACCAGCTCGACGATGGCCGCGTCCGGCGGACGC
Source organism: Solirubrobacterales bacterium (assembly GCA_035265465.1). Taxonomy (GTDB): domain Bacteria; phylum Actinomycetota; class Thermoleophilia; order Solirubrobacterales; family 70-9; genus AC-56. The sequence continues at coordinate 847 of DATFON010000304.1, read as the reverse complement.
ACGGCGACGCGATCAAGGGCCTCTCGGCGGTGTATGTCGGGTCGACGCCGAAGCCGGCGCCGCGGAGGACGAACCGCAGCGCGCGAACGCTCTGGAGGTCGCTGTCGCAGACGACAACCCGGCGCGCCTCAGGCGCCATGATCGGCTCGCTTGCGCCAGTCGTCATGCTGCGTGGGTGCGGGCCGCTGCGGAAGGGAGGGCTGGAGCCGCGCCTGCCCCGTCGCACCCGGATCAAGCAAAACGTTGCCGCATACCGGGCAGTCCGGCGAGAGGATGTACGGCGGCGGCGCGTAGGTCTTCAGTCCGCAACCGGTGCACGCCACATAAGGCATGGCAGCAAGCTACGGCCGGCGGGCACACCGCTCAAAGCCGGCGCAGGATCACGCGATAACGCTGCGCGATCGTGGCCGCGGGGACGGTGCATGCTCGACGGGATGGCGAGCCGACTCCGATCACGAACGCCGATAGGTCGATCCGTCCACCCGATTGAGGCCCGCTCGCGCGCGGGGGAAGCTGTGCTCGTGGAACGGTCCGCAGAGAACCGCCCGATCCTCTTTGCCTACGTCACCGGCGCCGTGCCGCTGCTCGCGGTGGTGGACACGCTGGGCCGGCGCTCGCGCCAGTCGGCCGGGAGGGTGTGACACATGCCAGGGCTCCCGCACGCTCACCAACTCGGCCGTCAGACCCGCTCGGCGAAGGCGCCGATCGATCAGAGCTTCTTGTTGCAACGAGTGCAGCCCGCGTTGAGCGGCTTGATGGACGGTTCGCTCTCCACGCTCGCACCGATCTTCGCGGTCGTGCTCGCGACGCACAGCCCGATCACCGCCTTCTTCACCGGTCTCGCCAC
>DATFON010000303.1:0-3401 GCA_035265465.1 Solirubrobacterales bacterium | reverse complement strand
CCCACCGGAGGCGCCCTCACCGTCAACGGGCGCTTCGCCTGGACGCTCTCCGCGGGCCGCGGCCAGAACGACATCCGCATCGTGCGCGTGCTACCGAAACGCTGCCGCTCGGGATCGCACCGGCACAGGAGGCACTGCCGCGAGCGGGCCCGAAAGCGGATCGGCAAGGTGGTCCAGAGGATCGAAATGCCGGGGGTCTCGGGCGGAATCGCGATGGCGCCGGACGGCCGCGCGGCCTACGTCTCCGGCACTCCGGAGGGCGACACGTCATCGAACGAGGTGGGCGCCGGGGTGCCCGGCCAAGAGGGCGACGTGATCCACGTGTTCAAGCTCAAGCGGCGCTCCGGCGAGGCCAAGCGCGACGGCGTCATCGACGTCCCCCCGCCACCGGGCACGCCGCCGCCCCAGAACTTCCCGCCCACCCAGACCGACGCCCAGTCGTGGCCGCAGGACATCGCGGTCTCGGCCGATGGCAAAACCATGCTCGCGGCGCTCAATCTGGCGAACTCCGCGGCGATCGTCGACACCGGCAGCCGCGACGTGAGGTATGTGAACACGGGTCGCTACCCCTATGGGGCGGGAATCACCCGCGACGGCAAGCTCGGCCTGATCTCCAACCAGACCGACGGCACGGTCTCGGCGATCGACCTGTCAAGCGGCGAGGTGGTGAGGGAGATCACGGTCGGCCCGCACCTGTCCCACCCGGAGGGGATCGCGATCGACCCGAAGCGACCGCTCGCGTACGTCGCCGTCACCCACCAGGACCTGATCGCGGTGATCAACACGAACAGTCTCGAGGTCGTCCGCACCCTGTCGGTCGAGCGTCCGCGGGGCATCGGCACGGCACCGGTCCAGCTCAGCGTCACGCGCGACGGGTGCAGGCTGCTTTCGGCCGACTCCGGCGAGGACGCGGTCGCGGTCTTCGCGCTCTCAGCCAAGCGAAGCTGCGATCCCGGCGCCCGGCGCCGCGGCGGCAGCGGGTCCCGAAGCGACCCCCGGCGTCAGGCCGCGAAGCGCCTGCTGCAGCGAGAATCGCGCCGGGCCGTCGCGGTCGCGGGCGAGGAGGCCGAGGAGGAGGGGCTCACCGACGCACCACTGCGGAAGGAGGGCAAGCGGTGGCAACTCCTCGGGCGGATCCCGGTCGCCTCCTATCCGACGGTGGCGCTCAGCACCCCGCGGCGCGATCCCACCAAGCGCAAGCTCGTGTGGATCACGGCCAAGGGAATCGGCGTCGGGCTCAACCAGATCCCGCCCGACAAGCAGGTCTCGGAGACGGGCCCGGCGGTGGGGAACAACGACGAGACCCCGGACAGCAAGGGCTGGCGCTACTACTACCTGCCCGAACAGGTCAAGGGGATGTCGGGAATCATGCGCTTTCCCTCCGACCGGCGGCTCGAGCGCCTGACCCCCCGCGCCGCGAAGCAGATCAGGCCGACGAACCGCATGAAGCCGCCCCCCGATACCCCGATCCGGTCCGATGGGCCGATCGAGCATGTCTTCTACATCGTCAAGGAGAACCGCACCTACGACCAGATCCTCGGCGATGATCCGCGCGGCGACGGCGATCCCAAGCTGAACGTCTTCGGCGAGGACATCACCCCCAACACCCACGCCCTGGCCAGGCGCTTCCCCCTCCTCGACCACGTCTACGCCAACTCGGAGGCGTCGATCGACGGCCACTTCTGGACCTCGGCCGGCGCCGTCTCCGACTACGTCGTCAAGAACTGGCACGCGAATTACGGCGGGCGCCACCGCCCCTACGACTTCGGCGTGTACTCAGTCACCTGGCCAGCGGCGGGCTTCCTCTTCGACCAGGCGCAGAAGCAGGGGATCTCCTGGTTCAACTACGGCGAGGCGATCGCCGGCACGGTGCCGCTCAACGACATCGACCGCACGCCCGAGGAAAACGCCCAGGTCGCCGCCAAGTTCGCGAAGTCGGACCTCGGTCCCCTGGCCCCGGGCCCGCAACCGCCGGCGCCGGCGCCGTGCTTCACCAACGACGCCGGCACCGGCGTCAACGTCATCAACGGTCAGGAGGTCTACGACTCCAGCCGTCCGCCCGGCGCGAACCCGGCCAACACCGAGAGCCGCTTCCAGTGCTTCGAGCAGCGCTTCAACATGCAGCTCGCCAACGACTTGGTGCCCGCCTTCAACTACATCACCTATCCGAATGACCACACGGAGGGCACGACGCCGGGACGTCGCACCCCCGACGCGATGGTCGCCGCCAACGACCTGGCGGTGGGCGAGACGGTCGACCTGATCTCGCATTCGCCGATCTGGGACTCATCGCTGATCCTGGTCGTCGAGGACGACTCGCAGGACGGCGCTGACCATGTCGACGCGCATCGCATGCCAGCCCTCGCAATCAGCCCGTACACCAAGCGCGGTGCCGTTATCCACTCCCGCTACGACTTCCTCTCCTTCATCCGCACGCTCGAGCTGACGATCGAGATGAAGCCGCTCAACCTCTTCGACGCCACCGCCGTGCCGCTATATCGCGCCTTCGACTCGGACCCCTCCGACAACGACGAGCCCTACAACGCGATCGTCCCCGACGTCGACCTGACGGCGACCAATCCGGCCAGCGCCCCGAACGCCGAGCAGTCCGATCGCCTGCCGCTGGAGATCCCCGACCAGGTCCCGCAACGGATCCTGGACAAGATCCTCTGGCAGTACCGCCACGGGGCGGATTCGAAGCCGCCGCCGCCCGGTCCGAACGCCTCCGGAATCGACGAGGCCAACTGGCCGCGCGGCGGGATCTCCGACTCCGAAGCGATGGAAGAGGTGATCGAGCACCTGGGCCTCGACGAGGACGTGATCCGCGAGCGCTACGACGAGGGCGAGTAACGTCCCCGTCGATGCCCTACGCGGAGATCAGGCTCGGCAACGGTGACGTCTACACGGTGGAGGGAACCTTGGCCGAGGTCGAGAAGGGCCTCTCGGATGCCGCGCGATCGGGTCAGGCCCGTCTGGCGTGGTTCGAGGAGCGCAGCACCGATGGCTCAATCGGCATCAACCCGACCCACGTAGCCGCGCTGAGGGCCAGCGAGACCGCAGACTAGGCGGCCAGTGTGATGTCGCCCGGTGACCCGACCCAGCAATTCCGTCTGGACGAACAGACCACGATCGTCACCGGTGCCTCGTCGGGGCTCGGTGCCCGGTTCGCTCGTGTCGTCGCCGCCGCGGGCGCAACCGTGGTCGTGGGCGCCCGGCGCCGTGAGCGACTGGACGCGCTTGTCGAGGACCTGCGGTCGGACGGTGCCGACGCCGTGGCGGTGGAGTGCGACGTCACCGTCGATTCCGAAGTGGACCGGTTGATCGCTGCGGCGATGGAGGCGACCGGCCACGTCGACGTGCTGGTTAACGCCGCCGGTATCGCGCCGGACGAGGACGAGGAG
>DATFON010000302.1:0-7606 GCA_035265465.1 Solirubrobacterales bacterium | reverse complement strand
CAGGTAGCCCGACGACTCCATGCGAGCCAGGTCGTGCGGCTTGGCGCGGACGTTGCCCTCCGAGCTGCCTCCGACAGAGCAGGGGGTCGCGGCCACCGCCGCCGGGTCGGGTAGGTCCGGAGGCTGGCGCCGCGGCCGGTCCCAGTTGAACGTGCGGCCGATGTTCGAGGCGTAGCGGTGGCGCTTGTTCAGGTGACCGAGCCGGAAGCGGTAGGAGATCAGCTTCAGGATCGATTCGTGGGTGACGGTCCGGTGGCTGACCCGCCCGCCGCGCGTGAACGGCGAGACCACCACGCCGGGAACGCGAAAGCCGGTCATGCCGAAGTTCTGCGACAGCTTGCGGCTGGCGCGTGAGTCGGGCACGAACCGGGGCTCGACGTGCTCGAAGAACCCTCCCCACTCGTCGTAGTTGACGAACATTGCGCCGCGCTTGTACTGGGGCGACTCCATGAAGGCATGCACGACGTCGGACATGAATGCCTGGCCCAGCCGGATGTCGCCGAGCGGGTGCTCGTCGGCTGAGGTGCCGTCGCCCCCGCCGCCATCCTTGAACGGCGGGTCGACGAAGCAGATATTGGGGAGCGTCCCGGTCGCGGCCCGGCATAGAACTCCTCGATGCGCCGCGTCCAGCGGACGCCGCGCTGTCCGTAGAGCGCGGCAAACGGCAGGTCGGAGGCGAAGTAGAGGGCGGAGACCCCGTTCGCGTGCGCCCGGTCGAAGATCGTCTCCCACTGGTTTCCCAGCGTGTCCGCGGGAATCTCGTTGGTCTTCTGGCCCCCTGACTGCGCGGACCATTGGTAGTGGCGGTTGGGGTAGGTGGAGGCCATGATCGAGCAGAAGTAGCGGTCGTACAGGGTGAAGGCGTCGGCAGCGTGGGGGATGAAGGGAATGTCGCGCTTCCCGTAGTAGCCGACCGCGAACTCATCGCTGCCGGTGCCCTCCTTGTTGCCCTTCGCGAAGCCGTCCATCTTGCCGCGGTTGTACTGGAAGCGTCCACCGTCCCAGGAGTGGTCGGGATCGGGGTGGCCGCATCCCTGGAAGTCGGGCGCCAGCCGATGGGTCTTGACGCGCCGGCCCTCCCCGTCGACGTAACTGAGCCCCTTGTTGCGAGAGTCGGCGTCGGGGTGCCAGCCGAAGTAATGGTCGAAGGAGCGGTTCTCCATCATCAGGACCACGAAGGTGTCGATCGGGACCTTGCGCGGGCTGGGAAGCGATCCGCGGGTGCGTCGAGCCGCCTCGGCGATGAGCCGATCGGCGGGCAGGAGGGAGGCCAAGCTGACCGCACCGGCCACTGCCGCCGTGCGGGTGAGGAAGTCACGGCGCCTCAGATAGCCGTCGCGGTCCTCAGCCTCGAGACGCTCCGCGACCTCGGGGTCGCTCAACTCACCGCGGGCCAGCCGCGCCGAGTGATCGCCGGGCAGTCCGAGCATGTTGGGCTTCCTTGTCACGGGCGCTTAGTACCAGTCCATCTGCTGGCCAATGCTTCCGTCATGTGAATATCAGCCCGGGCGACCGAGCGCGCCGGTCGAACGGACCGCGGCTGGGTCCTACTCGTACTGAAGCGCCTCGATGACGTTCACGCGCGAGGCCCGGCGGGCCGGCAAGACGGCCGCGAGAATCCCGGCCACACCGGCCAGCACGAGCACGACGATCAACAGCACCACCGGGATCGAGAGCACGAAGCCCTTGTCCTTCAGCGCCTCGACCGCGACGATCGCGATCAGGAGGCCGAGGACGGCGCCGATGATCGCTCCGATGAGCGCGGTGATCAGCGACTCGTAGCGAATCAGCCGCCGCATCTGGCGCTTCGAGGCGCCGATCGCCCGCAGCATTCCGAGCTCCCTCGTCCGCTCGTGGATCGTCAGCACCAGCGTGTTCACGATCCCGAACAGGGAGACGATGATCGAGAGGGTCAGCAGGGCGTAGATGAGGACCAGGAGCTGGTTGATCTGCTCCTCCTGATCGGCCTTGAGCTGGGTCTGCGACCGGGACTCGACATTGGGGAACGACGTCTCGAGAACCTTGTCGATCCGCGCTCGCGTCGCGGCCGGGTTCGCGCCGGGCGCGTAGTCGAGCAATGCGATCACGTCGGTGCGGGCATCGAAGTCGCGTCGCAGCGTGCGCAGCGGCAGGGCCACGCTGTCCAGGACGAGCCCGACCCGGTCGCGCACGGTTCCCGCGACCCGGAACGTGTGCTGGGTGCCGGTGGGCGTCGTCAGGACGACCGAGTCGCCGACGCCGATCCCGTTGTTCTCGGCCCATTGGGATTCGACCAGCGCGTCCCGGGACGAAAACCCGCTCAGCAGGGCGTTCGACCCGTCCACCCAGTCGAGGTTCACGACCTTGCCGGTGGTGGCCGGCTCGAAGCCGGTGACGTTGAGCGTTCCCGACACGCCCTCGGCGCGCCCCGGGGCGGCGGCGAATGGCGACACCGTTCCGACTCCCTTCACATGGCGGAGCTCCTGGGCGGCGCCCGCGGGGATGGGGGAGAAGCCGTCCGTATTCAGGATCGCGAGGTCGCCGGCGAACGCGCGGTCCAAGGCATCGCCGAAGGAGGTCTTGAGCGATGCCGCGAAGACGCCGACGAAGCTCACCAGCGCGACGCCGATCATCAGCGCCCCCGCCGTCGTGGCGGTGCGCCCCGGATTGCGAAGAGTGTTCTCGCGGGCGAGCTGGCCGGTCACGCCGCGCAGGCGCTCGAGCGGCCATCCCACGAACGACGCGAGCGGCCGCAGCAGCCGATCGCTAAGCACCGCGATGCCGATGAACAGCAGGACCATGCCCGCTCCCATCGCCTGGAGCGCCGACCCCAGGGTGTCGGTGGCCAGCAGCCCGAAGGCGAGGAGACCGGCTCCGGCAACGACCAGCGCGGTCGCGATCACCGTTCGCCGGCGCCGCTTGCGGGTCGGCGAGACAACGCCCTGGCCCTCGCGGACGGCCTCGAGCGGCGCCACGCGGGTCGCCCGCAGTGCCGGCGCGAGCGAGGAGCCCACCGTTGCGACCAGACCCACCGCGAGCGCGACCACCACCGTTCCCGAGCCGATGATCAGTCCGGCCGAGGGAAGGTCGAAGCCGAGAGCGCCGAACAGGCCCGTGATCAGCTTCACGAACCCGATCCCGCCCGCGATCCCCAGGCCGGCCGCGATCAAGCCGATGACCGCTGCCTCCAGCAGAACCGAGCCCAGGACCTGACGCGAGGACGCACCGAGCGTGCGGAGCATCCCGAACTCCCGCGTCCGCTGGGCGATCGTGATCGAGAACGTGTTGAAGATCAGGAAGGCGCCGACGAAGAGCGCGATCCCCGCGAAGACGAGCAGCGCCGTGGAGAGAAACGAGAACCCGGATTTCAGGTCGGAGGAGTCCTTGGCGGCGGTCTCGGCGCCGGTTCGGGCCTGGGCGGTCGGTGGCAGGACCGCGGCGATGTCGGCCTTCAGTTGCTCGGGCGAGGTGCCGGGCTGGGCCTTGACGTCGATCTCGTCGAACTCATCCTTCTTTCCGGTCAGTCGCTGTGCCTCAGGCAGCGTGAAGACCGCCAGGCTGGCACCCGCCAGCGGGATCCCGGCCCCGTACCTCGCGATGCCGGAGATCGTGTACTTCTTGGCGGGCTCGGCGCCCTCGATGGTCACCTTCTGACCCACCTGGAAGCCCTCGTTACTGGCGGTGATGCTGTCGATCGCCACCTGGTCGCCGTTCCGAGGCGCCTGGCCCTCGGGATAGGTGAAGGGGTTGAAGGGCTCCGGTTGCTCGCTGAACGCGATGTGGGGCGGGCCGCCCTGGGGTGGCCCGATCCGCTCGCCGTCGCGGTTGAGAATCGCGATCGTCGGATCGCCGATCGAGCCGTCCGCCTTCGCCACTCCGGGGACCGAACGGACCCGGTCGAGCAGCGAGGCCTTGAGCGCCGCCCCGGACTGGGCGCCGAACTGGTCCTCGACGGCCGAGCGCGGCCGCACGGTGACGTCGGTGCGCTGGTAGGCCGTGGAGAAGATGTCGTCGAAGGAGCGGTTGACCGACGCGGTCAGCATCAAGGTCCCGGCGATCATCGCGACGCCGAAGAAGACCGCCAGGGCGGTCAGCGACACGCGGACCTTGCGCGCCAGGAGCCCCCGAAGCGTCAGCGCGGCCACGGTGTCTCTACGCCTCGCGCATCAGCTCGGCGACGTCCTCGGGGCTCCCCACCTCTCCCTGGTGGGAGACCCGGCCATCGATCAGGGCGACGATCCGATGTGCGCGCGCCGCCACCCGCGGGTCGTGGGTGACGACGATCACCGTCTGGCCGAGATCGTCCACCGACCCGCGCAGGAGGTCGAGCACGTCGGCCTCGGCGCGGGAGTCGAGGTTTCCGGTGGGCTCGTCGGCGAACACGACGGCGGGCCGCGAGATGAGCGCTCGGGCGATCGCGATGCGCTGCTGCTCTCCGCCGGAGAGCTCCGCGGGGCGATGCGCCCGCCGGCCGCTCAACCCGATCGTGTTCAGCAGGCTCTCGAGCAGCTCCTCGTCGGGATGTCTGCCCGCGATTCGCACCGGCAGGGCGATGTTCTCCTCGGCGGTCAGGACGGGCACCAGGTTGAAGAACTGGAAGACGAAGCCCAGCTTGTCGCGCCGCAGCTGGGTCAGGCCGCGGTCGTCCAGCCCGGTGACCTCCTGGCCGTCGATCCACACCTGGCCGCTGGTCGGATGGTCGAGCCCGGCGAGCACATGCATCAGCGTCGACTTCCCGGAGCCGGATGGACCGACGATCGCCGTCAGCTCGCCCCGGGGAAACGACAGCGTGACATCGCGGAGAGCCTCGACCGCGGTCGGCCCTTCGCCGTATTGCTTGCGAAGGTCCGAGCAGCGAACGATCCCGTCCGTGGGCTCCGTCGTCACAGTAGTCAAGCCAGCGCCGGGGCCTCGGGCAGCCGCTCGAGCGCCTCGTTCATCTCGGCCTCGGAGAACTCCAGGTCCTCGAGCTTGCCCGAGTGATAGGCGTCGTACGCGGCCATGTCGAAGTGGCCGTGTCCCGAGAGGTTCACCAGGATCACGCTTTCGGTGCCGGCCTCGCGCGCCGCCTCGGCCTCGTCGAACACCACGCGCAGCGCGTGGGCTGCCTCCGGCGCCGGGATGATCCCCTCCGCCCGGGCGAACCGAACCGCGGCATCGAACGCGGGGTTCTGCCGAATCGCCTGGGCCTCGACGACGCCCTCCTTGACCAGCCCCGACAGGCTCGGAGCGTCGCCGTGGTAGCGAAGGCCACCGGCGTGGACCGGCGGCGGCACGAAGTCGTGCCCGAGCGTGTACATCGGCATGAGTGGCGTCAGGCCGACGGTGTCACCGAAGTCGTAGCGATAGGCGCCGCGGGTGAGCGTGGGGCACGCCGCCGGCTCCGCGGCGACGAAGCGCGTGTCGCCGCCCTCGCGGAGGCGCTTGCGGATGAGCGGGTACGCCAGCCCGGAGAAGCTGGAGCCGCCGCCGACGCAGCCGATCACGACGTCGGGATACTCGCCCGCCTGCTCGAGCTGGGCGATCGCCTCCTGGCCGATCACCGTCTGGTGGAGCAGCACGTGGTTCAGCACCGAGCCCAGGGAGTAGTTCGTGTCCTCGGCCTTGGCGGCGGTCTCCACCGCCTCCGAGATCGCGATCCCCAGGCTCCCCGTCTCGTGCTCGGCCTGCGCGCGACCGGCGTCGGTGAGATCGGAGGGGCTGCGATGGACGGTCGCGCCCCAGGTCTCGATCATCGCCCGGCGGTAGGGCTTTTGGTCGTAGCTGACGCCGACCATGAACACCTCGCACGCGAGCCCGAAGAGCCCGCACGCCAGCGCCAGGGCCGAGCCCCACTGGCCGGCGCCGGTCTCGGTTGCGAGCTTGCTGACGCCCTCGCGCTTGTTGTAGTAGGCCTGGGCGACGGCGGTATTCGGCTTGTGGGAGCCGGCGGGGGAGACGCCCTCGTGCTTGTAGTAGATGTGGGCGGGGGTATCGAGCTCCCGCTCCAGGCGCAGCGCCCGGTAGAGCGGCGTCGGGCGCCACAGCTTGTAGATCTCGCGGACCTCCTCCGGGATCTCGATCTCGGGCTCGGTCGAGACCTCCTGCTCGATCAGGCCCATGGGGAAGATGGGTGAGAGGTCGTCCGGCCCCAGCGGGTCCTGCGTCGCGGGGTGCAGGGGCGGCGCCGGCGTGCCCGGCAGGTCGGGCAGCAGGTTCACCCAGTGCGTGGGGATCTCGCTCTCGGATAGGAGGTACTTGACTGGCTCGCCCACCGTGCGGCGATTGTATGCACACCCGGATGTGCCGGCCCGGGGTGCCACATGCGCAATGATCCGCGCGTGACCAACAGCGACGGCACCTGGAACGTCTACCTATCTGGGGAGATCCATTCCGACTGGCGCGAGCGGATCGCCGACGGGGTTCGCGCGGGGGGCCTGCCCGTCGAGCTGCTCGCGCCGGTGACCGATCACTCCGCCTCCGACGACGTCGGGGCGAACATCCTGGGGGAGGAGGACGAGCAGTTCTGGCGCGACCACAAGGGCGCCGGGGTGAACGCGGTGCGGACGCAGACGCTGCTTCGCAAGGCGGACGTCGTGGTCGTTCGCTTCGGGGACAAGTACCGGCAGTGGAACGCCGCCTTCGAGGCGGGATTCGCCGCCGCCCTGGGCAAGCCCATCGTCACCCTGCACGACCCGGAGTTCACCCACGCCCTCAAGGAAGTGGACCGCGCCGCGATGGCCGTCGCCGAGACGCCCGAACAGGTCGTCGAGATCCTGCGCTACGCGATAGCGTCCTAGGCCATGGGGAGCCGCGGCCCGAGCGTCTTCACGATCATCTACGTGGCGATCGGTGTCATCGTCGCCTCCAACCATCACTACTTCTCGAGCCTGGACACGGCCAAGCTCGTCGCCGAGATGGTGCTGGCCGTGATCCTCTGGCCGCTGCTTCTGTTCGGCGTCGACTTCCGCTTCTGACGGGGTCCCTCGGCCCCTGAGAACGAAGAGGCCGCCCGCATCCGAGCGGGCGGCCCCTCGTTCGCCGAATCGTGGTTCGGCGCTCGTCGTGTCACCGACTAGCCGTTGGTAACGGTCTTGTTGGTGTCGTTGGTGGTCTGGGCGGTGTTGTCGCCAGCGTGACTGGTTGCCGTCCCGGTCGCGCTGCGCCCGTTGCTGTCGTTCGTCGCGTTGGTGTTGTTGGTCGTCCCGACCGTGTTGTCGCCACCGCGACTCGTCGCGGTCCCGGTCGCGCTGCGCCCGTTGCTGTCGTTCGTCGCGTTGGTGTTGTGGGTCGTCCCGACGGTGTTGTCGCCAGCGTTACTGGTCGCCGTGCCAGTGGCGCTGCGGCCGTTCGTATCGTTGCTCGCACCGCTGTCGTTCGTGGTGCCGGCCGTGTTGGCGCCGGTGGCGCTGGTCGCCGTGGGCCCGTCGTCGCCGTCGCTGTCGCCGTCACCGCCGTCGCCGTCACCGTCGTCATCGCCCCCACCCGGCCCCGAGTTGCCGGAGCTGTGGGAGGTGGTGACCGCCTTCAGCTGATCGTCGTCGGCGATCGCGCTCGACGACCAGACGAGCGGCGCAGCCATCAAGACCAACAGCATGGTCGCGATGGCGATGCCGCGCCTGGCCGCGCGGTGCGGCTCGCTGTCGAA
>DATFON010000301.1:0-2981 GCA_035265465.1 Solirubrobacterales bacterium | reverse complement strand
CGAGCGCAAGCTCGACCCCGGCGCGCCGATCGACCAGGACATGTACGTCCAGTCCGAGGAGCAGATCGCAGAGCTCGGCGTCGAGCTCCTGCCGCGGACGCTCTCCGAGGCGATCGATGCGTTCGAGGCAGACCCGCTGACCCTCGAGGTGTTCGGGCCTGACCTCCACGAGGCGTACATCGAGTTCAAGCGCTCCGAGTGGGAGGACTTCCACAACACGGTCACTCAGTGGGAGTGGGAGCACTACCTGACGTTCTATTAGACCGCCGCAACAGGTCCGACCGTGTCGGCGCGCGGCCAACTCTGCAGTACCCACAGATCCGGACGAGGCCGACGTAGAGTCGAGTGAGGGTGCAGCCCTCGGAGGGCCGCCGCGGCGTGCAGGCATGGCCACCGGGGCTTCTCGGCTCAGCCGATCCCGTACTGGTCGCGAACGTACGGCGTTAATCCTCGCGCCTCGAGGCGCTCCAGCGGGGCGCGGAAGGTGACCTGCACGACGCCGGGATGGCGGCCGATCTCGATCGCTCCCGTGATCGTGGCCCGATTCTTTACCTCAGGCACCTCCATCTCGAGCAGCCAGGCGGCGCGCTCGAGCCCGTTGTCGGTGGCGCTGTTGAGGTCCGGGCCGCTACCGATCACGGAGATCGGCGCCGATTCCTCGAGGCCGTCGAGCCCCCACTCGCGGGCCAGCTCGTCGGCCCGGGTGCGCTCCTCGCCGGAGAGCGGCCGGGCCAGGAAGGGCAGATCCTCCTCAAGTGGCAGCAGCAGCGGACCGTCGATCGCGAGCCCCTTGAGCAGCTCGACCTGAAGCGTGACCGTGCCCGACACGTCGCAGGTGTGGCCGGCGATCTCGCCGTCGCCCTGGAGCGCGTGCATGTCGCCCATGTAGACGCCGCCGCCCGCCAGCTTGACGGGGCAGACCAGGATCGCACCGGCCCTGACGGCGTCGATGTCCATGTGGCCGTCGGTGCGGTGCCGGGTCAGCTCCGCCGCGGTGAGCGCGTAGGCGTGCGGCGCGTCGATCAGGAACGAGCCGAAGTCGCCGGCGTTGTGGGAGTCGGGAATCGTGGTCGACGGCGTCGTGCCGAGCTGGCCCATGAACGGCCGCAGCCGGGTGGCGAGCGCCACCAGATCGTGCGGCGCGAAGGCTAGGATCGGGTTTTGCACCGAGTTCTCCGGCAGCGCCGCGTACCGGTGCGCCTCGTGTGCGATGCGCTCGGCGGAGTCGCGCCCGAGCGTCACGCCGACGCTGCGGCCGTGGTCGAAGGCGATCGTGTACCCGTTCGTGAACTTGAACGGCGTCGCGTCGGCCCCGCACTGCGCGCAGCGCACAGCCTCCTGGCCGATCCCCTCGAGCCGGGTCCCCGGGTACTCCGCGCCGCAGCCGGGGCAGACCGCCGCGCAGTAGGGATCGCCGTTGTAGCTGCCTTCCGGCCACCAGTCGTTGCCCGAGGCGGTCGCGATCGAGGTCACCTCGACGTCCTTGATCCGGATCGCGATGGCATCGCCGGGCTCGGCGCCGGCCACCGCGACCGGCTGCGCAACCTCGTGGCCGCCGCGGATAGAAGGCGTGATCATCGGCCCCCAGCAGCCCGGTGCGGTGTTCACCACGATGTGCCCGCCGTCCTCGACGGGTCCCAGCATCGGGGCCTCCGGGCCGAGCAGGCCGTTGGTGAATGTGTCGACGAACACCGTCGGATGCGCGTCGCGCGCCGGTGCCCGCGTCGCAGGCTCTACAGCCATGGGTTTCTCCTCTCGGGTGGGGTGGCGCCGGCGGCTCCGCCCGCCACAGCAATCAGCAGGGCGACCTCGTCGCCGTCGGCGAGCGTTTGCCCGCCGCTCGCGTGCGTTCCCCGGATGACCGCAAGGGCGGAGGCGAGCGCCGGGGCGATCGCCGGCTCGGCCGCACCTAGGCGCTCGAGCAACGTATCGACCGTGGCATCCTGCGGCAGCTCGACGCGGAGCCGACGGGTGCCGGCGGCGGCGGCGAGCCCGGACCCAAATCGCACCTGGACGTGCACCGCACCTCTTCTCGGGAACGCTTTTCGCAGCGTAGCGCGGTCCGCGACGGAAGGCTCGGCGATCGACGCGACGTGGGCGGTGCGTCCCCGTGAGCAGGTGGCCGAGCGCGCCGCGGCGCAGGCCGCGACGCGCGTGCGGCATCAAGACGTCAGGCCTTGATCAGGCCGTTGGGGTTGAACACGTACTTCTTGGCGGCGCCCTGGTCGAAGTCCTTGTATCCGTCCGGGGCCTCGTCCAGCGTGATGATCGTGGCGTTGACCGCCTTTGCGATCTGCGCGCGATCGTTCAGGATCATCTGCATCAGGCCGTGGTGGTACCTCATCACCGGGCACTGACCGGTGGTGAAGCTGTGCGACTTCGCCCAGCCGAGGCCGATGCGGATCGATAGCGAGCCCACCTTGGCCGCCTCATCGACGCCGCCGGGATCGCCGGTCACGTACAGGCCCGGGATGCCGAGCTTGCCGGCGGCCCGGGTGAGGTCCATCAGTGAGTTGAGGACCGTCGCCGGCGCCTCGTGATCGGCGTCCGCGCCGTGTCCGCGGGCCTCGAAGCCCACGGCGTCGACGGCGGCGTCGACCTCCGGTACGCCCAGAATCTGCTCGATCTGGTCCTTCGGCTCGCCCTTCGAGACGTCGATTGCCTCACAGCCGAAGCTTCGCGCCTGCTCGAGCCGCTCGGGGATCAGGTCCCCGACGATCACGACAGCTGCCCCCAGCAGCTGGGCCGAGTGGGCCGCGGCTAGGCCAACGGGTCCCCCGCCGGCGATGTAGACCGTCGAGCCGGACGTGACCCCGGCGGTGTAACAGCCGTGGTACCCCGTCGGGAAGATGTCCGACAGCATCGTCAGGTCGAGGATCTTCTCCATCGCCTGATCCTTGTCGGGGAACTTCAAGAGGTTCCAGTCGGCGTAGGGCACAAGCACGTACTCCGCCTGGCCGCCGACCCAGCCGCCCATGTCG
>DATFON010000300.1:0-3804 GCA_035265465.1 Solirubrobacterales bacterium | reverse complement strand
GGCGCCGACGCCCTTGCCGCCGTCGCGGCGCTTCCCGTCGTCTCCGCCACCCCCACTCCCCGTCCCGATGTCCCACAACGAGTCGCCACCCTTCGCGAGATCGTTGCGCAGGTCATCGAGGGTGCGAAGCTCATGTGGGTCGACGCCGGTTGCCATCAGCTGGCGCATCTTCCGGAGCCGCACCGCGACCGGCTGATTGGAGAACAGATACAGCGAGATGCCGGCGTCGTACTCGTTCTCGGTCGCAATCGGAATCCCGCCCTCGCTGCCGGCGCGGCGTAACAGCCGCACGAGCCGCGCGCCCTCGGCATCCGGATCGGTCATGTCGCCGTCGCCGTCGCCGCCGGAGGGCACGAGCGACTCGTCCGGGAGGCGATTGATCACCGCGGCCCGGAGCGCATCCCGCTCGTCCGCGTCGAGGGAGCGCAGCCCGGCGCGCTTCTGGAACTGGAGAGCCGATCGGCGACCGATCGCCGAGCGAAAGATGTGGCCGATCGGGCCCCAGTGGTGCCGCGGGATGATGCGAAGCAGGAACAGCAGGCCCAGCCACACGAGCATCACCGCCGCGATCGTCGGCAGCTGCACCCACTGGTTCGCTGGATGCGCGAAGTGGTAGGCGACGGCGAGGGCGACCGCCACCACCGTGGCCTGAGCCAGTGCGATCGTGGGGAGCTTGATCGGCGTGTCGCCGAACTGCGTCATCGCGAGCATCGCCACCGAGGGGATCATGAACGCCGCGATCATGGCCGCCGGTGGCGCGTAGATGCCCCAATCCGTGAAGCTCAGCAGAGCGACACAAATGCCGACGTAGGCCACGCCCACGAAGACCGCGGAGCCGACGAACATCCGCCTTCGCTTCTTGTAGGTGCCCGACATGGCGACCGTCCGGAACATGGCGGGCATCGACATGGCCGCGGCGGTCAGCGGCACGAGCGGGGCCACGGATTCGAACTTCGGGCCCCCGACCGCGATCAGGACCTCGCCTCCAAGCACCATGGCGAGGATCGCGGTGAGGGTGATCAGGTAGAAGTAGGCGAGCATCTGGCCCTGCGCGACGGCGACTCCGTACTCGCGCCGGAAGGCCTCATAGGCGGCCGTCTTGCGGATCGGTCGCAGCGCCATCCGGAACCCCTGGGGCAGGAACGCGACCATGAACCCGGTCCGCGAGGCCAGGCTGTAGAGCCCGATCTGGGTGTGGTCGAGGAACCGCGAGAGTAGGAGCACGTCGGAGTTCTGGACGATCCAGAGCGACGAGGCGATCGGGATCCGGATCGCGCCGCGCTTCAGGATCTCCCCCAGCTCCGTCAGCGAAAAGACCTTCTGGAAGCTCTTCCAGATCAGCGCAACGCAGAGCACGGTCGCGGTCACGGTGCCGATCGTCTGGCCCAGGATCGCCCCCTTGACCCCTCCCCCCATGGCGAGGATGACGATGATCGCGGTGAGGTTGAAGGCCGGGCGGGCGGCGTCGATAAGGGCGAAGGTGAACCCGCGGCCCTCGAACCAGATGACCATCTCGGCGAGCTTGAAGATCGCCCACACGCCGCCCGTGATGGCGGCGAACAGGACGACGGGGCCCTGGCTCGAGTCGTGCAGGAGGAACGAGGCGATCTGCGTTTGGAAGATGGCCACGAGCGCGGTCATCGTTCCCGCCAGCAACAACGTCCAGGCCAGCCCGACCCCCAGTGTGTAGGTGGGACGGGCCGAGCCCACCTCCGACTCCTCGTCCTCCTCCGCGTCGTCGGCGTCGTCGTCGGAGATCCCGAACGTCCGCATCATCGTGCCCGGCTTCGACACGATGTGGATCAGCTGCGTGACGACGCCGGTGAGGAAGAAGAGCAGCGCGTAGGAGCCGAGGGACCCCGGACCGAGAAATCGGGCGACCACGATGAGCGACGCGTAGTGCAGGAGGTTGGTCAGCACCAGGGACACGCCCTGGAAGCTCGAGAACTTCGCCAGCTGGGTGCCGATGGCGGCGCCGGCGCCGCCGGGGTGCGTGTGCTCCTGCTTTTCGGGGCGCAACGCCTTGCTTCGCGCCTGTCTCGCGCGCCTGAGGCGGTGCTTGCGCCCGTCGTCCTTCGGCTTCTCGTCTGCCATCAGGTGTCCCAGATCGACCAACCGGACAGGTCAAGCCCGGTCAGTTCGCGCAGCCGCTCGGCGTCGTCCCGCAAGGACCTCAGGGTCTCAGGGGGGAGGGCCCCGCGAACGTCGGGGACCTTGATCGAGCGACCGAACGGGAAGATCGCTCCGGCGAGTGCCCGGGCGCGCCGTGCCGAAACGGTCCCGCGCCTGCGATCGAGCCGGTCGAGCATCCTGGTGATCGGCGTGCCGCGCCGCTTGCGGGCCGTGCGGTGGCGCTGTGCGGCGAAGCCGGGATGGGAGAAGCCGGAATCGACGCCGACGAACTCGAACACCCTGCGGAGGGTCTCGAGCCTCTGGTTGCGAAGCTCCTCCTGCTCGATCACGATCACCTGCTCGCGCGGGTAGAGCCGCAGGAAACGCTGGAGCTGCGCGTAGTAGTGACTGCGGGTCAGGTACGACGTGTTCGCGTGCATGAGCGTGGTCCGCAGGTCACCCTTCTCGCGCCGCTTGGCGTAGTTGTGCACCCAGTGGGCCGCAATCCGATCGATCGGGTCGCGCACCATGTAGAGGAGCTTGGCGTCGGGCACGACGGAGTGCATGCGCTCGGGAACCTCGAGGTGCTGCGGGTAAGCCGTGTAGTTGGGCGACGCCTCGCTGCGCACCTTGGCGTTCGGGTCGAAGTGACTCCGGTACCAGTCCACCCCCTTCGGCCAGTTGCGCTCGGCGATGAAGAAGTTGAGCTCCTTCGGCCTCGACACCGAGATCTCGGGATGCAGGCTCAGGTAGTAGTGAAGCCCGCTCGTCCCGCACTTCTGCGCCCCGATGACGATGAGGTTGGGCAGCGCGCCAGCCTCAGTCTGCACGGCGCCAGCGGCCGCGTCCTCGTGGGGTTGTGTGGCGGGGGTCGCCTCAGGCGACGTCCTGGTGCCCGTCGAGGCCTCCATCCTCACGGGAGGGTACAAGCCGCGACCCCCTGTACTGGCGCGACACACGCGCTCTGCTCGACATCATTCCACGCCTGATTCGGCGATCAGGCCAGCCGGCGCGCACGGCGGCGGGGGGACGCGAGGACGGCCTCTCGCAGGTCCGCGGGGACGTCCCCGACGTCGATCGCTTGCCGGAAACGTGGGCGATGGGCCAGGATCAGGCCCAGCCGGCGGCGCCGGAACGCCTCGTAGTCCCCGCCCGCGAGCTCGGCCTGGCGCTCCCCCGGGCCCGGGATGTGCTCGACGCCCGTCCCCGCGCGCCACGCGTCGCCGATCGCTAGCGAGTCGGTCACGACGAGCACCCGCTCCGGTGGGTCGGACGTGCGCTCGAGAGCGTCCTGAACGCCCGGCTGGTCGGCGCCGAACGCGAGGATCACGGTGCGCGGGCGCGGCAGCGAGACCGTCTGGCGGACGAGGCGCGTGACGGTCTGGGGAAGCGTGCGGACGAACACCCAGGCGCGGGCCGGGGACCCCCAGCGGACGGGGCGGGC
Organism: Solirubrobacterales bacterium; assembly: GCA_035265465.1. Classification (GTDB taxonomy): domain Bacteria; phylum Actinomycetota; class Thermoleophilia; order Solirubrobacterales; family 70-9; genus AC-56. The sequence continues at coordinate 248 of DATFON010000300.1, read as the reverse complement.
CGTGCGCCGAGGGGCCGGTCGAGAAGACCCTTCGGGTTCCCCGGCCAGTTCTTGCAGCCATCGCGCCGCCTCCGCCGCACCATTCTCCGGGCGAAGCTCATGGAGCTTCTCCCTCATCGCCCCTCGGCGGTCGGGATCGAGCAGCTCGCCCAGGCGTTGCTCTATGCGCTCATCGCCTGGTCCCTCCACTGCTAGTCCCACTCCCGCTCCCTCGGCGTAGCCGGCTCGCGCCGCCTGGTCGTCGGTCG
>DATFON010000299.1:0-12426 GCA_035265465.1 Solirubrobacterales bacterium | reverse complement strand
CCTCGACCACATAGGTCTTGGTGCGGTCTTCGTCCAGCGCGCTCCGCAGCGTCTTCAGCACCATGTCGCGGTTGCGCGACCGTGCCATGTCGATGAAGTCGATGACGATGATCCCGCCGATGTCGCGCATCCGGAGCTGCCTGACGACCTCCTCCGCCGCCTCGACATTCACCTTCGTGATCGTGTCCTCCAGCCGGCCCCTCCCCTTGCCGGTGAAGCTGCCCGTGTTGATGTCGATCACGGTGAGGGCTTCCGCGTAGTCGATCATCAGATAGCCGCCCGACGGGAGATCCACGCGGCGCGAGAGCACCGAGTCGAACGCCTTCTCGACGTCCCACTTCTCGAGCACGTTCTCCTTGCCTTCGTACAGCTCGACCCGCTCGGCGAGCTCGGGCGCGGTCCGCTGCAGGAACTTGGTGACCCGCTCGTGCTGCTTGGCGTCGTCGATGATCGCGCCCTCGAACTCCTCGACGAGGACGTCGCGGACCACGCGGATCGAGAGGTCCGCCTCCTGGAAGATCATCGTCCCGATCTCGGCTTCCTTGGCGCGGGTCTCCACCACCTCGTTGAGACGGTGCAGATAGGCGATCTCACGGACGAAGTCCTCCTTCTTCGCGCCCTGCGCGGCGGTGCGGACGATCACGCCCCCCTCGCCGATGTCCACCTTCTCGATCAGCTTGCGCAGCCGCTGGCGCTCCTTGTCGGGCAGCCGCTTGGAGACGCCGATGCCTCCCCCCTGCGGCATGTAGACGAGGTACCGGCCCGCGATCGAGAGCTGCATTGAGAGCCTCGCCCCCTTCGTCTTCAGGGGGTCCTTGACGACCTGGACGATGATCTCCTGGCCGGGCTTGATCAGCTCGTCGATGCGGCGGCCGCGGCCGCGACCCCGCTTTGGGACCGCCTGGCCCCCGGGCAGGACGATCTCGTCGACGTGCAGGAAGCCGTTTCGCTCCAGGCCGATGTCGACGAACGCGGCCTCCATGCCGGGGAGGACGTTGTCGACCTTCCCCTTGTAGATGTTGCCGACGATCGAGCGGCGGCCGCGTCGCTCCACATAGAGCTCGGCGACCTTCCACTCGTCGCTCGGGGTGGGCTTCTTGCGCTTCTTCTCTGACGAGCCCTTTGCCTCGAGCGTCGCCACCCGGGTCTCACCCCGGTCGACGCTGACGAGGATGTTCTTCTTCATCGGTTGTTTCCTTTCTTGGCGAGCCGACCAGCACCAAGCGGGATACGCCTGGCGGCGCACCCTCGCATCACGACCGAGCCGCCGCTCTGTGCGGGGCTACCGGTCGTAGTTGTGGTTTGGGTGTGCTCTTGGTGGCTCAGCGCAACAATGGTGTTGGCGCCCTGCTGCGCGGAGAGCTGCTGAGCAGCGCCTGTGCGTGAATGCTCTGGAGGAGCCCGATCGCGAGGAACGTGGCGATCACAGAGGAGCCCCCGTATGACATCAGGGGCAGGGTGATGCCTGTGACGGGCATTACGCCGAGAGTCATGCCCACGTTCACAAGGATCTGGAACATGAGCATGGCGACGATGCCGCCCGCGATCAGGGTCCCGAACAAGTTCTTGGAGAGCGCCAGGATGCGCAGGATTCTCCAGATAAGCAGGGCGTATAGGGATAGTACGAATGCTGCCCCCATGAATCCGAAGCGCTCCCCGATCACGGCGAAGACGAAGTCCGTGTGCCGCTCGGGGAGGAAGAGGAGCTTGGTCTGGGTCGAGTTGTCGCCGCGTCCGGTCTTCTCGCCGGACCCAATTGCGGTGACGCTCTGGTTGACCTGATAGCTCGCATCGCTCGGATCGTTCGAGGGATGCAGGAATGCGGTTAGCCGGTCCTGCTGGTAGCCGTGCAGCGGGCTGGGCAGGCCGGCTGCCGGGGCGATGATCAGGACGAAGCTGACGGCCGCAGCCGCCAGACCGCCGATCACCGCGAAGTGCCTCCAGGGCACCCCGGCGAGGAAAAGAATTGCGATGGTGATGACTCCCAGCACGATGCCCGTGCCGAGGTCCGGTTGCAGGAAGACGAGTCCGGCCGGGACCAGGCCGAGCGCCAGGATGCGGAAGGTCTGGCGCAGCGGGGTCCCACGGCGGGTGCGCTCGATCACGAACGCTGCGACGGCGACGATGAGCAGCAGCTTGGCGAGCTCCGAGGGCTGGAAGCGGAAGTAGGGAAGCTCGATCCAGCGGCGGGAGCCGCGCGCGGCGGCCCCGAACATGAGGACGAGACAGATCGAGGCGATCATCAGCGAGTAGATGCCGACCCGGATCTCGCGGAAGCGTGAGTAGTCGACCTTGGCCACGGCCAGCATCAGGACGACCCCGACCGCGGCGTAGAGGGTCTGGCGGAGCGCGAAGTAGAGCGGCTCGCCCTGGACGGCGTTCGGGGTGGCCACCGCGAGGGTGAAGATGCTGAACGCAATCAGCCCGAAGGCGGCGGCGAGCAGCCAGCCGTCGAAATAGGCGACGCCGAGACGCTCGACGATGCGAGTACGCCTGGGTGTGAGCGTGAGGGGTGCAGCTTCCATCGTTAGTGGGCCCGCCTCGGACGAGGGTGGGATTTCCAGAGGGTAAAGGTCCGCTGGGATCCCGCCGCCATCACTCCTGCGTCTGGCCGGCCGTGCTTGCGGACGCGGCGGGCGTGATCGGCACGTGGAAGTAGCGTTCGAGCATCCTGGCGGCCACCGGGGCGGCGGTGTCGACGCCGAAGCCGCCTCGCTCGATCGTCACGGCCACCACGATCTGCGGATTCTTCGCCGGCGCGAGGACGATGTACCAGGACTGGTCCGCCTGGTTCGGCCGTTGGGCGGTTCCGGTCTTCCCGGCGACCGCGAACGGGAAGTTCCCGAAGACCGGATATGAGGTCCCGCCGGGCTCCATGGCCGCGCGAGTCAGCCCGGTCATGATCGTGTTCTGAGTGGCGGGCGAGATGTCAATTTGCCGCCGGGGCGCCGGCTGGATCTCCTCGAGGACCCTGCCGGTGACACTCTCGACGTCGTCGGCGAGGTGCGGCCGCAGCACCGTGCCGCCGTTGCCGAGGGCGGCGTAGGCAACGGCCATCTGCAGCGGGTCCGCCGTCAGGTCGCCCTGCCCGATCGCCAGGTTGACGTTGTCGCCTGCGCTCCATGGCCGGTCGGTCAGCTTCTCGGCATAGAGCCGGTTGCGCCAAGCCGGCGTCGGGATCAGCCCCTCGACCTCCGCGGGGATGTCGATCCCAGTCTTCTCCCCAAGCCCGAACTTGCGCGCCCAGTCCTGAATCTGGCCATGCCCCTTCGATGCCTTGGCCTTGAGGCCGAGGTTGTAGAAGTAGATGTCCGAGGACACCTTGAGGGCGTCGCTCATGTCGATCGGCCCGTAGACGGCCTTGCCGGCGTTGTGCAGAGTGAGGTTGTCGTCGAGCTTGAGCGAGCCGGTGTCGTTGAAGATCGTGTTGGCCCCGATCAGGCGATGCTCGAGCGCCGCGGTCGCGGTGATCGGCTTGAACGTGGAGCCGGTCGGATAGAGGCCCTGGATCGCGCGGTTGGCGAGCGGTGCGTCGGTCTTTTCCGAGGTGAGCTGTCGGTACTCGCCCTGGGTGATCGGATGAGTGAAGATGGAGGGGTCGAAGGTGGGCGCCGAGCCCATCGCGAGGATGTCGCCGTTCTGCGCGTTCATGGCGACGAACGCGCCAGGCAGGCCGAAGGACTGCAGCGCACCGTCGCCGACCGCCTGCATGTTCGAGTCGATGGTGAGCCGGACGTCATCCCCCGGCTCGGGCGGGAGGCTGCGCAGCTGTCCGGTGGGACGACCGAGAGCGTCGACCTGCACCCGGTCCATGCCCGGCCTGCCGCGCAGGTAGCGGTCGTACTCGTACTCGATCCCGGACTGGCCGACCTGGTCTCCGGGGTGGAGGCCGGCATAGCGAGGCTGCTTGAGCTGCTCGGCGGTCACCTCGCCGACGTTTCCGAAGAGGTGGGCGGCTATGGCTCCCTGGCGGTACTCGCGCGTGAACACACGCTCGACGCTCACGCCGGGGAAGCTGGACTGGTTCTCGCGCAGGTAATAGACCTTGTCGACGCCAAGGCCTTTCTTCAGGATCACCGGGCCACCCGGCGCGGCGCGGCTGCCGCCCTTGAGCGTCTTGCGGATCTCCTTCATGGTCATCCCGGTGACGGTCGCGAGCTGCTTCAGCTCGCGCGAGCGTTCGGGACCCGGCGGAGGCAGGTCCTGCGGCGTGACCTGGATCGCGAGCTCGGTGCGGTTGGCGACCAGGACCTTGCCGTTGCGGTCGAGGATGTCGCCGCGCGGCGCCTGCACCCGGATCTCTCGGATCCGGTTGTCGTTGGCCTGGGTGCGGTACTTGTCGCCGGAGAGCACCTGCACGTACCAGAGCCGCAGGAAGAGGACCGAAAAGATCGCGATGGCAAGGCCGGTGAGGATCGAGATCCTGAGCGCCAGCGGCGAGGTTCGCCTCTCGGGCTCTACTTCATCTCGACGCAGGTACATCTAGCCACTCTCCACGGGTCGCGGTGCCGGCGTGCGGCGCGCCGCTCTGCGCTCGTCCACCAGTGCCGAACGGACCACCAGTCTGACGACCCAGAGGACGGGAATCGCGATCAGCGCCCCGATCAGGCTCTTGATGAGCGCATCGCGCACGACCAGGAAGCTGACATTCGCGTCGATCCCCGTGCCGATCTGGATCGCCGCGATCACGACAGCCCCGAGCAGGGTCAGCGAGCCGCCGAGCAGCACCACGGCCGCGCGCGTGGGACGGCCGACCGTCTCGCGATAACGGCCGGCGACGTAGCCGACCGTGAGCATGGTGAGGGCAAAGGCCCCGAGCGTCTCGAGCAGCAGGCAGTCGATCAGCAGCCCGATCGAAAAGCCGGTGACGGCGCCCGTCAGGCTGCCGCCCAGCATCCCAACCGAGATCACGACAAGCAGCGCGACGTCGGGACTGCTCCCGAAGATGTCCATCTTCGAGAAGCAGACGACCTGCGCGACCGCGGCCAGCGCCCCGAGCGCGGCGAGCCTGGCGATGACTCCGCGGGTCAGGATCATCCCTTGCTCCGCCCTCCGGAGTGAGTCGTCAGGACCTTGACGAAATCCATGTCGCGCAGGTCCGCGAACGGCTCCAGGTGGACACGTTGGTAGGCCTGTTGCTCCTCCACGGATGCCTCGGTGATCTCCCCGATGGGGATACCGGGCGGGAAGATCGATCCGAGGTCACCGGTTGAGAACCCGGCCGTCACCACCATCTGCCCCTCGGCGATCTGCGTCCCACGCTCGAGGTAGTCGAGCTGCAGGTCGCTGGGGTCACCGACGTCGGGCTCGACGACTCCGGTCGCGCCGCTGGGGGTGACCCGGGCGGTCACCGCGCTGTCGGCGTCGGTGATCAGGGTCACCTGGGCGGTGCTGGGGGTCGTCTGGGTGACCTTGCCCGCGAGCCCCTGCGCGGCCACCACCGGGTCGTTGACGCGGACGCCGTCGCTCGAGCCCGCGTTGATCGTCACGGTCGAATACCAGACCGTCGGCGAGCGGCCGACCACTCGCGCCGTCACCGGGTCCGTGCCGTCCGGGACGATTCCGCCGCTGGTCAGCTCGTTGAGCGCGGAGAGCTCCTTGGCCTCCCGCTGCTGGGTCTGTTCCCTCGCCAGCCGGTCGCGCAGCTCCGCCACCTGATCCTCGAGCCTCGAGCGGTCTCCGCGGGCGTCGAAAGTCTCGCCGAACCAGTTGACCAGGTCGCGCACGGGCTTCAGCGCCCTGTCGGCACCCGACTCGATCGGGCTGAACACCGTCGAGACGACGTCCTGGGCGCCGTGGAGTGGTCCCCCGTTGCCCTCTCGGTAGTAGAGGCTGAGCAGTGTCAGCGAGGCGGCGACGAGCAGCAACAGCACCGCCCGTCGACGGCGCACCTGCTTGCGGTACATGTCTTCCTAGCCCTCACAGCTCAAAGTCGATTCAGCTCTCGGTCGATTCGGCCCCGGCCAGCGCGGTGCCCGAGAGTAGCGCCTTGCCTCAATAGGACCTGAAAGTCTGCGCGCGTGACTGTGCGTGGATCGCCTGCAGCACCCCGAGCGCCAGGAACGTCCCGAGAACCGAGGAGCCGCCGTAGCTGATCAGCGGCAGGGTGATACCCGTGACGGGCATCAGACCCAGGTTCATGCCGACGTTGATGATCGCCTGAAAGGCGAGCATCGCGACGATGCCCCCGGCGATCATCACCCCGTAGTAGCTAGTGGCGATCCGCATCACCCGGATCGCGCGCCAAAAGAGCAGCGCGTAGAGGAAGACCACGAACGCGGAACCGAGGAAGCCGAAGCGCTCGCCGATCACCGCGAAGATGAAGTCGGTGTGGCGCTCCGGGAGGAAGAGCAGCTCGGTCTGCGTCGCGTTATCACCCCGGCCCGACTGCTCCCCCGAGCCCACGGCGATGATCGCCTGGTTCACCTGGTAGCTCTCGTCGCTCGGGTCGTCGCTCGGGTGCAGGAACGAGGTCAGCCTGTCCTGCTGGTACCCCTCGAGAAAGTGGATGCCCACGGCCGACCCGCCGAGGTACGCGCCGCCGGCGAGCAAGGCGGCCGCGGCGCCGATAGCGGCGAAGTGCTGCCAGGGGATCCCGGCGACGAACAGGATCGTCACGGCGATCGCCACCAGGACGATCCCGGTACCGAGGTCCGGCTGCAGGAAGACCAGCCCCGCGGGGACCAGGCCCAGGCCGAGCAGGGTGAGCGTCGCACGGAATCCGAACGGGCGCCTGACCCGCTCGTAGACGAAGGCGGCGAGCGATACGCAGAGCAGCACCTTGGCGAGCTCGGACGGCTGGAACTGGAAGAGCGGAAGATCGATCCAGCGGTTGGAGCCGCGAACAGCCGTACCTATCAGCAACACGAAGGCGATCGAGCCGACCATCAGCGCGTAGATGCTCACCTTCAGCTCGCGCAAGCGCGTGTAGTCGATGTGGCTGACGGCGATCATCAGGGCGACGCCGAACACGCCATAGAGCGACTGCCGAACGACGAAGTAGTTGGGATCCGCCGCGATCTCGTGCCGGCTGGCCGAGTCGAGCGTGAAGATGCTGAAGGCGATCAGCCCGACCGAGGCGGCGAGCATGACGCCGTCGAGGTTGCGGAGGTTGAGCAGCTCGAGGATCCGCGAGCGCTGCGGGGCGATCGTGAGTGAGGGCTTGGCGGCTTCCATCACTCCGCCCCCGACGTCTGCGCCGCCTCGGCGCCGCTGGCGCCACCCGCATTCAGGTTGAAGTAGTGCTCGAGGATCGTCCGCGCGATCGGGGCGGCTGACTCGACGCCGAAGCCGCCTTGCTCGACGGTCACGGTCACCACGATCTGCGGGTCGTCGTAGGGCGCGATGACGCTGTACCAGGACTGGTCCTCCCGGCCCGGACCGCGCTCCGCGGTCCCCGTCTTGCCCGCGACCGCGAACGGGAATCCGCCCATCACCGAGTAGGAGGTCCCGCCAGGCTCCATCGCCGCCCGCTCGAGGCCATCGAGGATCACGTTCCGCGTCTCATCGGAGATGCGCAGATGCCTCTGGGGCGGCGGCTTGATGCGCTCGACGGTCCTGCCGTTGACGTTGACGATCTTGCCGCCGATGTGCGGCGTCACCAGCGCGCCGCCGTTGGCGAGCGCGGCGTAAGCCCGCGCCAGCTGCAGCGGCGTGACCATCACGTCGCCCTGGCCGACCGCGAGGTTGACGTTGTCGCCCTGGTTCCAGGGCCGGTCGATGTACGGGTTCTTGTCGCTGCGGTAGACGCGGTTACGCCACTCCGGCGTTGGGATCAGCCCGGCGCTCGCGTTGGGGATGTCGATGTGGGGCTTCTGGCCAAGGCCGAACTTGAAAGCCCAGTCCTGGATCTGGCCGCCGTTGCCGCTGGCCTCGGCGCGCAGCCCGAGGCTGAAGAAGTAGACGTCCGAGGAGACCTGGAGGGCGGTGCTCATGTCGATCGGGCCGTTGGCGGCGCCGCCCGCGTTGTGAACCACGAGCCCGCCGATGTCCAGCGACCCGGTGTCGTTGAAGATCGTGCCGGGCGAAATCAGGCCCTCCTCCAGGGCCGCGGTGGCGGTGATCGGCTTGAACGTGGATCCGGTCGGATAGCCGCCCTGATCGGCGCGATCCACCAGCGGGTCCCCGGCCCTGTTGCCGAACGCGTCGTACTCCGCCTTCGTGTGCGGCTCTGTGTAGAAGGACGGATCGTAGGTCGGGTAGGAGCCCATTCCCAGGACCGCGCCGCTGTGGACGTCCATCGCGACGAAGGCGCCGGGCAGCCCCCTGTCGCGCAGCGCCGTCTCGCCGGTCTCCTGCAGGCCGGCGTCGAGGGTGAGCCGCAGGTTGTCGCCGGCCTGGGCCGGTCGGTTGCCCAGGGTCCCGCGCGGGCGACCGAGGGCGTCCACCTGGATCCGCTGGCTGCCCGCGGTGCCGCGCAGGAACTTGTCGTAGGTGTACTCGACCCCCGCCTGGCCGATGATGTCGCCGGGCTCCACGCCGTCATTGCGCGCCTGCTTCAGCTGCCGCGGGCTGACCTGCCCGATGAGTCCGAGCACGTGGGCGGCGAGGGGGCCGTCCGGGTACTTGCGGACGTACGTCCGTTCGACGCTGACCCCGGGAAAGCTCTCCTTGTTCTCGAGCAGGTAGAAGAGCAGCCGCCGATCGAGACCCTGCTTGAGCACGACCGGATAACCGGCGTACTGCGGGGTGGCGCGCACCCGGCGGCGGATCTCCCGCTGCGAGAGCCCGAGCAGGTCGCCCAGCTTGGCGAGCTCGCGGCGGCGCTCCACCCGGTCGCCCGGCAGGTCGGAGGGCCGGAGCTGGAGGGTCATCACGGTCCGGTTCTCGACCAGGACCTTGCCGTTGCGGTCGAGGACCTCGCCGCGCGGCGGGTGGACCCGGACATCGAGGATGCCGTGGTCCTTGGCGAGGGCGCGGTAGTGCTCGCCGTCGAGAATCTGCAGAGACCAGAGCCGCAGGAGCACCGTCGCGATCGCCGCGACGAGGACCGCCCCGAGGATCGCGATGCGCAGGTTGAGCCGATTGGTCAGCCGCGGCGGGATGTCCTCGGGACGATCAAGGAGGTACATGGCCGGGTCTCCCTCTCAGCCCCCGGCGATCAGTAACGCCTCCGGACGCGGGAGTTCTTCAGCGCCCTCTTGATCGCCTCGAACTCCTCCAGGGCCTGTCCTGATCCCGTCGCCACACAGGTGAGTGGGGATTCGGCGAGCCGCGCCGGCATCTGACACTCGTCGCTCATCCGCTCGGCGAAGCCCTGCAGCAGCGCGCCGCCGCCGGCGAGGGTCATGCCGCGCTCCATCAGGTCGCCAGCGAGCTCGGGCGGCGTGCGGTCGAGCGTGTCCCTGACCGCCGCGATGATCTGCTGGATCGGATCGTCCAGGGACTGACGTATGTCCGCCGAGTTGAGCTTCACGGCGCGCGGCAGACCGGAGCCGAGATCGCGCCCGCGGATCTCGACTTCGACCTCGTGTCCGAGCGGCGCCGCTGAGCCGGCCTCGTGCTTGATGTCCTCCGCCGTCTGATGGCCGATCAGGAGCTGGTGCTCGCGCTTGCAGAAGTTCGTGATCGCCTCGTCCATCTCGTCGCCACCGACACGGACCGACTGCGACACGACGATGTCTCCCAGGGAGATCACAGCAACCTCGGTCGTGCCGCCGCCGATGTCGACGACCAGGCTGCCGGTCGGCTCGCTGACCGGAAGGCCGGAGCCGATCGCCGCCGCCATCGGCTCCTCGATCAGGTAGGCCTCGCGGGCGCCCGCCCCGAGGCACGCCTCCTCGACGGCTCGCTTCTCGACGCCGGTCACTCCGGAAGGAACGCACACCACGACCCGGGGATGGGTGAAGCGGCTGTGGTTGGCCCGCTTGATGAAGTAGCGGAGCATCGACTCGGTGACCTCGAAGTCCGCGATCACCCCGTCCTTCAGGGGCCGCATCGCGTTGATCGTCGATGGGGTGCGGCCGAGCATCTGCTTCGCCTCGGCTCCGACGGCGTGGACCTCGCCGGTCGCGGTGTCGACGGCGACCACCGAAGGCTCGGAGACGACGATGCCGCGCCCCCGAACGTAAACGAGGGTGTTGGCCGTGCCGAGGTCGACGGCCATGTCGCGGGCGGGGCTGATTGTGCTGAGAAGGCTCATGGAGGGGGACGATTAGCGAATGCTCAAAGAGTGAGACGGAAAGCGAAAGTTCGTCGGAGCCTAGCGGCTCGCCTTAAAACCCCCAAAGTCCGCAAGTTGCGGCTTCCCGACGACTTGCAGTTCGGAAGTTGCCGGAGCGGTCAGCGCCTACCGATTCGCCAGCAGCTCCGGGGCCAGCCGGAGCAGGAGGCCGACCGGCAGGCCGATGACATTGGAGACGTCGCCGCGGACGATGTCCACCAGCGCGGAGCCCAGGCCCTGGATCGCGTAGGAGCCCGCCCGGCCACGCCACTCCCCTGAGGCGAGGTAGACGTCGAGGAGGATCTCGTCGAGCTCCCTGAATGCCACCGTCGAGACGTCGACGCCGGTCCGGGGCTGCTGATCATCGGGACCGAGCAGCGCCAAGCCACCGAGTACGTGGTGCTCGGATCCGGAGAGGCGCTGCAGATGGGCGCGGGCCTCGTTCTCGCTCTCCGGTTGCCCCAGCACCTCGCCGTCGATCACGACCTCCGTGTCCCCCGCGATCACGAGCGTGTCGGACCGGCCCGCCGCGACCGCCTCGGCCTTGCGCAGCGCGTTCCGTACGACGAGATCCCGCGGCTCGCCGCCAGTCTCCTCCTCCACCTTCGGGACCAGGACCTCGAAGTCGAGGCCGAGGGTGGCGAGCAGCGCGCGCCGCTGGGGGGACTTCGATGCGAGAACGATCAAGGGGTTGGACACGCCGCCGAGAGTACGGCGGCGGGCATCAAGCCGTGGCCCGTCGACCTACAGCTCGGGGAACCAGAGCTCGATCTCGCGCGGTGCCGACTCGGGCGAGTCGGACCCGTGCACCAGGTTGAAGGTGACCGCGGTGGCGAACTCGCCGCGGATCGAGCCGGCATCGGCCTCGAGCGGGTTCGTCGCGCCGATCAGCTGGCGGGCCGCCGCCACCGCGCTCTCGCCTTCCAGCACCATCGCGACGAGCGGGCCGCGGATGATGAAGGAGACCAGCTCGCCGAAGAACGGCTTGTCGCTGTGCTCCGCGTAATGGGTATTGGCGAGCTCCTCGTCCGCCTGCATCTGCTTCAGCGCGACGAGCTTCAGCCCCTTGCGCTCAAAGCGGGCGATGACCTCGCCCGTCAGCCCGCGCTCGAATGCGTCGGGCTTGACGAGAATGAGCGTGCGTTCGGTCGCCATCGGCGCGGGAACCTACACGTATCGGGCGGGAGGGGTGGCGTCAGGACGAAAACCGGCGATGAAGGGGGGTGGGACAGGCGGAGGTGGCAAGCATGGGGGCGAAATCCGGGCGTTTGTCGCCTTTGTTCCGCTATGCGGAGCAAACGCGACAAATCTCGTCGGGACGCTGCCATTTCCCGGCTTGCCACCAGCCAACACGGTGTCGTCACCACGGCCCAGCTGGTCAATGCCGGTTTGTCCAGAGGACGGATCTCGGAACGCGCAGCCGCCGGTCGCCTCCACCCTATTCATCGTGGTGTTTATGCAGTCGGCCACCCGAGACTCAGCGAGAGAGGCCGTTGGATGGCGGCCGTCCTTGCCTGCGGCGATGGGGCTGTACTCAGTCACCTGAGCGCGGCCGAGCTCTGGGGAATTCATCGCCCCGTTCGCCGGCCATCGGAGGTCGGGAGACGCGGCGAGGTTCCTGACGTTCACGTCACTGTCCCGAGCACGGCCGGTATCCGGAAGCGCGCCGGAATCGTCCTCCACCGCTCCTCTGCCCTCATTGCCCGTCACTGCACCCGACACGACGGCATCCCGGTCACGACTCCCACCCGCACACTCGCTGACCTCCGCCCCCTCCTTTCCCCAGCCCGGTTTTCCGCGGCACTCCGTGAAGCGGAGTTCCTCAGACTCCGGATCGACGCGGATTTCGACGCAGACTGCGCCCGCACCGATCTGGAGCAGGCCATGCTCGCCCTCTGCCGCCGACACCGCCTACCCCGGCCCGAGGTGAACGTGAAAGTCGATCGGTTCGAGGTGGACTTTCTTTGGCGCGAACAGCAGCTCGTCGTCGAGGTGGACGGCTGGGAGGCGCACCGCAGCCGATCGGCATTCGAGGAGGACCGCGCTCGCGACGCGCGGCTCGCGGTTCTCGGCTACGAGGTTGTCCGGTTCACCTGGCGCCAGGTCACGCACGACGGTGCGACGGTCGCCAAAACAATCCGTGCGCTCCTCAGAGCGAGTGTGGCCTAGCGGGAGGAACGGCTCGAGCGGCTCGGTCGCTCCTCGCGTGCCGCGACCGGCGCTCGCTGCTTACGCCGGGTGACTCCGTCACTTCGGTCGCTCCT
>DATFON010000298.1:0-13660 GCA_035265465.1 Solirubrobacterales bacterium | reverse complement strand
AGAGCTGGACCCAGACCGTCTTGGTCTCCAGGTAGGCGTCCAGGTTGGCGTGGCCCTTTTCGCGGCCGATGCCCGATGCCTTGTAGCCGCCGAAGGGGGCCGCTGGGTCGCCGCCGCCCCAGGTGTTGACGTAGACGTTGCCCGCCTGGAGCATCGAGGCGAGCTTGTGGGCGTTCGAGACGTCACGGGTCCACAGGCCGGCCGCGAGGCCGTACTCGGTGTCGTTGGCGCGGCGGGCGACCTCCTCCAGGTCGTCGAATGGCATCGCGACCAGGACCGGGCCGAAGATCTCCTCGCGGGCGATGCGCATCGAGTCCTGCACGCCGACGAAGAGGGTCGGGTCCACGAAGTAGCCGCCGCCGTTGCCACCGTCGGGTGGACCGCCCGCCGCGAGCTCGGCGCCCTCCTGGACGCCTGAGTCGATGTAGCCCTTGACCCGGTCGAACTGCTCCCGGGAGACGAGCGGGCCGAGCTGGGTCTCGGGGTCCAGGCCGGGCCCGACCTTGGCGTCGCGGGCGTAGCCGGCGAGGCGGTCGGTCACCTCGTCGTAGAGCTCGCGCTGGACGAACAGGCGCGAGCCGGCGTTGCAGGCCTGACCGGAGTTGAAGTAGATGCCCTCGTAGGAGCCCTTGATCGCCCGGTCCAGGTCGGCGTCGGGAAGGATGATGTTCGGGCTCTTGCCGCCCAGCTCGAGCGTTACGCGTTTCAGCGAGCGGCCGCACTTGGCGCCGATCTCGCGGCCGACCTCGGTGGAGCCGGTGAACGCGACCTTGTCGACGCCGGGCTCGTCGACGAGCGCCGCGCCGGTGCTGCCGTCGCCAGTCAGGACATTGAGGGTGCCCTCCGGGAATCCCGCCTCCAGCGCGAGCTCGCCCAGCCGCAGGGCGGTGAGCGGCGTCTGCTCGGCGGGCTTGAGGATGATCGGGCAGCCCGCCGCCAGCGCTGGCGCCACCTTCCAGATCGCCATGAGAAGGGGGAAGTTCCACGGGACGATCTGGGCGCAGACACCGACGGGCTCGCGGACCGTGTAACAGAGGACGTCCCGGGCGGAGACGGGGATCGTCTCGCCCTCGATCTTCGTCGGCCACCCGGCGTAGTAGCGCAGGTGGTTGACGGTCGCCGCCATGTCGCCCTTCGCGGCGCCGAGCGGCTTGCCGTTGTCGAGCGATTCGAGCTCCGCAAGCTCGGCCCCGTTCGTCTTGATGAGCTCCGCCAGCGAGTACATGAGGCCTGAGCGCTTGGCTGCATTGACCTTGCGGAGCGGGCCCACCAGTGCCGTGCGAGCGGCCGCCGCCGCGCGAGCGACGTCCTCGGGCCCGGCGAGCGCGACCTCGCAGATCACGTCGCCGGTGGCCGGGTCGATGGTCTCGAAAGTGCGCCCGTCGGCCGCGTCGATCTGCTCGCCACCGATCACCAGGCGCTTGGCGCCGGAGCCGACGAACTCGCGGGCCGCGGGGGAGAGCGCTTCGGCGGTGGCAGTGGCCATCACCGGGATCGTAGTGCTCAGGCTATCCGGCCGGAACGCAGCAGCCCGTGGTCTCGGTTGGGTCGGTGCACTCCGTCGGTTGGGGCACCTCGCCCTGCGCCTCGAGGCCGGCAATGCCGGCGGTGCTTCCCGAGATCGTCGCGCCCGTGCCGCCGGACGGCCCCGTTGGGCCGGTGGGGCCGGTCGGCCCCGGCGTCGGGGGCGGCGCGGGGGGTGGTGGGCACGGCTCCGGCGGGGGGCCACCGACTCCAGTGGGTCCGCTCACACCGCTGGTACCGGTGGGGCCTGTGACCCCGCTTGCGCCCGTCGGTCCGGTCACACCGGTCACGCCGGTCACGCCGGTCGCCCCGGTGTCGGACTCGTCCGCCGGCGTGTGATCGCCCGTGTCCTTGCTCCCGGCTCCCACTCGGTCCTCGGCGACGAGCGGAGGGTTCTTGTCATTGGAAGGTGGCGTGCCCCACGCCTGGATCTCGACGGTGTACGTGCCGTTGCCCACGTACGGGACCCAGAAGCTGGTGCCGCCTGCGCCGACGGTGCCGTAGTCGGAGACGGCGCCGTTCGGGGCGCTGACGCTCGCGGTGTAGCTGGTGGCACCGGCGACGTCGTTGTACGAGGCGTCGATCTTGCAGACGATCTGGTTCTCGAACAGGCCGCAGCTGTCGAGGGACGCCTGGGCGTCGAGCGAGCCGGCGCCGGAATCCGAGCCGGTCACGAGCGCGAAGGCCGGGACGGGCACGGCAAGCGCAAGGACAGCGAGGAGGAGCAGCCGCTATCGTCTCATGGTGCCTGCCTTAGCCTGACTTTTCGGTTGCCACGGGGACGAACGAGCTGTGGATCAACTCGGCGCCGTCGGCTGCGTCACGCGATGCATTGGGCTCGACGGTCGTGGCTAGGTAGTAACGATAGGGGCCGGCGAGGCGAAGTGTTACTTCGTAGGTGGGAGCGCCGGCCGGCGGGTCGGCCGCGAGGGTGACGATCGTCCCCTCCGCGGTGGGCGCGGTCGTGCGATCGGTGACCTCGGCGCTTCCGGCTGCCTGGCGAAGCGTTGCCAGCGATTGGGCCTCGAACTGCGGGAAGTCCAGGCTGGGATCGCGCTGCACCCACAGCGTCGCCTCGGCACCGCCATCGCGGGCCGACGCGGCGAAGGTCGCGCCGCTGTCGGCCTCGGTGCGGGCCCACCCGTGCGGCAGGGCCAGGGTGTAGCTGGCGCCCTTGACGAGTTCGGCGCCCTGGCTCGATCCGGACGCTTCGGCGGCGCCACCAGCCGCGGTGGCGGCGCCACCACCCCCCCCGGACTCGACCCCGGCCGGCGCCTGGGAGGAGCTCGGCTGCTCCTCCGGCGCGTCGGACCCCTGGACGAGGATCAGGATGGCGATGACCGCGGCCGCGGCCACCGGAATGCTCAAGTACTTCCAGAGCCGGCTTTCGGGCCTCGAGGGCACGACTTTGGCCGCGGCCGCCGCCTCGACGTCGTCGACGCCCTCGCAGTCGTAGCGTTGGCGGCAGCCCTCGCAGACGACGCGGCGAACGGCGAGCGCGGGAAGGGCCCGCGGCACCCGCACGCGGGTGGCTGTCCCGCACGCATCGTGCCGGCAGCGCACCAGGCGAACTGGCTCCCCGGCCACGGGCTCGGGGAACCCCCCGTTGCTTTCGCGTTCCACCTCCATTGAATCGGACCCAGGGAGACGGTACTTGAGGGCCGTCGACACTCATGACGGGTGCATCCCAGCCCGCAAAGCGCCCTAGGCAAGGGGGCCGGGAGATGCGATGCTTCCGGCGGGGATGGAGACGCGGCATTCGGACCTTCAGGCTCGCCTAGCTGCCCAGCACGCACTGACTCGCGAGCTTCTGGTCGCGGACAGCGTCGAGCAGGCAGCGCCCGTATATCTGTCCGCCGTCGGAACGCTGCTTTCCTGGGACGCCGGCGCCCTCTGGGAGGTTCCGCAGCACGACCGAATGCTTCGCTTCGTGGATGGCTGGGAGGCTGGCAGCCTCGACATGGAAGTTCTGTGGGCGGAGAGCCGGCGCCTTCGCCTTGGCCGGGGCAGCGGCCTGCCCGGGCGGGCGTGGGAGCGCGGCGAGATCACCTGGATTGGCGACCTCCAGGAGGAGCCCGGCCTGCCCCGGCGTGAGATGTTCGCGCAGCTGGGGCTGCACGGGGCGCTGGTGATACCGGTGCCCGTTGGACCCGCGGAGAGCGTTCTGGGCGTCGCCGAGTTCTATGCGAGGTCGTTCTCGTCGTCCGACGACGAGCTGATGGACCTGCTCGTGGGCTTCACCGACCAGCTCGCGATGTTCATGACCCGACGCCGCGCGGAGAGCGCCCTGCGTGAGAGCGAGGCGCTGAAGTCGGCGATGCTCGGCTCAGCGTATGACTGCGTGATCGGGATGGATCACCTGGGCCGGGTCATCGAGTTCAACGAGGCCGCGGAGGAGACGTTCGGCTATCGCCGCGACGAGGCCGTCGGCCATGAGCTCGCCGGACTGATCATCCCGCCGGACCTGCGCGACCGGCACCGGGAGGGCCTGGCCCGCTACGTGGAGACCGGCGAGACCAGGATCATGAACCAGAGGATCGAGCTCACGGCGCTGCGGCGGGATGGCTCCAGCTTCCCAATCGATCTCGCCGTGACGCGGATCCCCGGGTCGGACCCGCCGATCTTCACCGGCTACGTACGCGACATCTCCGATCGCATCGAGGCCGAGCGGATCCGGGCGCACCTCGCGGCCGTCGTCCACGACACGCAGGAGGCGGTGCTGAGCAAGGACCTGAACGGGATCATCACGGCCTGGAACGACGGCGCCACGCGTCTTTACGGCTACGAGCCGGATGAGGCGATCGGCCAGCCGATCTCGATGCTGATTCCGCCCGATCACGCCCGTGAGGAGCAGCGGATTCTCGATCGCATTCGCCAGGGCGAGCGGGTGGATCCCTACGAGACCGAGCGAATCCGCAAGGACGGCGGGCGGATCGACGTGTCGTTGACCGTCTCACCGATCAAGGATCCGATCCTCGGCATCGTGGGGGCGTCGATCGTCGTCCGCGACATCACAGCGGAGAAGCGCCAGCGCAGCGCCCATGAGTTCCTGGCGCGCGCGGCGCCCGCGCTGGACGCCTCGCTGGACCGCGACGAGACGGCCCGCACGATCGTGGACACCGCGGTCCCCGACCTGGCCGAGCTATGCGTCATCGACTTCGTCGAGGACGACGGGTCCATCGGGAGGGCCACGGTGGCCGCAGCGGACCCGAAGATCGCCGCGGAGCTCGAGGCCATTCGCCGCGACCATCCGCTCGAGCTCGACGGCGACCATCCCGTGGCACAGGTCCTGCGGACCGGCCGCTCCCTCGTGCTCTACGACCTGACCCAACCCGGGATCCAGGACGAGGTCGCCCAGAGCGACGAGCACCGGGCCTTCATCGAACGGGCCGGCTACAGGTCGGCCGCGGTTGCCCCAATGCTCGCGAGGGGCCGGTTGGTGGGCGCGCTGTCGTTCCTTCACATCGCCAACGACCGCCGCTTCGACGAGCGCGACCTGAGCCTGCTCGAGGACCTCGCCGCCCGCGCTGCCATGGCGCTCGAAAACGCGCGGCTGTACGCGGAGCGCGACCGGATCGCCAAGGTCCTTCAACGCGGCCTGCGTCCCGACGAGCCGGAACCGATCCCGGGCCTGGACCTGGCGGTGGTGTTCGAGGCGGCGGGCGAGGGAGTGGAGCTCGGCGGGGACTTCTACGACGTGATTCCGGTGCCCAACGGGTACTACCTTCTGGTCGGTGACGTGGCCGGGCGTGGCGCGGAGGTGGCGACCTTTACGGCGCAGATCCGCCACACCGTCCGTGCGCTGGCACCCTTCAGCACACGGCCCGCGCAGATCGCCGAGCGGGTGAACTCGGTGCTCATGGAGACGGAGACCGGCGAGCGCTTTGCAACCCTCCAGCTCGCGCTGCTGCAAGACCGCGAATCCGGGGGCCTCGACGTCGAGCTCGCCAGCGCCGCTCACCCGCCTGCGGTCATCGTGCGCGCCGACGGGTCCACCGAGTGCTTGAGCGGGGGCTCGATCGTCGGCGTGTGGCAGGACGTGGAGATCGGCGTGGACCGGTTCACTCTCGAGCCGGGGGAGACGCTCCTCGTCTACACGGACGGCTGGCTCGAGGCGGGCCCGGTTGAGAGCCACCGCACGCCCGAGGAGCTTGCTCGGGCGATGGCGGCGAGCGCCGGCGACGACCTGGACGCGCTGCTCGACCGGCTGAGGACGGACGCCGTCACGCGGGCCGGCAACGAGCTCGCGGACGACATGGTGCTCCTGGCGGTAAGGCCCACGGGGTCACGCGAGCCGGCGCCCGCCTAGGCCGGTCCTGACACAATCAGCGCATGGCGCTGCCGGCGCTCTCTCGTCTATATCGCCGGCTCGGCCGGTCCTATCCGTACGTGTTCCTCACGATCGAGCTGCAAAGCGCGTTCGTGATCACGGCAGCGACCCTCGGGCTCTTCACCTTCTATTACCACTCCTCGGCCGAGGACTACGCGAAGGTCATCGCGGTCGCTCTCGCGCTGACGGGGTTGGCGGTTCTGATCACGCTGATCCGCACCTTCCCCCTCATGCGCCCGATCCGCGACTGGCTCGCCGGCGCGCGCGACGGCGAGAGCACGACGAAGGCGTGGGCCGCGGCCGTGGCGCTGCCGCTCAACCTCATCCGGCACGACCTCTGGGTGCCGGTGGCAATCGCCATCGTCCCCACGTGCGCGTGGGCGGTGATCGTCCTGGACCTCGCCTGGCCGGCTTTCTTCCCGCTGTTCGCCGGATCGATGGTGGCCCTCGGGTACTCCGCGATCCTCCACTACCTGATCCTGGAGACGGGGATGCGTCCGGTCTTGCTGGACATCAACCAGAGCAAGGCCGCGCCACGTGTCCAGACACCGATCTCGGCAATCCCCCTGCGGGTGCGTCTGATGACAGCGCTGCCGCTGATCAACCTCATCACCGGACTCGTGGCAGCCGCGCTGTCCTCCTCGGGCGGAGGGGGCGAGGCCCTGGGCGTGGACGTGCTCATCGCCGTGGCCGTGGCAACGACGATCTCGTTGGAGCTCACCGTTCTGTTCGCGAAGTCGATCGTGCGCCCGATCGCCGACCTGCAGCGCGCGACCGAGGCGGTGCGGGAGGGTCGCTACGACGTTTCGGTGCCCGTGACGACGGGTGACGAGCTGGGCGAGCTCGCGGCGTCGTTCAATCAGATGGTGGAGGGGCTCGCCGAGCGGGAACGCCTCCGCGAGGCATTCGGCACCTATCTCGACAAGTCCGTCGCCGAGTACATCCTCAGCGAGGGGTTCAGCGAGGAGGGGGAGGAGGTCGAGGTATCGATCCTCTTCTGCGACGTCCGCGACTTCACGAGCTTCGCCGCACAGGCCGACGCCAAGGACGTGGTGATGCAGCTGAATGCTCTCTTCGCCGTTGTCGTGCCGATCGTGAACCGCCACGGCGGCCACGTGGACAAGTTCGTCGGCGATGGCCTGCTGGCTATGTTCGGCGCGCCGGAGCCGTTCCCGGACCACGCCGACCGTGCGGTCCGCGCGGCGTGCGAGATGGCGAACGTCGTCAACGCCGAGGACGAGCCGGGCTTTCACGTCGGCGTCGGGGTCAACACCGGCCGGGTGGTGGCCGGCTCGATCGGCGGCGCCGGGCGGCTCAACTTCAGCGTCATCGGCGACGCGGTGAACATCGCCTCTCGGGTCGAGGCGGCGACGCGAGACCTGGACGAGGACGTCCTGATCACCGAGACGACGGCGGAGCAGCTGTCCGACGACATCGAGGTGACCGATTGCGGCGAGCACGATCTGAAGGGACTGCCCGAGCCGCTGAGCCTATGCGCACCGCGCGTGCGCAAGTCCGACGGCGTCCAGCCGGGCGAGGAGCCCCTGGCCGCCGCTCGCGGCGACGGCAGGCGCGGCGACCTCGACCCCACCCGCGGCGACCTGGGCGACGGGCGCCGCGCGGGAGGCCTGGCTCCGCTGTAGCCCGGGAGTTACCGCCGGCTGGGGAGAACGCGCGCCGATTCGGGGTGAAGCATCCAGCCGCGGCCGTCCGTCCGGCTCAGGGCACCCTCCGCGGCCAGGCGGCTGATCGCCGCGCTGACCGAGGTGCGCTGCGCGCCGAGAAGGTCGGCGATCATCCGATGGGTCAGAGGCAGTGGAATCACCATCCCGCCGGCGGCCCGCTCGCCGCAGCGGTCGGCGAGATGCCACATGGAGAACAGGACGCGCTGGTCCATCCCGGCGCGGCTGTCGAAGGCGGCCTGCGTCGCCATGCCGCGGATCCGCCGGAACGCACGCTCCAGCAGCGCCTCGATCACCGGCGGAAACTTGCAGAGGGAGTCGCCGGCGAATCGATCGATGACGGCAACACGGGTGTCGACGAGGGGATGAATCTCCGAGCCCACGACCCAGCCCGAGTCCTCCTGCCAGGGTCGCAGCAGATCCCCCTTCACGAGGACCTCGAGACTGCGCCCTCGGTCAGTGCAGACACGACGGGCGAGCGCCCCCTGCACCACGAGGGCACCGAACAGGCCGGTGCGAAACAGCTCCTCGCATGAATCGCCCCGACGCAGGAGGGTCGTGCGCGCGATCAGCTCGCGCTTGGCATCGGCGCGCTGCTGGCGGGACAGCCCGCTGCCCAGCCCGCGGATCGAGCGTGAGCAGCGGAGCTGCGCCAATCGCGCCGTCCTTCCGTGCCGCACCGTCGTGCGGCGCGGCCCCATCATGTGCCGCAGTGCCATCGCGCGGCGCAGCGCCATCTTGCGATCCGGTTTCGGTCCGAGCTGGCAACTCCACTTGACCCAGACCCTTGTCTACCCCTTGGTCAGCTTTCTAACCTCCTCCGGCGGGGTGCGGCGCCACGCTGCCGCGTCCTCGCGCCCTGCCTAGGATGCCTCTGGGAGCCACCACGTTGTACGGCGCCACGAGCCGGAGTGAGGAGGACCGATGGCCGATGTCACCCACATGCGAATCGACGACCTCGACGCGGTCGAGGGGTTCTTCGAGGGCTTCAAGTTCCACCGTGCGCGCGCCGAGCTGGATGTGAGCTCCTTCGGGCTGGCCGTCATTGACATGCCGCCGAACGCGACGGAATACCCGGAGCACGACCATTCGCCCGAGGGCATCGGGGGGCGGATGTTCGAGAAGCGCCCGGGGCAGCTTGGCCAGGAGGAGGTGTATATCGCCCTGCGCGGAGCTGGGGAGGTGGAGGTCGACGGCGAGCGCTACCCGCTAGATGCCGACCACGTCATCCGGATTGGCCCCGCTGCAAAGCGGAAGGTGCTGCCGGGACCCGAGGGCATGCGCCTGTTGGCGATCGGCGGGGTGCCCGGGCAGGCGTTCGATGCGGGGTCCACGCTCTGAGGCGGTAGTAGGCTCGCGGCCGGTGGCGACGACCGAGGAGACCGCAAAGGGAGCCGGCGAGGAGGCCGGCGGACCGGTCCACGGGGGGCGGCTGGTAGCGCGGACGCTCGCCTCGCGGGGCGTCAGCCACCTGTTCACCCTGTCGGGCGGCCACCTGTTCTCGATCTACGACGGTTGCAAGGCGGAGGGGATCGAGGTTGTCGACACGCGCCACGAGGCGTCGGCGGCGTGGGCCGCGGAGGGCTTTGCCAAGGCGACGCGGCGCGCTGGCGTGTGCGCGCTGACCGCCGGGCCGGGGGTGACGAACGGAATGAGCCCGATGGCCGGGGCGCAGCAGAACCGCTCGCCGCTGGTGGTGCTGGGCGGACGGGCGCCCGAGATGCGATGGGGCTCGGGGTCGCTCCAGGAGATCGATCACGTGCCGTTCGTGTCGCCGCTGACCAAGTCGGCACAGACGGTCAAGGACACCGCCCATATCCCGCAGCTCACCGCCGCGGCGATCGACGAGGCGCTCGAGCAGCCGAGCGGTCCGACGTTCGTGGACTATCCGCTCGACGTGGTCTTCCAGGAGGCGGAGGCGGGGGTGCCGGAGCCGCCGCGGCGATCGGCCGGCAAGGCGGCTGATCGCTCCGACGAAGCCGCGGCGCTCCTGGCCGGCGCCGAGCGCCCGGTGATCATGGCCGGTACCGGCCTCTACTGGGCGCACGGGGAGGAGGAGCTTCGGGCGCTCGCCGAGGCGCACTCGATCCCCGTCTTCCTGAACGGGATGGGGCGCGGCTGCCTGCCCGCCGACCACGAGCTCTACTTCTCGCGCGCCCGCGGCCAGGGCCTGAAGGAGGCCGACGTCGCCCTGGTCGTCGGGGTGCCGCTCGACTTTCGGTTGGGATTCGGTGCGTCGTTCGGGGAGGAGACGCGGATCGTCTCTCTGGACGTCGAGCCCAGCCGCCTCACCGCCACGCGCCGGCCCGAGATCGAGCTCGCCGGCGACATTTCGGCGACGCTCGCATCCATGCTCGAAGCGGCCGCGTCCGCCGACGCCGAACGCGGCCGCAGCGCCAATCCTTGGCTCTCGGCGCTTCACGAAACGGAATCCACCAAGCGCGAGTCCGAGGTCAGCGATCTCACAGACGAGCGGGCGCCCCTGCACCCAGTTCGCATCTACGCCGAGCTCGACGATCTGCTCGACCGCGACGCGATCGTGATCGGCGACGGCGGCGACTTCGTCTCCTATGCCGGCCGCTTCATCCAGACCTACGAGCCCGGCGCGTGGATGGACCCCGGGCCCTACGGCTGCCTGGGCGCCGGCCCCGGGCAGGCGATCGGCGCCGCCAAGGCGCACCCGGGTCGCCAGATTTGCCTGTTGCTCGGCGACGGCGCGTTCGGCTTCTCCGGCATGGAGTTCGACACGATGGCTCGGCACGGCCTCCCCGTGGTGGGGATCGTCGGCAACAACGGCATCTGGGCGCTCGAGCACCATCCGATGAAGTTCCTGTACGGGTACTCGATGGCCGCCGAGCTGCGCCCGGCCACGCGCTACGACGAGATCGCCGAGGCCCTGGGCTGCCATTCGGAGCTGGTGGAGAAGCCGGATGAGCTGCGGCCGGCGCTGGAGCGCGCCTTCGGAGCGGGCAAGCCCGCCCTGGTGAACGTACTCACCGACCCCGAGGTCGTTTACCCCCGCAAGGCCGTGCTGGCCTGACGGCGCGACCTGTCCGGCCGCGGGTCTTGACAACCGAACGCCTGGGACCAGGATCTCGTGCAATTACGCCAACGGTGATCGAGAGTCGATTTCTTCGGCTATAGGCCGAATAAACCGACTCTCGATGGGCCGCTCCGGGGGGCCGAGCGTCGCGCCCACCACGATCATGATCGTCCGCACGTAGGCGCCGCGCTTGTCCGGCTCGTGCGCCGTCATCGACTTGAACAGCATTGGCCGGACGAACGGGTCGGTGAGCAGGACGACGGTGATGATCGCCTGCACGTAGAACTTGAGGTCGGCTTCCATGCCGCGCCACCCTAACCCGAGCCGGGCCGGGTGTAGTGTCGGTGGCCTCAGGTGGTCGGGACGACCCCCGCCTGCAAGCGCAATGACCCTCGTTACCTACTTATTGTTTCTCGGCGGAGCGCTTGCGATCTGCGGAACCGCATGGTGGATCGCGCAGCCGCGGAATCGTCGCTGCCCGCAATGCAACGCCATGATCCGGGTTGACGCGCGGCGCTGCCGCCACTGCCGCTACATGTTCAGCTAGAGGCCGCGAGCGCGAACGGGCTGCCCTCGCTGTCGCGGCAGATCGCCCAGCGCTCGCCGGGATGAATCACCGTGCCGCCAAGCTTGCGGATGCGCTCGACCGTCGCAGGCAGGTCGGCGACCGTGAGGTAGGGGAGGGAGGCGGTGTCGCCGGGGCCCGGCCCGCGCTCGTGGACCCCGAGCCGAAGTCCGTCGCTCTCGGCCTCCCAACCGGCACCGGCCGCCTCTGGGCGCGGCTCCAGCGCGACCCCCAGCACCTCCCGCCAGAAGCGCAGCGCCCGGTCAGGATCGTCGGCGGGAAACTCGATCAGCGGCGCGGGCACGGAACGAGTATGGCGGCCTCGAGGCCCGATGGCGGCCTCGAGGCCCGACCAGCGCAACCCACTGCCGCGCCGGGCGCCTCTGGTTTGGGACCTCGTACCGTTTCCTGGGTGGCGAAGCTTCGGAACATCGCGATCATCTCCCACGTCGACCACGGGAAGACCACCCTGGTCGACGCGATGCTGCGCCAGGCGGGCACCTTCGCCGCCCACGAGCACCTGGTCGAGCGCGTCATGGACTCGGGCGAGCAGGAGCGCGAGCGCGGGATCACGATCCTCGCCAAGAACGCCTCGCTGACCGTCCCGCGGCCGGGCGGTGACGAGGTCAAGATCAACATCGTCGACACCCCCGGCCACGCCGACTTCGGCGGCGAGGTGGAGCGCGGGCTCTCGATGGTCGACGGCGTGCTGCTCTTGGTCGACGCCTCCGAGGGGCCGCTCCCGCAGACGCGGTTCGTGCTGAGAAAGGCGCTGGAGCAGCGACTGCCGCTCATCCTCGTCGTCAACAAGGCCGACCGCAGCGACGCTCGCCCGACCGAGGTGGTCGATGCGGTGTACGAGCTGTTCCTGGACCTGGACGCCAGCGAGGAGCAGATCGAGTTCCCGATCGTCTATGCATCCGCCCGGGATGGATGGGCGACGCTCGACCCCGAAGCGCCCGGCGGCGATCTGGGACCGCTGTTCTCCACCTTGGTCGCGGAGATCCCGGCGCCGAGCGGCGATCCGGACGCGCCGCTCCAGGCGCGGGTGACCAATCTCGACGCCTCTCCCTACCACGGCCGACTCGCCGTCTGCCGCGTTCACCGCGGAACGATCAGGCGGGGCGCGGAGGTCTCCTGGTGTCGACGCGACGGAAGCGTCTCGCGAGCCCGGATCGCGGCGCTCTACGTGACCGAGGGACTCGAGCGAGTCGAGGTCGATGCGGCCAGCGCCGGCGAGATCGTGGTCCTCGCGGGGATCGCGGACGTGACGATCGGCGAGACGATCGCCGCACTCGACCAACCGGACCCGCTCCCGCTGCTCGCCGTGGACGAGCCCGCGCTGGCGATGACGATCGGCGTCAACACCTCGCCGCTCGCCGGAGGCTCGGGCAACAGGCTCACCGGGCGCCAGCTCGACGAGCGCCTGCGCGGCGAGCTGGTCGGCAACGTCTCGATCCAGGTGCGCGAGACCGAGGCCACCGACGCGTGGGAGGTGCAGGGCAGGGGAGAGCTGCAGCTGGCGGTCCTGGTCGAGACGATGCGCCGCGAGGGCTTCGAGCTGACGGTGGGCAAGCCGCAGGCGATGACCCGCGAGATCGACGGCCGCCTGCACGAGCCCGTCGAGCGACTCTCCGTGGACATCCCCGAGGACTACATGGGCGTCGTGAACCAGCTGCTGGCGCTGCGCAAGGGCCGGATGGAGAACATGGTCAACCACGGCACCGGCTGGATCCGGCTGGACTATCTGGTTCCCGCCCGCGGACTGATCGGCCTGCGCAACGAGTTCCTCACCGAGACGCGCGGGACCGGGATCCTGCATTCGGTCTTCGAGAGCTACGAGCCGTGGCACGGGGACATCACGACGCGGGCGACCGGGTCGCTGGTCGCCGACCGCCGCGGCGCCTCGGTTGCGTTCGCGCTGATGAACCTGCAGGAGCGGGGCCAGCTCTTCGTCGGCCCCGGGGAGGAGGTCTACGAGGGAATGGTGATCGGCGAGAACGCGCGCGCCGAGGACCTCGACGTCAACCCGACGAAGGGCAAGCAGCTCACCAACGTGCGCGCGGCCGGCTCCGACGAGGCGGTCCGCCTGGTTCCGCACCACCGCCTGTCCCTGGACCAGGCGCTGGAGTTCATCCGCGACGACGAATGCGTGGAGGTCACCCCCGACGCCGTCCGGCTGCGCAAGGCCGTGCTGCCGGCGGTCGAGCGGGTCAAGCTCGCGAGGGCGGGCAAGCGCGAGGCGCGCGCGATGAGCGAGCGATGATTCAATGCGATAGCAACGAAAGGGAGATACGAATGAGCGAAGGAACAGCACTCCTCAACGGCGTCGACTTCATCACCGTGCCGACGAAGGACTACGACAGCGCGGCCAAGTTCTACGGCGAGACGCTCGGACTGCCGTTCTCCAAGCAGTGGGGCAACATGCCCGCGGGCGAGTTCGAGACCGGCAACCTCACGATCGCGGTCATGCAGTCGGACGCGTTCGGCATCGAGTTCCGGCCCAACAACCACCC
>DATFON010000297.1:0-11472 GCA_035265465.1 Solirubrobacterales bacterium | reverse complement strand
AGCCGCCGCGGACGAGATCGCGGTGCTGGACGTGTACGCGGCCCGGGAGGAGCCCGTGGGCCCGCTCGCCGGGGTCAGCGGATTGGACGTCGCGCGTGCCGCGGCCGACCACGCGGGCGGCAGGCCGGTCTGGTGGCTCGTGGACGCCAAGCGCGCCGAGCGGGCGCTGGGCCCGCGCCTGCGCGAGGGCGACCTGCTCGTCACGATCGGGGCCGGCGACATCTACCGTCTGGCGGACGCGCTCGTGGACCATGACACGGCGTTTGGTGGTTTGGGTACGCAATAGCGTCCCCAAGACACCAAACGCTGACCGGAGCGCCCTCCGGCCGCTCGCTGCTACATGCTTAGAACGTGGAGATTCCGGAAAACGTCGAGGCGGACTACCCCCTTTCGCGCTTGACGACGGTGCGGGCAGGGGGGTCCGCCGACCTCTTTGCCCGGCCCACGAGCGAGGCCGAGCTCATCGAGCTCCTGCGGTGGGCGGCCGAGGATGGGATCGAGGTCGGGGTCGTCGGCTCCGGGTCCAACCTGCTGGTCGCCGACACGGGCTTTCGCGGTCTCGTGATGAAGCTCGACGGAGAGCTCAGCTCCGTCGAGCGAGAGGGCACCCACGTGCTGTGCGGTGCCGGCGCTCGCCTTCCCTCGGCGACGGCGAAGGTGGCGCGCTGGGGACTGACGGGGCTCGAGTTCGGCATCAACATCCCCGGCACGGTGGGGGGCGCCGTGAGGATGAACGCGAACGCCTACGGCGGGGAGCTTGGCCGGGTCCTCGAATGGGTCGACGTCTGCACCGCGAACGGCTCCGAGCGCCGCGACCCGTCGGATCTGGGCTTTGCCTACCGGCGCTCCAACCTAGGGCCCGGCGAGATCGTCTCGCGGGCCTCGTTTCGCCTGGCCGAGGGCGACGTCGAGCAGATCAAGGCCACCCTCGCGCGCATGCGTGGCCAGCGTCGTGACGCCCAACCCTCGGGCATCAAGACCTTCGGCTCGACGTTCAAGAACCCGACCGATGACCCGCGCGCGGACGGTCGGACCGCCGGCCAGCTGCTCGAAGCCGCGGGCTGTCGCGGGCTCCAGGTCGGTGGGGCGCGCTTCTCGCCCAAGCACGCCAATTTCGTCGAGAACGCAGGCGACGCGACAACAGCGGACATCCTGGCCCTGATGGCGGAGGGTCGCCGGCGAGTTCACGAGCGCTTTGGGATCGTCCTCGAGCCCGAGGTCCAAATCCTTGGAGACGCCCGCTGGCCGGATACGTGGGATCTGCCAAGCGAGAGCTGATCGCTTCCCAGGCAGGTCCATCCCCAGCCGGGGGCGAATAAAGTGGTGTGAGTACCCCTGCCGCAACGGCCGCGGGCAAGCGACGCGCGAGCGCCCGGTCGCCCCGCTCCAAGCCCTCGCGGTCGAGGCCGGCCCGGCGCCCGGCCGCCAAGCCGTCCCGGCGCAAGGCAGCTCCGAGGAACCGCGGCTCGATCCGATTGCCCCTGGCCTCGTGGCGAGCGCGGATCATTCTGGTCGCGATCGTCGCCGCGGCGCTGGCGATCACCTACTTCGCCTGGTTTCGGCATTCGTCCTTCGTCGCTGTTCAGGACGTCAAGATCGAGGGGGTCAATTCGGCGGACCGCGACCAGGTCACGGCCGCCCTGACCGACGCCGCCGAGGGGATGACGACTCTCGACGTCGACGCGACCAGGTTGGCGAGCGCGGTCAGCGGATTCCCGACCGTGGCGTCGGTCACCGCCGATCCGAGCTTTCCGCACGGCCTCACCATCCACGTGACCGAGCGAAGGCCGGTGCTCTTGGCCAGCGATGGCCAGCGCGAGGTCGCCGTCGCCACGGGTGGCTCCCTCTTGCCGGGCATTGACGTGGACGGGTTGAATCTGCCGGCGCTTCACGTGGACGACCTGCCCGAGTCGGGTCGGCTCGAAGGCGAGGCGCTGGAGGAGACGCGGGCGATCGGTGCGGCGCCGGCACCGCTTCGTCCGCTGATCGAGGGGGCGACGACCACCGATGACTACGGCATCGTCGTCACCCTCCAGGGAGGGATCGACCTGCGCTTCGGGGCGGCCTCGAAGTCGCGGGCGAAGTGGGCCGCTGCGGCGGCCGTTCTCGCCGACCCGAAGGTGACGACTCTGGAATACGTGGACGTCCAGGTGCCTTCGCGGCCGGCGATCGGCGGCTAGAGGCGGGTTTCTGGCGGTTCCCTCAACCGCTACCTGAGCGTCTGCGGAAAATGTAAACCCTCGACCCGTGCTCAAGACTTCGCCTTGCATGATTCCATGCCGTCCACCGGAGCGTGCGTTGACAGCGGAACGCGGATGCCTTACCTTCGTGTAACGCTTGAGGCTGAAACGGACCGAAAACGCTCAACTATCGCTTTAGCCTCGGACGGGTCAGACAACGGGAGAACACAGGCGAGAGGCAATGGTGGAATCCTCGTATCTCGCGGTCATCAAGGTCGTTGGAGCCGGCGGCGGCGGAACGAACGCCGTCAGCCGGATGGTCGATGCCGGGCTTCGCGGCGTCGAGTTCATCGCGATCAACACCGACGTTCAGGCCCTGCAGGCATGCGAGGCCGACATCAAGCTTCCCATCGGACACGAGCTCACGAAGGGGCTCGGCGCCGGTGCCAACCCGGAGATCGGGGCGGGCGCGGCCGCCGAGAGCCGTGACGAGATCAAGGAGTCGCTGAAGGGCGCCGACATGGTGTTCGTCACCGCGGGCGAGGGTGGCGGGACCGGCACCGGCGCCGCTCCCGTGATCGCCGAGATCGCCAAGGAGGAGATCGGAGCGCTCACCGTTGGCGTCGTCACGAAGCCGTTCGAGTTCGAGGGCGGGCGTCGCATGCAGCAGGCCCTCGACGGCATCGACAAGCTCCGCTCCCAGGTCGACACGCTGATTGTCGTCCCGAACCAGAAGCTCCTCGAGGTGGTCGAGCGCCGCACGTCGATCAGCGAGGCCTTCCGGATGGCCGACGACATCCTCCGCCAGGGCGTCCAGGGCATCACGGACTTGATCACGACGCCCGGCCAGATCAACCTTGACTTCGCGGACGTGCGGGCGGTCATGTCCGAGGCCGGCTCCGCCATGATGGGCGTCGGCTCGGCGGCCGGAGAGAACCGCGCGGCCGAGGCCGCCAAGATGGCCGTCTCCTCGCCGCTCATGGAGGAGTCCATCGAGGGCGCGACCGGCATGCTCCTGAACTTCACCGGCTCCGAGGACCTGAACCTGTTCGAGGTCCACGAGGCGGCCGACATCGTCGTCGGCACCGCCGACAAGGGCGCCAACATCATCTTCGGCACCGTGATCGACCCGACGATGGGCGACGAGGTCCGCGTGACGGTCATCGCTACCGGCTTCGAGGGCTTCGAGACACTCGCGCGTCGCCCGATCCAGGTCCGCGACCGGGCCCGGCGCCGCGGCGTCAGCGGACTCGGCGACCGCGAGCGGCGCGAGCTGCAGGTCTCCGAGGGGGACATCGACGTCCCCGACTTCCTGCGCGGCCGCTAGGTCCCGCGCCACAAGCCACTAGCCTCCGCGCCGTGGCAACGGCGGCGCTGAAGCGAACCCCCCTTTACGAGCAGCATGCGAAGGCGGGGGCGAAGCTCGTCCCCTTCGCGGGGTGGGAGATGCCGGTGTCCTACGAAGGGGTACGCGCCGAGCATCTTGCCGTTCGCTCGGGCTGCGGCGTCTTCGACGTCTCCCACATGGGCGAGATCGAGACGTCAGGGCCGGACGCGCTCGGCCTCCTGCAGCGCCTTCTCTCCAACGACGTGTCACGCGTCGACGTCGGCGGCGCCCAGTACTCGGTTCTCTGCCGGGACGACGGGGGCATCCTCGACGACCTCTTCACCTACCGGCTCGACGACGACCGCTACCTGACGGTCACCAACGCCGCCAACCACGAGCGGGACTTCGAGTGGTTTGCCGAGCACGCCGACGAGTTCGACGCCGGGGTGAGCGACGCGATCGACCGCTATGCGATGCTGGCCGTCCAGGGCCCGGAGGCGAGGGGGATCGTGGCGGGCCTCGCCGCCGGCGAGCTTCCGAAGCGGATGCGCACGACCACGATCGACGTGAACGGGGCCGAGACCCTCGTCTGCGGGACCGGCTACACCGGCGAGGACGGCGTCGAGCTTCTCGTCCCGGCCGATGACGCCGCCGCGACGTGGGATGCCCTCCTCGCCGCCGGCGCCAAGCCGGCCGGCCTGGGAGCACGGGACACGCTGCGGCTGGAGGTGTGCTTCCACCTGTACGGGAACGACATGGACGAGGATCGCAACCCGATCGAGGCGGGGCTCGGCTGGTGCTGCAAGGAGGCGACCGGATTCATCGGCTCGGAGGCCGTGGCGGCTGCTCGGGAGCAGGGGACCGCCCAGAGGCTCGCTCCGTTCGTGCTCACCGGCGCAGGCATTCCGCGCGAGGGAAACGCCGTGGTCCTGGACGATCAGGAGGTGGGCATCGTGACGAGCGGGACCATGTCGCCCTGCCTGGAGGTCGGGATCGGGATGGCATACGTGACCGCGGAGCTGGCGGAGCCCGGCACCGAGGTCGAGATCGACGTCCGCGGCAAGCGCCGCCCCGCCCGCATCGAATCGAAACCCCTTTACCGACGAGAGGAGACCGATGGCTGAGGAGACCTACCCCGACGATCTGCGGTATCACCCCGAGCACGACTGGGCCCGGGTGGAGGGCGAGGAGGCGACGTTCGGCATCACCTGGTACGCACAGGACGCGCTCGGCGAGGTGGTCTTCTACGAGCCGCCCGAGGTCGGGTCCGAGGTGACCAAGGACCAGGCTTACGCCGAGGTGGAGTCCGTGAAGGCGGTCTCGGACGTCTACTCGCCGCTCTCGGGCGAGATCCTCGCGGTCAATGAGACAATCGCTGACAAGCCGGAGATCCTCAACGAGGACCCCTATGGCGATGGCTGGCTCGTTCGCGTGAAGCTGTCGAGCCCCTCGGAGGTCGATGAGCTGCTGGACGTGGCGGCGTACCGCAAGCTGCTCGAGGACGAGTAACCCCCTCTCTAGGATCAGTCGGGTATGACGAGGTACACGTCAGCGACGGATGCGGACCGCCAGGCGATGCTCGACGCGATCGGCGTGGGCTCGATCGACGAGCTGTTCGCCCAGATCCCGAATGAGGTGCGGCTCGGGCGCACGCTCGACCTGCCGCCGGGTCTGTCGGAGACCGAGTGCTTCGATCATCTCGCGGGGCTCGCCCAGCGAAACGCACACGCCGACACCGAGGTGTGCTTCCTGGGCGCCGGGATGTACGACCACTACGTGCCGGCGATCGTCGACGCGATCACCCAGCGCTCGGAGTTCCTGACCCCGTACACGCCGTACCAGCCGGAGGTCTCACAGGGCGGCCTGCAGGTCATGTTCGAGTTCCAGACCGCGATCTCGGAGCTGACCGGACTCCCGGTCTCGAACGCCTCGCTCTACGAGGGGCCCTCGTCGGTGGCCTCGGCGGCGTACCTGGCGATCGGGGCGACGAAGGGGCGGCGCAAGCTGGTGGTCTCGCGCGGCGTTCACCCGCACAGCCGCGAGACGCTTCAAACCTACGCCGCCGGCTTCGGTGCCGAGGTGGTCGAGGTAGGACTCGATGGTGGGCTCACTGACGTGGAGGAGCTCGGCGGCGCCGTCGACTCCGAGACGGCGGCGGTGTTCGTGCAGAACCCGAACTTCCTGGGCGCCGTCGAGGACCTGCAGGCGCTGGCGGCGGTGGCGAAGGACGCCGGAGCGCTGACCGTAGCCGCGGTGGATCCCCTGACGCTCGGCGTCCTCAAGCCTCCCGGCGAGTGCGGCGTGGACATCGCGCTCGGCGAGGGGCAGGCGCTCGGCGGCAGGCTCGACTTCGGCGGCCCCTCGTTCGGGTTCTTCAGCGCCACCGAGGAGCATCTGCGCCGGATGCCCGGCCGCATCGCCGGCGAGACCACGGACGTCGACGGGCGTCGCGGCTTCGTCCTGGCGCTACAGACCCGCGAGCAGCACATCCGCCGCGCGAAGGCGACCCACAACATCTGCACCTCGCAGGCGCTGAATGCACTGGGTGGCGTGATCTACCTCGCCTGGCTCGGCAAGCGCGGCATCGTCGAGCTCGGCGAGCTGATGGCGCAGCGAACGGCGTACGCGCGCGAGCGCCTCGCGGGGGTCGACGGCGTGGAGCTCCTGCACGAGGCACCTGTCGTCAGGGAGTTCGCGGTGCGGGTCGACGCTCCGGTGGAGGAGGTGCTGGACCGCTGCGCCGCCGATGGCATCGCCGCGGGGTACGGGCTGGGTAGGGAGTACCCCGAGTTCGAGGACGGCTTGCTCGTCGCGATCACGGAGCGCCGGTCGAAGCAGGACATCGACCGGCTGGCGGACTCGCTGGGTCGGGCGGTGAGGGCAAGTAGGAGCGAGCCCGAGCGTGAGGAGGTGCCGGCGTGAATCCGGCGATTGGCGACTTCTTTGCGCATAGCGACAACAAAGCGCCAATGCCGCTGGAGGTGGCCTCGTGACCGCGGGTGCCGCCCCCTCGCCGCCCTCCAACGCCGATACCCCCACTGCGCAACAGAGGGAAAGGGCCACCACCATCTTCGAGCGATCGGTTGCCGAGCGGCGCGCCGCCACGCTGCCGCCATGCGACGTCCCCGAGCGCACGCTGAACGATTTGATCCCCGCGAACCTTCGCCGCGAGCGCCCGGCCGAGCTTCCCGAGGTCTCCGAGCCGGAGATCGTTCGCCACTACAACCGCCTTTCGCGCCGCAACTTCGACCTGGACACCGGGCCCTACCCGCTCGGGTCGTGCACGATGAAGCACAACCCGCGTCTGAACGAGCGGGTCGCCGTCCTTCCCGGACATGCGCGACTGCACCCGGCGCAATCGCCGAAGCGCGCCCAGGGGGCGCTCGAGCTGATGTGGCGGCTGGAGCGCGAGCTCCAGGAGATCTGCGGGCTGCCGCACGTGAGCCTTCAGCCGTCGGCCGGGTCCCACGGCGAGCTTGCGGGTCTGCTGCTCACACGCGCCTACCACGAGGACCGCGGCGAGGAGCGCACCAGGGTGCTGACCCCGGACACCTCCCACGGCACCAACCCCGCGTCGGTGACGATGGCTGGCTATGAGGTGGTGAAGGTGGCCACCGACGCGCGGGGCGGGGTGGACGTGGACGATCTGCGCTCGAAGGTGGACGAGCGAGTGGCGTGCCTGATGCTCACCAACCCCAACACGCTCGGCGTCTTCGACGAGAACATCCGCGAGATCGCCGAGCTGGTCCATCAAAGCGGCGCGACGCTGTACTACGACGGGGCGAACCTCAACGCGATCATGGGCCACAGCAGGCCGGGCGACATGGGGTTCGACATCGTCCACGTCAACCTCCACAAGTCGTTCTCGCAGCCACATGGCGGCGGGGGGCCGGGCGCCGGCCCGATCGCCGTCTCCGACCGGATCGAGCCCTACATGCCGGTCCCGCGGGTCGTTCGCTCCGGCGGCGGCAACGGCCGGACGCCGAGCTTCGACTTCGACTACTCCCAGCCCAAGTCGATCGGCCGCCTGCGGGGATTTGCGGGCAACTTCGGCGTCTTCGTCCGCTCCTACGCGTACATCAGGAGCCTGGGCGGCGATGGGCTCACCGAGGCTTCCGAGACCGCGGTCCTGAACGCGAACTACCTGCTGGCGAGGCTGAGAGAGGGCCGAGCCGGGCGATATCTGCCGCTGGCCTTCGACCGGACCTGCATGCACGAGTTCGTGCTCTCGGGGGCGCCGGCGAAGCGCGAGCTCGGGGTCAAGACCCTCGATATCGCCAAGCGCCTGCTGGATTACGGGTTCCACCCGCCGACGATCTACTTCCCGCTGCTGGTCGACGAGGCGCTGATGGTCGAGCCGACCGAGACCGAGACTAAGGAGGGTCTCGACGCGCTCGCGGATGCCTTCGAGGGGATCCTCGCGGAGGCGGAGCGCGACGCGGAGATCGCCAGGGGCGCGCCCTATACGACGCCGGTGCGACGGCTTGACGAGGCCACGGCGAGCCGGCGGCCCGTCGTCTGCCAGCCCCTGTAGCCGGGCTTTCCGAGCCCGCGCCGGCGCAGCTCGTCGGTGGAGAGGCGGAACTGCGACTCCCGCAACTCGAGCAGGCGCCGCAGCTCCAGGGTGGGAACGAAGGGGTCGGCGAACGACTCTCCCGACAGGACCGAGATCGCCGCGACCGGCTGGCCGTCGATCTCCGCCATCAACACGGGACCGTCTGGGACGCGGGTTGAGTCGAGGGCCGCAAGCCGCCGAAGCGCCGTCTCGTCGTCTGCTCCCGCCTGGCGGATCGTCACCGTGTCGAGGCTGAAATCCGTTTGGCTATCGCGATTCTCTGACATGTCCACTCCTGAAACGGGGCCGGGGGGCTAAACGTGAATGCAAGCGCAACACTATCAAAATCTGTTTGCTGGTGTTGAAAGTCATTTGGTCATACGTGCCGGGCAAGATTGTCATACAATCTGCCGTTGCGAGCCACGATACGCCTCAGGAGCTAGCCCGTCAATGTCATACAAAGACAGATTGTCTGACATCAAGCGGGACGTCCCTGCGTCGGTCACCAGCCAGATCGTCGACATCTTCGCCGCGGCCATCGCCGCGGGCGAGCTCGGACCCGACGACAAGCTGCCACCCACGCGTGAGCTCGCGGAGTTCGCCCAGGTCAACCACCTGACGGCAGCGCGGGCCTACCGGCGGCTCGCGGAGCTGGGTCTCGTCACGGCCCGCGTCGGGCAGGGCACGTTCGTCCGAGTGGGGGTGCAAAACGGGGCAGGCTCCGGGGCGGAGCGCGACAACACCGACTGGCAGTTCTACGCACTGCCCGAGCAGCTGGAGACCTACGGCGACCGGATCCTCGCCGAGATGTTCCGCCAAGCCGGACGCGACGACGTGATCCCGCTGATGGTCGGCTATCCGGCCAACAAGCTGCTTCCGGCGGAGGTCCTGGCCAAGGTGACGGCGGCGACGTTGGAGGAGCACGGCTCGCGAGTGCACCAGTACACGGACATCGAGGGGGCGGCCGAACTGCGGGAGCAGATCGCCGGCCTGCATCGCGCCGAGGGCTGCGAGGACTCTCCGGATCAGATCGTCGTGACGACCGGGGCCCACCAGGCGATGACCCTCGCGGCCCGGGCAATCCTGCGGGCCGGCGACACCGTTGCCTGCGAGTCGCCGACGTTCCCGGGCTCGATCGAGGCCCTGCGCAAGACCGGCTCCTCGGTCCTGCCGGTTCCAGTGGACGGGGGCGGCCTCGACATCGACGCGCTCGAGATCCTGCTTCGCCGCCGCGACATACGGCTGTTGACGCTCCAGCCCCGGCTCCACAATCCGACCGGCCGCGACCTCGCTCCGGAGCGGCGCGAGCGACTATGCGAGCTGGCGCTTCGCTACGGGTTCTTCATCGTCGAGGACGAGGCGTACGGCCCTTTGCGCTTCGAGGGCGAGGCCCCTGCGCCCCTGCGGGCGATGCTGCCGAGCCACGTCGTCTGCGTGTCCTCGCTGTCGAAGACGGTCAGCCCCGGCATGCGGACCGGCTGGGTCGCGGCGAGCGGACCGGTCCTCGACCGGATCGTCCACGAAAAGCGAAACGACGACATGCACAGCGCGACGCTCACGCAACTGGTGGCAGCCCGCTTCCTCGCCGAAGGCCACTACGGGCCCCAGATCGAGCGAGCGACCGCGTTTTACCGCGAGCGCTGCGATGCCCTGATCGCCGCGGTCGAACGTCATCTCGAGCCGGTCGTGTCGTTCGTTCGCCCGCTGGGCGGCGGCCACGTGTGGCTCACCTTCCGCGATGCGCTCGACGAGCGCGACCTCTACGACGAGGCGGTCCGCCAGGGCGTGACCTTTCTTCCCGGCGGCGCGATGATGGCCGAACGCCCGCGCGCCACCCATGTCCGGCTGTCGTTCGGCTACCTGGACCCGGACGAGCTGGCCGAGGGCGTTCGCCGTCTGGCCGTCGCGGTCCGTGCCGTGCGCCCGCGCCCGCGCCGCGAGGCGCTCCCGATCACCTAGATGCCCTAGTGCCTGTGGGACCGCCGACCGGCTCGGTGTACCCGCCGCTGAAGGCCGAATTCTTCCGCGCCTTCTTCATCCGCGGCGGCAGCGTGAACTTGACCGCCGAGTCCACCGCGTCGTCCGGGGCGGTGCCCGTGTGTGTGTTCCGGTAGTCGGCGAGCTGGACGCCCGGGTGGCCCTTGATCGTCTGCGTCCGGCGGTGGGTGAGGAACGGCAGCGTGATCGAGCCGCCGCGCACCGTCACCGGTTGGCCGCTCGGGGGCGCCAGCAGCCACCAGTCCTGGTTGTTGTCGGTCACGCGGACCGCGATGCGATCGCCGGCCTTGAGCTTCCAGTCGGCTCCCCACAGCGTGAGCGGGATGGTTGTGTCACCGGCGTTCCTGACCAGGTGACCCTGGCGTGTGACCAGAGGACCGGTCCAGCCGCCGTTTTCGTCACGGCTGAGGTCG
Organism: Solirubrobacterales bacterium; assembly: GCA_035265465.1. Lineage (GTDB taxonomy): Bacteria > Actinomycetota > Thermoleophilia > Solirubrobacterales > 70-9 > AC-56. The sequence goes on along the minus strand of DATFON010000297.1, from coordinate 999 downwards.
TAGACGTCGATCGCCAGGTTGGCGTTGGGGAGCGATGTCGTCACTTTGACCGATGCCCTCGGCTCACCCGAGAGGTGCACCTTGTACGGCAGCGGCTTGGAGACCGTCCAGACGCCGGACTGCACTGTCGGATCTGAGGGATTAGTGCCGTCGGAAGTGGCAAGGCTCGACCAGGCGTCCCACCCGGTCCCGACAGACTGGGCGTGGTCGACATAGCTGCCGTGGCGGAGCGCCGTCGTGTACCTACGCGCGTCAGCTGGCGGCCACCGCTTCTCCGCCCGCCAAACGCCGTCGTTGGTCTGGACCGCGAAGGGTGGATCCGCGACCTTGGGCGTCTTGCCCTTCAGGTAGCGGCGGTAGAAGCGCATCACCTCGCGGAACCAGCCCGCGCGCCCCATCTTCAGCCGCCCGACATTCGAGTCGTCACAACCGGTGGAGCCGTCGCCGGAAGCGCAGGTCTCGTTGCCGCGCACGTGCTCCCACGGACCCAGCCAGCCTCGCTCGTAGCCGGTGTGGTTGGCGAGGTACTCCTGCAACCCGTCGGCAACCGTGTTGTTCTCGGTCAGGCCTTGGGTGAGGAACAGCGGGACGTGCGACCCCCTGGCGCCCGGGATCAGGTTGCGCAGCTGCCAGAAGTCCGAGTGGTGGTTGTCGTCACCGGCCTGGGCCGCCCAGTTCGTGGCCAGGCAGGCCGGGTCGTTGAGGCTGCTTTCGTTGTAGTTCGGGTCGTCGGTGAGCGGCCCCGGCGTCGCCGCGATCCCGTCGTAGAGGGCGGGCGTCGCCACGGAATTCAGGCGACGCATCCCGTCGCCGTAGAGGTAGCGGTAGTCGTCGTAGACCGGCTCCTGAGCGACGACGGCGCGCAGGCCCGGCGGGCGATGGTTGACGCCGATCAGTCCCGTGAGCGCGTCGTAGGACTTGCCGTACATGCCGACGCGCCCCGTCGACCATCGCCGGCTCGCCGCCCACTTGACGGCGTGCACCACGTCGGCCTGCTCG
>DATFON010000296.1:0-8539 GCA_035265465.1 Solirubrobacterales bacterium | reverse complement strand
CCTCTTTGCTGAAGGGCCGCCCATGCGGCTTGAACAAGCCATTTACGGCGATTCCTGCCAGGCCGTAGCAATTCCGTCCGACGGATCGTGTCCCATTTGCGCCCAGATTGTGTTGCAAAGTGGGGCTCAGTGGGGTAGCGTGGCGATTCGATCTGACCCAAGGACCGGGGTGGTGAGGTTCCTCCCACCTCGCCACTCCGGTCCAAAGCTTTCAGCGGTGGCGCCGGCCGCCGCAGCCACAGCACCCACTCGGAAGAGGACACCAGTTGGCGTTCCGCGGCCACTTTCAGCACAGCCTCGACTCCAAGGACCGGCTCACGGTCCCGGCCCGCTTCCGCGCGGAGCTCGCGGGCGGTGCCGTTCTCTCCGCCGGCCTCGATCCCTGCATCGAGATCTATCCGACCGCCGAGTACACGCGGTTCGAGGAGCAGGTGCTGGGCGAGCTCAACCCGCTCAGCCGTAAGGGACGGATGATGCGTCGACGGTTCCACGGGCGCTCCCACGACGAGACCCTTGACTCGGCTGGCCGGGTCAGGATCCCGAGGCACCTCATCGATCACGCCGGGCTCGAGGAGGGACCGTGCGTCGTGATCGGCGTCGCCGACCATCTGGAGATCTGGAACACCGGCGCCTGGACCGAGCACGACGCCGAGATCGACGAAACCGCAACCGAGATCGCCGAGGAGCTCGCCGGCGGCGGGCCGGGCGCCGGCTGAGGAGCTTGGGCGCTCGATGGCCACACTGACTTACATGCCAACCGAGCACGTCCCAGTCCTGGCAACCGAGCTGATCGACCTCCTCGATCCGCACCCCGGCGAGACCGCGATCGACTGCACCTTCGGAGGTGGCGGCCACGCCGAGCTGGTCGCCGAGCGAATCGGGTCGGCGGGCACGCTGATCGCCATCGATCGCGACCCCGCTGCCGAGTGTCGGTTCGCCGAGCTCGCGGACGAGCTCGAACCGGAGGCCCGCTTCATGCACGGCGATTTCGCCGACGCGCTCGTGGACCTTCGCGACGAGGGGCTTCACGCCGACGTGATCTACCTGGATCTGGGGATCTCCTCGATGCAGCTCGACGCAGCCGAACGAGGGTTCTCCTATTCCTACGACGCCCCGCTCGACATGCGAATGAATCCCGGCCAGGAGCTCTCCGCGGCCGAGCTGGTCAACGAGTGGCCGGAGGAGCGAATCGCCGCGGTGATTCGTGAGTACGGAGAGGAACGGCATGCCCGCTCGATCGCCCGCGAGATCTCGCGGCGTCGTCCGCTCGACAGGACCGCGGAGCTCGTCGAGGCAATCCGGGCCGCGGTTCCACCCGCCTACAGATTCGGTCGCGGTCATCCTGCCAAGCGGACCTTCCAGGCACTGCGGATCGCGGTGAACGACGAGCTCGACTCGCTGGATCGCGCCCTGCCGGCGGCCTGGGAGATCCTGCGCGATCGCGGCCGGCTCGCGGTGATCTCGTTTCACTCGCTCGAGGACCGGCGCGTCAAGCGCTTCCTGGGCGATCGCACGCGCGGATGCGTGTGCCCACCGGAGCTTCCCGTGTGCGTCTGCGGCGGGGAGCCGGAGGCCGAGCAGCTCACCCGGCGGCCCCTCGCCGCCACCCCCGAGGAGGTCGAGCGCAACCCGCGGTCGCACTCCGCTCGGCTGCGCGGAGCTCGCAAGCTCCCCAGGGGTATCGACACGGACGACGAAGGGATGGTGACCTGATGGCTCCGGCCGCGACCCAAGCAGCCCGCAGCGCAGCTGCGCCGGCACCGAGCCCCCGCGTTCCGGTTCGGCGCGCGCCCGCCAGGCGCCCCTCGTCCACGCGTCCGCCTCGGACGCGAAGGCCTCGCACGGCCCGGCCCTACGCCGGGACTCCCATGCCGGCCCGCCTTGTGCCGATCGCCGTCGGGCGGACCGCCGGTGCGGTATCCGGGCTGGCCGAGTCCGGCCTCGTTCACCGCCTCACCCGCGGGCGCCTGTGGATCGGAGTCCTCGCCAGCCTGCTGGTCGGCATCGTGGCCCTGAACGTCCTGGCGCTCAGCTTCAACGCCTCGTCGAGCAAGGCAACGCGCCAGACCGACATCCTGAACCGGCAGGTCTCGACCCTGCGAGCCCAGATCGCGGAATCGGGCGTCTCCAACGAGCACGTTCAGTCGCTTGCGACCGAGCTGGGCATGATCGTGCCCGAGCCGGGAACGATCGGATACCTCGAGGCGAGCCCCAAGGACGCCGCCACCGCCGCCCAGCGCCTGGAGTCCGGGACGATCAGCGCCGGCACCCCAACGCCGGCCGATCCCACGCTCACCAGCTCGACGCCGACGACGACCACCACGACCGACCCGGCGTTGGAGACCACGGCGGGCGTGGTCCCGGCCCCGTAGCCGCGCGATGATCGATCGGCGGATCGGGCTCCTGTTCGCGAGCTTCCTGGTTCTCCTGTGCCTTGCGATCGGGCGGGCGGCCTGGGTGCAGGGCGTCCAGGGAGCCGGCCTCAGCGCCGACGCTCAGAGCCAGCAGACCGAAACGGTGCCGGTCCCGGGCCTGCGGGGATCCATCCTCGATCGCAGGGGAAAGGAGCTCGCGGTGTCCGAGGACGCCGTGGATGTCGTCGCGACGCCGTATCAGGTGACGAATCCCGAGCGGGTGGCACGCCGCCTTGCCCCGATCCTTGGCGTGTCGAAGGAGGACATCCTCAAGGGGCTCGGGAGCGGCTCCTCCGGATTCGCCTATCTGGCTCGGGAGGTGGACCTCTCGGCGGCGGGCCAGATCCGCAAGCTCAACCTGCCGGGAATCACCACGGTTCCCGCGAGCCGTCGCATATATCCGGAGGGCAAGCTGGCCGCGCAGGTGATCGGGACGGTGGGCGTTGACGGTCAGGGGTTGAGTGGCCTGGAGGGAGCAGACAACGGCCTTCTCGCCGCCACCAACGGCGAGCAGAGAGTGGTCCTCGACGGCCTCGGCAAGGCGATCGAGCGCGACACCGTGGCGAACGCAATCGACGGCCAGAGCATCCGCCTGACGATCGATTCCGCAATTCAGGCGCGCACCGAGGAGGTGCTGGCGGACGTCGCCCAGACCTACCAGCCGCAGGGCGCCACCGCGATCGTCATGAACCCACAGACAGCTCAGGTCCTCGCCATGGCCAACTGGCCGACGTTCGATCCGAGCGATCCCGCGGACGCCGATCCCGAGGCGCTTGGCAACATGGCCACAGGATTCACGTACGAGCCGGGATCCACTTTCAAGGCGTTCACCGTGGCCGGCGCGCTCATGGAGCACCTGGTCACCCCGAACACGGTGTTCGATCTGCCGGTGGAGCTCCAGGTGGCCGACCGGACGATCACGGATTCCCACGCCCGCGGCCCGGTAAGCCTGACGGTCGCCCAGATCCTGGCCCAGTCGTCCAACGTCGGCGCGGCGATGATCGGCCTGGAGGTGGGCGGCGAGCGCTTCTACAAGTGGATCCGCAGGTTCGGCTTCGGCGACCCGACCGGTATCGCCTTCCCGGGCGAGGAACGCGGCATCGTGCCGACCCCCTCGGAGTTCTCCGGCTCGACCATGGGGAACCTGCCGATCGGGCAGGGCCTCTCGGTGACCCCAATCCAGATGGCAGCCGGCTACTCGGCGATCGCGAACGGCGGCATCCTCCGCCCACCGCAGCTCGTGCTCCAGGAGGATGGCCACGCCGTGCCCGAGCCAGAGGGCCACCGAGTGATCAGCTCCCACACCGCATCTCAGGTCAAGACGATGCTCGAGGGGGTTCTCGCACCGGGCGGGACGGCCTCTGAGGTCAGCGTTCCCGGGTACACCCTGGCCGGCAAGACCGGAACCGCAGAGGTCGCGGAGAACGGGACCTATTCGGACACGAAGTTCGTCGCCTCGTTCGTCGGATTTGCCCCGGCGGAGGACCCGAAGCTCCTCGTCACGATCGTCGTGAACCAGCCGCAGGGCGATTACTACGGCGGGACCGTCGCCGCGCCCGCCTTCGGACAGATCGCGAAGTTCGCGCTGCCCTACCTGAACATCCCGCCGGATCAGGGAAGCGCCGGCTGAGCGCTCCACTGACGTCCATACAATCGCGGCGATGAAGCTCCGGGAGCTGCTCGTCGGCACCGACCTCGCCGGCGTGGCGGGGGAGGCGGACGTGGAGATCACCTCGCTCGCGTATGACAGCAGCCGGGTTGCTCCCGGAGCGCTCTTCTTCTGCGTGCGCGGCCAGCGGTCCGACGGCCACGATTTCGCGCCCGCCGCCTTGGAGCGCGGGGCCGCCGCGCTCGTCGTCGAGCGCCACCTCGATCTGCCGGTGCCCCAGGTGACGGCGGCCGATGCCCGTGCGGCGATGGCGCCAATCGCGGTCCATTTTTGGGGGGACCCGACGGCGACGCTCCGAGTGGCCGGGATCACGGGGACCAACGGGAAGACGACGACCGCCTTCCTCGTCCGTCACGTGCTCGAGTCGCAGGGGACCCAGACGGGGCTCCTGGGTACGGTGAAGAGCATCGTCGGCGGAGTCGAGGAGGAGGTCGAGCGAACGACGCCGGAGGCGATCGATCTCCAGCGGACCTTCCGCCGGATGCTCGACGCGGCCGACGAGGCGTGCGCGATGGAGGTCTCCTCACACGCGCTGGCGCAGAACAGGACCGACGGCGTCCATTTCGCCGTCGCCGTCTTCACCAACCTGACCCAGGACCACCTGGACTTCCACCGTGGGATGGAGGACTACTTCCAGGCCAAGCGCCGGCTGTTCTCGCCGGCGGGCGTGCAGCGGCTCCCCGGCATCGCCGTCATCAACGTCGACGATCCGTACGGCGTTCGCCTTGCGACCGATCTGCGCGAGGCCGGCGAGCCGCCGCTGCGGACGTTTTCGCCCTCGGGTGCGGAGGAGGCCGACTACCGGGCGCTCGAGTCCTCCTTCGACGCATCGGGCTCGCAGTTTCGCTGCGTCTGGCCGGGCGGCGAGGTCGAGGTGCGGACGCCGCTCGCCGGACACTTCAACGTCGAGAACGCCCTGGCCGCCATTGCCGCCTGTCACGGGCTGGGGGTCTCGGTCGAGTCGGCGGCTTCGTCGCTCGCCGATGCCGGCCGGGCGCCGGGTCGGTTCGAGCCGGTGGAGGCCGGCCAGCCGTTCGCCGTGCTCGTCGACTACGCGCACACGCCGGACTCCCTGGAGAACGTGCTGAGCGCGGCCCGTCTGCTGACCGAGGGGCGGCTGGTATGCGTATTCGGCTGCGGCGGCGACCGCGACCGTGACAAGCGCCCGAAGATGGGCGAGATCGCCGCCCGGCTTGCCGACCGTTGCGTCGTCACATCCGACAATCCCCGCTCGGAGGAACCGGAGGCGATCATCGCTGACATCCTGGCCGGCATCCCCCACCGGCTGCGCCGGGCGAACGGGAACGGGTGGGACGACGTCGCCGTCGAGCCTGATCGGCGCCGGGCGATCGCGCTGGCGCTCGCGGAGGCGCGGCCGGGCGACACGGTCGTGATCGCCGGCAAGGGGCACGAGCAGGGCCAGGAGTTGGCGGACGGCCGCAAGATCCCCTTTGATGACCGGACCGTCGCCGCCGAGCTTCTCGCCGAGGGGGCTCGCGCGACCCCGGAGGGTGGAGCGTGATGCCCGGTCGGGCACGATGATCGAGCTCTCGCCGGAACGGATCGCGCAGGAGGCGGGTGCCACCGTCGTCGCCACGGGCGAGGGCGGCCGGGCGGAGCGCGCCGTGGTGGACTCGCGCGAGGTGAGGCCGGGCGACCTGTTCTTCGCCCTTCCCGGCGAGCGAGCCGACGGGGGCGAGTTCGCCGCGGATGCTCTGGCGGCCGGCGCGTGGGGCGTCGTGGTGGATCCGGCGTGGGGGCGGTTGCTGACGCGCGAAGCCGAGGCCGCGGGACCAGGATGGGTGCTGGTGGCCGAGGAGCCGCTGGCCGCCCTTCAGAGCCTGGCGACCGCCTGGCGTCGCGAGCTCGGGTGCCCGGTGGTCGGCATCACCGGTTCGGTGGGGAAGACGTCGGTGAAGGACATCTGCCACGCGATCCTCCCGATGCGCGTCCATGCGAGCCGCGAGAACTTCAACACCGAGATCGGGCTGCCGCTCGCAATTCTGGAGGCGCCTCCGGAGGCCGAGGCGCTCGTGCTGGAGATGGCGATGCGGGGGCGCGGCCAGATCGCCGAGCTGTGCGAGATCGCCGAGCCGGACGTCGGGGCGATCACGAACATCGGTCCAGTTCACCTCGAGCTCCTCGGGACCATGGACGCGATCGTCGAGGCCAAGGCTGAGATCCTCATGGGGCTGCGCGACCGTGGCCGGGCGGTGATCCCGGCCGACGAGGAGGCACTGGAGCCGCATCTTCACGAGCGCGTCGTGACGATCACGTTCGGCCCGGGCGGTGACGTCTTCTGCCTGACACGTAGCGGCGATGGGCGCTCGATCGACGCGGTTGTCGGCACCCCGGATGGCGAGGAGCGATTCCGCTTCCCCTTCGGCGAGGCCCACAACCTCCAGAACGCCCTCGCGGCGATCGCCATCGGGGCCGCCATGAATGCCCCGCTGGACGAGATGTCACGGCGGGCGCCACGGATAACCTTCTCGCGCCTTCGCGGCGAGCTGATCGAGCTCGCCGGGGAGATCCTCCTCGTGAACGACTGCTACAACGCCAACCCCATCTCGATGCGTGCGGCGCTGGAGCACCTCGCGTCCCTGAACGCGAAGGGACGTCACGTCGCGGTGCTCGGGGAGATGCTGGAGCTGGGCGACAGCGCCGAGGAGTACCACCGCGAGATCGGCTCCCACGCGCGCGAGCTCGGGGTGGAGCCGATCCTCGGCGTGGGGGAGCTCGGGCGCAACTACGCGCCCGACGCGTGGGTGCCCAATGCGGAGGAGGCGATCCCGCTCGCCGAGGCGATGGTCGAACGGGGTGACGTCGTCCTGATCAAGGGCTCCCGTGCCGTCGGTCTGGAGCTCGTGACCGACGAGCTGGTCGCGCACCGGGGGACCGCGGGCGAATGATCGAAGCCGCGCTCGCATCCACTGCGATCGACCGTGGGCAGATCCTGATCGCCGGCATCGCGGCGATGCTCATCACGATCTTCCTCGGACCGAAGTTCATCGACTTTCTCCGCAAGCGCGAGTTCGGCCAGCAGATCCGCGAGGAGGGGCCGCAGGAGCACCACGCGAAGGCGGGGACCCCGACGATGGGCGGGTTGATCCTGTTCATCGCCATCGCCGTCCCATACCTGGTACTCGGGCCCCGCGACACCCAGAGCCTCGCCGTGTTCGGCGTTGCGATCGGGGCGGCGGCCCTGGGCTTCGCCGACGACTTCATCAAGGTGACCAAGCGGCGCTCGTTGGGCTTGCCCGCCCGCGTGAAGCTCCTGGTTCAGATTGGCCTCGCGCTCGCCCTCTGGTGGGTCGCGACCGACCAGGTGGGCCTCGATCCTCGGCTTCAGGTGCGGATCTTCGACGCTCAGCTCTACATCGGGCCGGTCCTGTACGTGATCCTCGTTTTCCTGGTGATCGCGGGCGCATCCAACGCCGTCAACCTCACCGACGGCCTCGACGGCCTCGCGGCCGGATCCTGCGCGATCGTCCTGCTGGCCTACACCGCGATCACGATCATCAGCGGCCAGAAGGGCCTGGCCCTGCTGTCGGCCTGCCTGGTGGGCGCCTCCGTCGGCTTCTTATGGTTCAACTCGTTTCCGGCGGCGATCTTCATGGGCGACACGGGCTCCCTGGGCCTTGGCGCGGCCATTGGTGCGCTCGCGGTCATGACCCAGACCGAGCTCCTGCTGATCATCCTCGGCGGGATCTTCGTGATCGAGGCGCTGTCAGTTGCCGTCCAGGTTTTGAGCTTCAAGCTCTTCCGGCGCCGGGTCCTGCTGATGGCCCCGGTCCATCACCACTTCGAGATGATGGCCTGGTCGGAGACGAAGATCATGCTGCGCTTCTGGATCGTGGCAGCGGTCTGCGCCGGCATCGGCTTCACGCTGTACCAGCACTCGATCGGCGGCTGAGCGGCGCGCCTGCCAGCTCGATCTTCGACTTATCGGGGATATAGACGAGCCGAATAGCCTGCGTTCATGACCGCGGCGGCGAACGAGACCTTTCCGCTCGCCGGTCGCTCCGTCCGTCGCGTCGGCTTCGGCGCCATGCAGCTCCCGGGCCCCAGGGTCTTCGGGCCGCCGCCTGATCGTGAGGCTGCGCTTGGTGTTCTGCGGCGGGCCGTCGAGCTCGGCGTCAACCACATCGACACGGCGCAGTACTACGGCCCCGACGTCGCGAACGAGCTGATTCACGAGGCGCTGCATCCCTACCCGGAGGATCTCGTGATCGTGAGCAAGATCGGAGGAAAGCGCGACGTGGAGGGCGGCTGGCATCCGGCGCTGAGCCCGGCTGAACTGCGCGCCGGCATCGACGACAACCTGCGCTCGCTCGAGGTCGACCGCGTCGACGTCGTCAATCTGCGGCTCTTCGACGAGGCCGGCTCCTCCGCTTTCGACGAGCAACTCGACGCCATGATCGCCATGCGCGACGACGGGTTGATCGGCGGCATCGGC
>DATFON010000295.1:0-3359 GCA_035265465.1 Solirubrobacterales bacterium | reverse complement strand
GCCTACGCGCTCGGGCCCGAGGCCGGTGAATGGCTGCAGCAGGCGACGCTCGCCATCCGAGCACACGTCCCGCTCGAGGTGCTGAGCGACACGATCCAGCCCTTCCCGAGCTTCTCGGGGATCTACGAGTCGGCGTTGATGGCGCTCCGCATGGAGATCGCCGAGATGCCGCCGCCGGTCACACCAATGGATGCGCGGATGGCGAGCCCGCCGGGATGAGGAGGAAAACCGGCGGCAACCTGGCGATCGGTCGCCGACACGAGCTACCGGAGGATCGTGACCATCGAAGCCAATGGCACTCCCACGCAGCGCGCACGGGCTAGCGGCATCGCCGGCGCCTAGAATTGGCCGCTGGCGCGGACGTAGCTCAGCTGGTAGAGCGCGAGCTTCCCAAGCTCGAGGTCGCGGGTTCGAGACCCGTCGTCCGCTTAGTGAGTAGTCGGGCGGTTCAGTCAGCGACAGGCGGGGGGGCGCGAGCCACCCGACGCGGGGCGACCCTCGTCGTGTGCCTGTTCGCGACTTTCCTCGCCTTCACCGGCGCGCAGGCGGCGGCGCTGGACGAGCTTCACGTCGGCGGCCGCGAGATCCGCGACTCCCACGGCCGCCAGGTCCTGCTTCGTGGCGTGAACGTCACGGCGCTCACGGACCAGTACCAGGTCGACCCGGACCTGCCGACGGTCGTTCCGCTGCGGGACCGCGACTATCGCCGCATGGAGGCCCTCGGCTTCAACGTCATCCGCCTGGCGGTCAACTGGTCCAAGCTCGAGCCCGAGCGCGGACAGATCAACAGCCACTACATCGATCGGATCCGCAAGGTGGTGGACAAGGCCGCCGGTCACGGCATCTACACGGTCATCGACATGCACAACGGCGGCTGGGGCAAGTACGTGGCGACCCCTCCGGGAGAGAAGTGCCCAGGGGACCTCAGAAAGTCGCACGGCTGGCTCGGGGCTCCCGAGTGGGCGACGTTTCTCGACGGGGAGTCCACGTGCCACGACGACAAGACCAACAAGCGGACCCCCACCGTGAAGGCGGCATGGGACAACTTCTGGAACAACCACCGGCGCCTTGTGTGGGCCGATGGGCGCGGCATCCAGGATCACCTGGTCTGGGTCTGGGGGGTGCTCGGCCGCGCCTTTGCCCACGACCCGGCCGTCGCCGGGTACGACCTGTTGAACGAGGCGGATCCGGGGAACACCCGGCGCGACCAGCAGGCGTTCACGGGGGCCTTCGACGCCAGCGCGATCGACGCGATCCGGAGCTCCGAGGCTCAGGTCGGGGGGTTCAGCCACATGGTCTTATTCGAGCCCAACCTCACCTGGAGCCAGAACGGCCTGGCGAGCCACTCGCCGGCCCCCGGATTCTCGGACGATCCCAATCTCGTTTTCGCTCCGCACCTGTATGGCCGGGACGTCCACACGACGACCCGCGCCCTGAAGCTGGTCAGGCGGGATCTGAAGAAGCAGGAGCGCCGCGTCGCCCATCGCGCCCGAAGCTATGGCGCCGCGCTTTGGATCGGCGAATGGAGCTTCTCCATCTTCGACGAGAGCGCGCTGAAGAAGCTCCGCGTCCACATCGAGATCCAGGACTCGAATCAGCTCGGCAGCGCCTGGTGGCAGTGGAAGGTCGCGTGCGGGGCGCCGCAGCGCTACGAGGGCCTCAAGCCCAAGTCGCAGTTCCCGGTGGTGGGCAACCTCAACCCGACCAAATGCCCGAGCGGGAAACGGATCCAGCGGCCAAAGGGCTGGAAGGCGATTGTCGCTCGGGCGTATCCGCGGGCCTCGCCGGGCACGCTCAAGCAGCTCAGCGCGCATGGCAGCCGGATTTCGCTGGAGGGCGAGAGCCGGTGCGACGCAGCGGTCCGCGCCAACGATCCGCAGGCGTGTCGCTTGGAGGTCTGGATTCCCAAGAAGAAGCACGATCCGCGCGGCCGGCCCCACATCGACGGTCGCCACCTGCGTGACCTCCTCGTCCGCCGCGTCGCCGGCGGCTGGCTCGCGACGGCGGACGTCACACGCGGTTATTCGCTGTCCGCCGACTGACGGCAATCCCATGGGGGATCTGTTCCGGGGTACGCTGGGTTAACCGTGGTTGACGCTGGATCGTCGGATTACGCAATCGAGCTCATCGATGTCGTCAAGGACTTCGACTCGACTCGCGTGCTCGACGGCCTCAACCTCGCGGTGCCCACCGGCGCGATCACTGTCCTGATCGGGGCCTCCGGTGCCGGCAAGACCGTGACGGTCAATCACATCGTCGGCCTGATTCAGCCCACGACGGGGACCGTGAGGGTGGAGGGCAGGGACCTCGCCATGATGACGGAGGGGGAGCTGAACGAGCTCCGCCGCGAGATGGCCGCGGTTCTCCAGGGGACGCTGCCCTTCAGCTGCGGCCTCTTCTTCTCGATGAACGTCTACGAGAACGTCGCCTCCCCGCTGCGGCAGCGAAGGCCGCGCTGGTCGTCCGAGCGGGTCCACGCGATAACCATGGAGAACCTGCGCCTGGTCGGGCTGGGGGACAACGTCAACGACATGCCCGACGAGCTCTCCTCGGGGATGGCCAAGCGAACGGCGATCGCCCGGGCGCTGGCCCTCGAGGCCCGGATCGTGGTCATCGACGACTTCGACAGCGGGATCGACGGCGTTCGGCTGGCGCTGCTCTGCGACCTGTTGCAGGAGATCCAGCGCGAGAGCGGCGCCACGTTCCTGGTCACGACCCACGACATGTCGGCAGCGCGAAAGCTCGCCGACTACGCCGCGGTCATCCACGAGGGCCGGATCGTGGCCAGCGGCGAGGCCGACGAGGTGTTCGACTCCGAAGAGGAGCTTGTCGGCCAGCTCGTCGCCGGGGAGCTTTCGGGCCCGATCCAGCTCCGTTCTCCGTAGCCCTGACACCCCTCCGATCGTGGGGTACGCGTAGCCGATCGGTGGATCGCGGACTATCCGATCGGCCGATTGAATTTCCGCCGGGACCCGCATAGGGCTTCGCTCATTCGGCCCCAGTTTGACCGAGCCCAGGCGCGTTCTCAGGTTCCTCTTAGGTTCCGCGGAAACAATGCGCCGATGCGGATACTCGTCGTGGACGACGAGCCCGCCGTTCGCAGTTCGCTCGAGCGCGCGCTGCGACTGGACGGCTACGAGGTCGAGCTCGCGGGCGACGGCAGCGAGGGCCTGGCGAAGCTGTCGGCCGTCACTGTCGATGCGGTGATCCTCGACGTGCTGATGCCCACCATGGACGGCGTGGCGATGTGCCGGTCGCTGCGCGCTCACGGCGATCGCACTCCCGTCCTGATGCTCACCGCCCGCGACGGCGTCTCGGATCGGGTGGCCGGCCTCGACGCCGGGGCGGACGACTACCTG
>DATFON010000294.1:0-26274 GCA_035265465.1 Solirubrobacterales bacterium | reverse complement strand
CCGCCCATCGAGCACACGCCCAGGCCGAACCCGTCGTCGACGAACGCGTCGCTGAGCACCAGCGGACGCAACGCGCGATCCGACCGGAGCGCGTCCTTGAGGATTCCGAGCGCGTTCGGTGAGTCCAGGCGGTACCGCTTGTCCTTGCTCGGGCTGCCGAAGCAGTCGGCCTTGGTGCTCGACCGCACCGTGGTCGAGCCGGTGTACTGGCGGAACTCGGCGAGCGTGCGACCCGTGTGGGTCACCACCCGCAGGTTCGCCCACTTTGTCTTCGCCGCGGCCGAGCCGGCAGCGATCAGGACGATGACGATGGCAGCGGCGATCGCGGCGCCGTGCCGGAAACGAGGTGTGAGCATTTAGCCACCCCTTCCTCGAGGGTCGAATGGGCTGGCCGACGGACAGGTCTCCTGGCTTCCGGGATCTCGACTCCGCACCTTCCCAGGAACGCTTGGGGCGTCCCCAGTGGCTGGCCACATGGGCCTAGCGGAGCCGTGCTACCCGGTCACAGTGGCGGGACCGCGCCGGTGTTTCACCGGACTTCCCTTGACCACCGGCCCTTATGTGGGGCGGCAGTCTATTCCTCGCGCTGGCGGAGGGCTCCGTCAGCAACGACACCAGCCAGTTTCGGGGCTAGCGCCCCTCACCAACTAACTCTGGCGCTCGGCGACCTTGCGCTGGAGCTCCTCGACGACCTCGGGCATCTCCTTGCGCATCCGGGACAGCTCCCAGTGCTCGATCTTGATGACCCGAAGGCGTGAGGTGGCGGTCACGGTGGCCGAGCGCTCCTGCTTCTCCAGGAGGCCCTGCTCCCCGAACACGTCACCTGGGCCGAGATCGGCGATGTGCTCGCCGCCCCGCTCGACCTTCGCGGTGCCGTCCTCGATCGCATAGAAGTGGTTGGAGTAACCCCCCTCCTTGACGACCACCTGGCCCTCGGCGAACTCATCGGTCTCCGCGAATGGCGCGATCTTGCGGAGCTTGTCCTCGGGGACATCGGCGAACAGCGGAATGGTCTTCAGCAGGCTTACATCCAAAGGTCCCTCCGATCGTTTCCGGCTTGGAACCTAACCGATGCGTTTACGGGACGTCACCACAACCGCTAGCGCGCCTCCGCCTGAACATCGAGACTGAAGCGCACGTCGTCGCCGACCACATCGGCGTCGAGCATCTTGTCGTCGAGGAGATCGGCGGCGTCGGGGTCGATGAACACCCTCTCCTCCGCCAGGACCTCGTCGCCATCCTCGGGCGCGGCGACCACCGAGAGCCGCAAGTCGGTGCGCGGCTCACCGCTCGGGTCGGTGTTCAACTCGCGCGTGATCCGAAGGCCCGCGCCCTCGGGGACGCCGGGCGCACCGACGATTCCCCTGATTGCCGCGGCCGCGTCCTCGCTGATCGCAAGCACGTCTGCGACCTTAACGGACTTCCGGAAGCTCCTCCACACCAGCGGGGTCCCTGGAATCTTCCTCCACAGGCTCGAGCATGAAGATCTCGACAGCCAGGTCTGGATCCTGATGGATCTGGCTCATGTAGGCGATGACCCGACGCCCCGTCGCCTCCTGGACGATCGCCGTGAACTGCTCCTCCATGACCATCTGAAAGCTGCGGCGCATGTTGTAGACCGTGTCGACGTTGCCCTGATCGATCAGCGTCCGCTCCACGGTGGTGAATCCGCCACGCAGGATGCAGATCACGGTGTCGTTGACCAAGTGCGTCTTGGCCTTCGTCGGGCCCTTGCCGTAATAGCGGCTGTGAAGCTGTACGAGCCCGGTGGAGATCCGGGCCATCACCTCGCCCGGCGTTGTCTCGTGTCTCATGTCATCCATTCGCCGTCTCCCCTGTCACCCCGTCGAGCACGAAGAGCTCGACCGCCAGATCCGGATCCGTATGCGTCTGGCTCATGTAGGCGACGACCCTGCGCCCCGTAGCGCCCTCCACCACCGCGCGGAAGCGCCCCTCCATGGCCGCCTGGAAGCTGCGACGCACCTCATGGACCGCGCGGGACTTGCCCTCCGCGATCAGAGTGGCCTCGACCGTCGTGAATCCTCCCTCGAGGATTGAGACCACGGTGTCGCTGACGATATAGCTGCGGGCCTTCGTCGGCCCCTTGCCGTAGTACTCGTTGTGCAGGCGCACCAATTCCTTGGTGACGCTCGCCATCTCCACGCCGTCCGCGGCGTCCCGGTCGCCCAAGAGTGACCTTCCTGGCAACTCTCTCGAACCGCCGCCCGAGGGAAGAATTACCAAGATCCTGCGGACGCCCTGTATTCAGGGTACCACCGCTCAACGTGCCGGCCGGCGCGGCGCGGCGTGCCCAGGCGTATGCTGGGCTCACGGTCGTTGGCGGCGTGATGTGCGACGCGGCGGCCGATCGAATCGAGATCGGACGGCGCTCGGCGCCTCGCGCGCGGCGGTACCGGACCTTCGAGATCCATTGCGTTACCCCCCGTCGGAGGTGGAGTCTTGGAGGACCGAACTCGCGGACCCGGGCCAACCGATCCGGACGCGCGCCCCAGGGCGGCGGCCCCGACGCAACGCGCCGTCGAGGAGGAGATCCGCAGGGACATCCTCGCCATCCATCGTGACTCATACGGCCGCTCCGCCGGCAGCACGCAGGCCCACGTCATGGACGACACCGTGATCGTGATCCTGGACGACCTCGAGCTCCTCCCCAACGAGGAGTTCCTGGTCGAGCACGGACGCTCCGACGCCGTGAGGGACGTGCGGGAGCAATTCCAGCAGGCGATCCGACCGACCTTTGCGGCCGCCGTCGAGCGCGCCACGGGCCGGCGGGTCGTGGGGTTCGCCAGTCACGCCGAGGTCGACGATGCGCGCTTCGCTGTCGAGATCTTTCGATTGGGCCCTCGACACCGGGAGTAGACTGGTCTTGCAGCCAACGGACGCACGCTCGGACTACGGCTGTATGCCTTGCTCTTAAGCACGTCGGGCGGTCTGATCGGCAGCCGGGTGGGCTCTGAGCCATCGGAGTCAACACCACCCGTGGGGGGGCAACGCCATGGAAGTTCGAGTTCCCGACGCAACGACGACCGGGATGCCGTACGTCGTGGAGATCGACGGCGACATCGATATCGCGACCGTGGATGACCTCGAGGAGCCGGTGATCAGCGCGATCCAGCAGGGCCGGCGACCGGTCATCATGGACCTGACCGAATGCGCGTTCATCGACTCGTCCGGCATCCGACTGCTGCTGCGCGCGCATCGAGCGCTGCAAGCCGACGGCAACGGTCATGTACGCCTGCTGGCGGTCATAGCCCGCGATCACGTCGCCGGCCTTCTGCGGCTTACGTCGGTGGACAAGGTGATCCCGGTGGTCGCCTCGCGCGGCGAGGCCGAGGGCTTTCTGGCGGCCCCCGTTGACGGCCGCTAGCAACGCGTTTCGCGCCACCTAGGCGCGCGGCGGCGACCGTTTCCGAGCCGGCCACCCGGGCAGGCTCTCTATATGGCGAATCTCAACCCGCTTCGACGGCTCGCGCGATCGTTGCCCCGGCCGCTGGACGGCCTGGCCGAGATCGGCGCCAACGTGACGCACGAGTGGGTGGAGCTTCGCAACGGCCTCCCGGGCGATGATCTCGACGACTGGGACCCGGAGTACATCCGGCGCACCCTCCCGATTCTCGGAACCTTCTTTCGCACCTACTTTCGCGGCGAGGTGCGCGGCTTGGACCGCATTCCCGACGGGCCGGCGCTGCTGGTCGGCAACCACTCGGGAGGAACGATGATCGCCGACACGTTCGTCTTCACGAGCTGCTTCTACGAGCGATTCGGGCCCGAGCGCCGCTTCCATCAGCTCGCTCACGACATCGCCGCGCGGTTACCGGGACTCGGAATCCGCCCCTGGGGCACGCTGCGGGCCTCGCACGACAACGCCAGGAGAGCCTTTGCCCGAGGAGCGCCGGTGCTCGTCTATCCGGGCGGCGACTGGGAGACCTTCCGCCCCACTTGGCACACGGATCGGATCGAGTTCGCCGACCGCCAAGGGTTCATCCACCTGGCCTGCGAGGAGAACGTGCCCATCGTCCCCGTGGTCTCGATCGGAGGTCAGGAGACCGCGCTGTTCCTGACGCGGGGCCGTCGCGCGGCGAAGGTCCTGGGCCTGGACCGCCTCGCGCGCATCAAGGTCTTGCCGGTGTCCGTCGGGCCTCCCTTCGGAGTCAGCGTCCTGGACCTCCCGCCGCGCATGCCGCTGCCCGCGAAGATCCAGATCGATGTCCTCCCGCCGATCGAGCTGCGCGAGCGGTTCGGGCCGCACCCGGATCCCGACGATGTCTACGACGAGGTGACGGCGGAGATGCAGACCGTTCTCGATGATCTGTCGTCGGAGCGGGCCATTCCCGTCATCGGCTGAGCGGCCCTCGGAAAACAGGGCACCGAGGATGGCGCTCGCCGGAGTTGACGCCTGTTTGCCGCATACCGGCAATAAGGCGTCATTGGGAGCTATTCCCGGCCTATTCCCTGAAGGAATGGCAGCAGGTGATTCAGGAACGCGTTCTTGGGAGACGCCGAGTTGGGATCGTTGTGTGCGTAGGTGTGCTCGCGATCGACGATCGTCACCTTGCGTCTCGGAAGATCCGACTGCCTGGCCAGTGTCCGAGCCGCGTCGATCACCCTGCCGCCCCCGAGTGCCGCCGCGAAGGCGTAGATCGGGACTTGAATGTCGTCGCCGTGCGTCGTCTTGACGTGAAGGACCTCCTGCGCCGGGTTTCTGTTGCCGTCGCCGACGGCCCCCGAGTCGATTGTCAGGCGCATCGGGTGGTACCAGGCCGTGCCATCGACGCCGGGCAGGTCCCAGCCCGAGATCATGCTGGCGTAGCGCTGGACCGGGGTGATCGCATCGCCCCTGACCCAAGCGCAGGGATCGCAATCGCCCCTCTGGACGTGACCGGCGTGGACCTGGAATGCGGCCAGTGGCTCCGGCGAGGTCTTGACGTCCGCCGCGTAGCCGAACTGGGCTTCGTTCGTCACCGGCACCGGTGGCCTCAAGTTGTCCGGCAGCCCAGGCCAGTCCTGCGCGAGGGAGGGACCATCCGGCACCATCTTGGTCGATGATGCCCCGCCGGTGCCGAAGAGGCCTGCGAACGGCGCCGGGATCTCGCCGAACGACAGCCAGGGCGACGGCGCCTTGCGGAGATCGTTCAGGGATTTCTTGGCCTCCGCCTCGGTAACCGGGTCAGGGCTCGAGCCCCCGTCGATGAACACGAGGCCGGACAGTCCCGTGGCGCCCGGCTTGCCGTTGAAGTCCCAGGTGGCGTGGGCCGTCGTGATCGACCCGCCGAGCGAATGCCCACCGACGACCACGTGCCGGCCGTCGTCCTCTGCCGCCCTGACCACCTTGCGGAGGTCGCGGACCTCGACCTGCATCCCCCACTTCTTCGCGAACTCGACCTCCGAGTTGGGGACCGGCTCGACGTGATTGGTGATGCTTCGGTCGGTGAGCCAGCGCAGGTAGTAGTCGAAGACCTCCTGTGGCGACGCGACGCCGCGCTTGGCCCGGTTGAACACCGACTGATCCTCGAGGAGGTTCTCGCGCCGCTCGACCGACCAGACCCGCCAGCCGTCGATCCTCCTGACGATCTTCCGCGCGAGCGGGGCGAAGTACGCGGAACCGGCGGAGGTGCCCGGATTCAGGACCAGGATGTTAGGCGCGTGCCTGGGGCCGATCCGCAGGACTCCCACCTTGTCGAGGCTCTTCGGCGTGTCCGGTGCGTCATAGCCCGCCATCCAGTGCACGCAGGGCTTCGCCGATGCCGGGGAGGCAATCGCCAGCGTGACCGCGGCACCCACGAGGGCCGCCAGCGCCGGCCTCGACAACTTGCTCTCACCAGCCATTTGCGACACAGCCTAACGGTTGACTCGTTCAGCGCGGTGTCGATTTGGCTCGCTCCCGTTCGTCTTAGGGCGAGACAATCCCAGAGACCCAAGGAGGTCCCATGAAGTACATGCTGCTCATCTACTCAAACGAGGCCCGTCGCCGCGCCGACTTCGACAATCTCTCGGAGGCCGAGCAGAACGGGATCCTCGGCGAGTATTTCGCCATCTCGGAGACGCCAGGAGTCATCGACGGCGCCCAACTCCAGCCGGCTGAGACAGCCACGACGGTCCGGGTGGAGCATGGAAACGCGCTGACCACCGACGGTCCCTTCGCCGAGACGAAGGAGGTGCTCGGCGGCTTCTACATGCTCGAGGCCGACGACCTCGACGCGGCGCTCGAGATTGCGGCGCGGGTGCCGGCTGCCCGAATGGGCGGCTCGGTCGAGGTACGGCCGGTGGTGGAGCGCTGAGCGAGCTCGAGCGCCTCTACCGCAAGGAGCGGCCGCGCGTCCTCGCCCTCCTGATCGGCTTCCTCGGCGACTTCGACCTCGCCGAGGATGCCGTCCAGGAGGCGTTCGCGCTCGCGGCGGGACGCTGGCCGAGCGATGGCACGCCGGCGAACCCGCGGGCGTGGCTGGTCACGACCGCGCGCAACCGCGCAATCGACCGTATCCGCCGCGACCGCACCCTTGCCGAGAAGACGAAGCTCCTCGAGGTTCCCGAACAAGTGGACGAATTCCCTGACGACGCGACGATCCCGGACGAGCGGCTCGAGCTGCTCTTCACCTGTTGCCACCCGGCGCTCGCCCTCGATGCGCAGGTGGCGCTCACGCTGCGGACGCTGGGTGGGCTGCCAACTGACCGCTTGGCGCGCGCCTTCCTCGTCCCGGAAACGACGATGGCCCAACGGCTCGTGCGCGCCAAGCGCAAGATCAAGTCGGCGGGCATACCGTTCCGTGTCCCGCCGGCCCACCTGCTGCCCGACCGGCTCGCCGCGGTGCTCGCGGTCGTCTACCTCATATTCAACGAGGGATACGGCGGACGCCAGGAGCTCGCGACCGAGGCGATCCGCCTCGGGCGGGCGCTTGTCGAGCTGATGCCCGACGAGTCGGAGGCAGCCGGGCTGCTCGCACTGATGCTCCTGCACGACGCGCGGCGGGAGGCGCGCTTTCGAGGCGAGGAGCTCGTGCTCCTCGTCGATCAGGACCGGTCGCTCTGGAACGGCGACGAGCTCGCCGAAGGACGGGCGATGCTCGATCGGGCGATCGCGCTGGGCGGCCGCGGACCCTACGTGCTCCAGGCGGCGATCGCGTCCCTGCATGCGGACGACCCGATCGACTGGGAGGAGATCGCCGCTCTCTATCGGCAGCTCGCCGAGCTGACCGGCTCGCCGGTCGTCGAGCTCAACCGGGCGGTTGCGATCGCCGAGGCAGGGGCGCCGCTGGAGGCCCTCGAGCGGGTTGACCGTCTCGAGCTCGACGGCTACCTCTATTTCCATTCGACCAGGGGCGAGCTCCTGCGCCGGCTCGGTCGCGGCGATGAGGCCCGCGCGGCCTACGAGCGGGCGATCGAGCTTGCCGACGCGGACGCGGAGCGGCGCCTTCTGGGGCGACGCCTGGCCGACCTTTGAGCTGCGATCGAGCTAGCCCGGGCGCCAGGCTCGCCAGTAGGCGCGCATGCGCTTCGTGAAGTCCTTGGGGGACTCGGCGTAGAGGCGCTCGCCAACCGGCACCGCGGCCTCCAGGAGCTCCTCTTGGCGGCTCTCGATGACGCCCATGAGCGCGGCTAGCTCGTCGCCGTCGGCCGAGAACCTGTCGCGGCTGTGGATGTCCTCGGCGAGCACCGTGAGATCGTGATGGTCGCCCAGCACGTCGGACAGATGGTGCGCCCCGTCCCCCATCTCGCCCATCAAGTCGGGCCAGCTGTTGCGCAGGAGCCGCAGGTCGTACCAGAGGTCCTTGACCCGCTTTCGCCACGCGTGGATGTTCTCCGGGCTCGGCTCGCTGCGAACGTCGCTGAAGCGGTTGCGCCCACGCGCATAGCTGCGCTCGACGCCGGGCTCGAGAAGCTTCCATCCCGACTTGGAGAACGACCACGAGTCGACCGACTCCCGGACGGCGTCGATCGCATCGCTCGCCTGCCGGGCGGGGACGCGGATTGGTGAGTCCGAATCCGCGTCGGCAGTCCCGACGGCGTCCCGGTCCGCCTCCAGCTCATGCTTCAACTCGATCATCTCGGGGTGGAGCTCGTCCCCGAACCGCTCCTCGAGCGCCTCAATGGTTCCGACCTTGGCCTCGGCATCGCGCAAGCCAGCAAGCGCCCGCGCAGCATCGCGAAGGCGCGCGTTGTCGCGGCGATAGACCTCGTCGTCCATGCGGGCGCGCACCAGGCGCAGGACGGCCCGCGCCTTCTTCAGGTCCTTTCGCGTCTCGTGGATCGCCCCTGCGACATCGTCGTCGAGATGCTCGCGCAGCTGCTCGAGGGCATCGTCCAAGCGGCCGGTCATGATCCGGCGCACCGCCTCGGCGGCTTTCTCGCCCCGCCGGATGCGGTAGACGCGCGCCGGGTCCGCCCCGTCGTCCCCGTGTTCCCGGGATATGAGCTCGCGCGCAACGCCGGCCGCCAGCGCGGCCCCGGCGGTCGCCGCGGCGCCGGCCAGAAGCCGCCGGTCGCTGGCCGCGCGGGCCAACGTCCGCTGAGCGCGTCGCGAGGTCGAGCGTTGCGGTGTGAGGGGCGTCGTCATTCGCTCACGTCCGGCAATCCATTGCGTGCCAGAGACTGATTGGCAAACCGGGAGTCCCCGGACACGTCGGTTCCGAACCACCCGGGCGGCTGAAAGCCCTGGCTCTCGTCGTGCGAGGGGAACTCGACCTCGGCCGTCACTAGGCCGTCGAGATCCGAGCCGTAGACGTCCACCTCTGCAACCAGGTCGCCCACCGGGACATAGAAGCGTCGCTTGGTCACCCGCCGGCCCTCGCTCAGCGGCCATAGCGCTCGGTACTGTCTCTCGGTGATCTCGATCTCCTCCTCCAATCGCTCGCTGCCGGAGCCTCGCTTCACCGTCAAGACCATCGCTTCCCCGATTCTCCGCAACCGAACCTCGGACTCCGCAGCTATGGCCAGGTAGCCCTGTTCGATCTCCTCCGAGCGACATCCTTCGAGCCCCTCAGGGAACTCGGGCACCAGGAACTTCCGCTCGATCTCCACTCCCAGAGCCCGGACCCTGCCATGGCGGGATGGCCAAGTGGTGAACGAGCCGTGAACGATGGCGACACGTTCACGGTTGGTTCACCGAACGTGCCGCCGCCGCGCCACACTGTCAAGGTGCCTGACGAGCCGGATCCCAACCCGAACCTGAGCTTCATCGATCGCCTGCCTCTCACGCAGGCCGCGATCGAGTTCGCCAGCGAGCACCACGCCGGCCAGCGCCGTCGCGCCGACGAGGCCCCGTTCGTCCTCCATCCGATCGAGGCCGCCTCGTTGCTGGAGCGCTCCCACTACCCGGATCACGTGGTCGCGGCGGCGGTGCTCCACGACGTGCTGGAGGACACCGACGTCCAGCGATCGCAGCTGGAGGCGCAATTCGGCCCTGACGTCGCCGAGCTCGTGGCGACCGTGAGCGACGATCCCTCGATCGCGAACGCGGAGGACCAAAAGGACGATGTTCGTGAGCGCGTGCGCAAGGCGGGCGGCTATGCGCCGGCCGTCTACGCAGCGGACAAGATCTCCAAGGTCCGGGAGCTCCGCACCATGATCGCGAGAGGCGTCGGCGGCGATGAGGTGCGGGTCAAGCGGGAGCGCTACCGCAAGTCCCTCGCGATGCTTGAGGAGGCGATCCCCGGAAGCCGCCTCGTCGAGCTCCTGCGCTTCGAGCTCGAGGCGCTGGACAAGCTGCCCCCGGAATCCGGGCCGCCGGTCGGCGCCTGATCCAGACCACCGGGCGGCTGTCCGGCTAGCCTGACGCCAGGTTTCGCGCGAGCTCGGCCGCGGCGCTCGAGACCTCCTCGGCCGTCGAGGCCTGGCGGATCGAGGCGAGGCCAAGCGCTCGCCGGTCGGCCGCCGTAGTCGCATCCTCCGCCACCACCGCGTGGGCCGGGATGCCCGCGAGGCCTGCGCGACGGGCGACCTCGCTCACGGCCTTGCCCGCCAGGGTGGTCGTATCGAGTCGGCCCTCACCGGTCACCACGGCCGTGGCTCCTCGCAGCCGGGCATCGAAATCCACAGAATTCAAGACGAACGGGGCGCCTTCGACGAGCTTGGCGCCGCATACGGCCCACAATCCGCCGGCGAGTCCGCCGGCGGCGCCCGAACCCTGGATGCCGCGAGGATCCCGCGGCAGCTCTCGACCAAACCGCTCCAAGCGCGCCGAGAGTCTGGCCACCGCTGCCGCGTCCGCGCCCTTCTGTGGGCCGAACGTCCGGGCGGCGAGCTCCCATGGGGTTCGAACGTCGCAGAGGCAGATGATCCGTGCGCCGCCAAGGCCGCCGGACATCGCGATCGCCTCGAGCGCGCCGCGCCCGCCGTCCGTGGTGGCGCTGCCGCCAACGCCCACCAGAACCTCCGGCGCGCGCCTGGCCGCGGCAACGATGAGCTCGCCGGTGCCGCGCGTCGAGGCACGCTCCGGATCGCGCTCGCCGGGTGCCAGCAGGGCCAACCCGCTCGCCGCCGCCGTCTCAACCACCGCCGTCGCACCATCGCCAAGGAGCGCGAACGACGACCCAAAAGCTCGGCCGAGCGGATCGTGGGCATCGACCTCAACAAGCTGCCCGCCACGCGCGACGAGCAGGGCATCCGCCGTGCCCTCGCCCCCGTCGGCGAGAGGGCACCGGTCCACCTGGTACCCGGCTTCTTCCAGTGGCCCGGCCAGCGCGGCTGCGACCTGCGGCGCGGTCAGGGTTCCCTTGAACGAGTCTGGCGCGAGCACAAGTCTCTCAGCCCGCTCGAGCCTGCGTGATCGGTCGGCGTGCGTCATGGTCCAGATCATCATGGCCGTCAAGAAGCTCCTCCTGCTGCGTCACGCGAAGTCGAGCCACAAGGACTCGAGCCTCGCCGATCACGACCGTCCGCTGGCCTCGCGCGGGCGGCGGGCCGCCGAGGCCATGGCCGTGCACATGCGGGAGCACGGGGTCGAGCCCGCCTTGGTGCTGTGCTCCTCCGCGGTCCGTGCTCGCCAGACGCTCGACGGCGTCGCGCCGGGGCTCGGGCCCTCGCCGGAGGTGCGGGTCGAATCCGAGCTGTACGAGCTGTCGGCCGCCGGGTTGCTTGGGCGGCTTCAGCGAATCCCCGACGCGGTCCCTTCGACCATGCTCATCGGGCACAACCCGGCAATCGAGCGCCTGGCTCTGGACCTTGCCAACGGGGGGGCGGATCTGGCGAAGCTCGCGCGCAAGTACCCGACCGGGGCGCTCGCGATCCTCGAGTTCGGCGGGACGTGGAGTGCTCTAGACGCCGACAGGGCACGATTGGTGGCATTCGTCAGGCCACGCGATCTGGAGTGAATGGGTCCCGGGGCGCCCGGCGCTCCGCTTAGATTCCCCTCCATCGCCAGCACGGAGGGCACCCGGTGATCGGCGTCGACGCGGCGTCGTTCCTCGTGATCGTCGCGATCGCGGCGCTCGCCGGACTGCTCGTGACGATCGTCGGACCCCGCCTGGTGATCCCGGTGGTCGTGGTCGAGCTGGTGCTCGGCATCCTCGTCGGCCCACAGGTGGCCGGAATCGCCCGGCTCGATCCCGCGACCCAGTTCTTCGGCAACCTCGGCCTCGGGATGCTCTTCTTCTTCGCCGGCTATGAGATCAACTTCGAGCGGATCAAGGGCCAGCCGCTCAAGCTCGCGGGCACGGGCTGGCTGATCTCGCTGGTGCTGGCGTACGCCATGGCCGGCGTGCTCGCCGCCACCGGCGTAGTGGTTTCCGGCCTCTACACGGGATCGGCGATAGCCACGACCGCCATCGGGACCCTGATCCCGATCCTTCGGGACGCCGGCGAGCTCCGCACACGCTTCGGCACGTACCTCCTCGCGGCCGGGGCCGCGGCGGAATTCGGGCCCATCCTGCTCGTGACGCTGGTGCTGTCGACGGGCCACCCGCTGCACGAGGCGCTGATTCTCGTGCTCTTCGTCGCGCTGGCGGTTGCGACGGGCATCCTCGCCGTTCGCTCCGCGTGGCGGGGCTGGGCGCTCATCGAGCGGACCTTCGAGGCGTCCAGCCAGCTCGGGGTCAGGCTTGCGGTCGTCCTGGTGTTCGCGCTCGTTGCTCTCGCGAGCGAGCTCGGGCTTGACCTGTTGCTCGGGGGCTTCGTCGCCGGGATGATCATGCGCCTCGCGCTTCGCGGCCGTGAGCTCCGCGTCTTCGAGTCGAAGCTCACGGCGGTCGGCTACGGCTTCCTGATCCCCTTCTTCTTCGTGACGAGCGGGATGGCCTTCAACGCCGACGAGCTCTTCACGGACCCGGTTGCGCTGCTGAAGCTCCCGTTGTTCGTCGCGATGTTCCTCATCGTGCGCGGCGTTCCGGCGCTGTTGCTCTACCGCGGCGTGTTTTCCCTCCGCGATCGCACGGCGCTCGGCATCTTCTGCGCCACCGAGCTCCCCCTGGTCGTGGCGATAACCACGCTGGCGTTGGACGGTGGCAAGATGCACCCGTCCACCGCCGCCGCCCTGGTCGGCGCTGCAATCATCTCGACGCTCGTGTTCCCGCTCCTGGGTCTCCGCCTGCGGCGCGACCGCCCGAAGGAGCCGGAGCAGCCGGCGAACCCTACGCCGGAGCCGGCCGCAGCCCAGGCCTAACGCGGCGGCCGGCGGCGGCCGCGCACGCTTGTGCGCGGCAGGGCATGGAAGGATGGGCTCGTGGAATCGGGGGCATCGGCTACCGAACGCAAGCGGTCGCTCCTGGAGCGGCCTTTCTTGGAGTACGAGCGCCGCGACGCGGAGCCGCTCTTCGACCACGTCGCCGACGACGTGCACTGGACCGTGATGGGCACCCATCCCCTTGCCGGCGAGCATCGGTCCAGGGAGGAGTTCAGGCAGGCGACGTATGAACGGCTCGACGCCGTGCTCGAGGCCCCGAGCCTCACCGCGTACGTCGACTCGGCCCTCGTCGCCGAGCTCTTCGCCTCGATTGATCCGGGCTGAAACTCGTGAACTGGCGGCAGGCGATCAGTGGGGAGCGCGGGCGTTATGCGCTCAAGCTCCTGGGCCTCGCGGCGGTCTACTACGGATCCGCCAAGCTCGGACTGAGCCTGGCGTTCATGAACGCCAGCATCAGCGCGGTCTGGCCGCCCACCGGCATCGCGCTCGCGGCGCTGGTCTTCTGGGGGTATCGGATGTGGCCAGGCGTGGCGCTCGGCGCGTTGCTTGCGAACAGCTGGACCGGAATCCCCGCCTACGCCACGCTCGGGATCACGATCGGCAATACCGGCGAGGCGCTGGTCGGTGCCTATCTCCTGCGCCAGATCGCCGACTTTCGCCCCTCACTGGAACGGGTGAGAGACGTAATCGCACTGGCGATTTTGGCTGGGATCGTCAGCACCACCGTGAGCGCCACAATCGGAGTGGCCAGCCTCCACTTGGCCGGCGAGGTCAGCGGCGGCGACATCGGGTCCGCGTGGCGTACGTGGTGGCTGGGCGACGTGGGCGGCGATCTTCTCGTGGCCCCGGCGATCATGGTCGCGATCGCCCACTGGCCGTACCGACGCGCTCCGGGGAGGCCGTTCGAGGCGCTGGTTCTCGGCATCGGGCTTGCGGGTGTGTCCTTCTTCGTCTTCTACGACGACGTCCCGCGCGCCTTTCTCGTCTTCCCGTTGATGATCTGGGCCGCACTGCGGTTCTGGCAGCCGGGCGCGGTCGCGGCGAGCCTGGTGGTCGCCGGCTTTGCGATTCCGCTCACGGCGAACGACCACGGGTCCTTCTCGGGTTTCTCGTTGGACGACCGGCTCCAGCTCGCCCAGATGTTCACCGGGGTGGCGGCGATGTCCGCGCTGGTGCTCGCCGCCGTCATGACCGAGCGCCGCCGCATCGAGGACGCCGCCAGATACATCTCCGAGACCCTTCAGATGGGCCTGCTTCCCGCCCACCTGCCGGAGATCCCCGGAATCGAAACCGCCGTCAACTTCCGGCCCGCGGGCGAGGGCGAGCTTGTTGGGGGCGACTTCTACGACTGGTTCGAGAGCGGGGCACACCGATGGGACGTGATGCTGGGCGATATCGGGGGCAAGGGACCCGCGGCTGCCCGCACCACTGCTCTGGCCCGCTACACACTTCGCGCGGATGCCGTCCACGAGGATCGGCCCAGCCGCATCCTGGAGCTGCTGAACGACGCCATCCTCCGTCAGGCGCCAGGGGAGACCTGCACCGTCGCCTATGGCCGGCTCATCCCAAGACCAGGCGGAGGCGCCCGCGTGATTCTCTCGGTGGCCGGGCACCCGCTTCCCCTCGTCGTGCGGGACGATGGCGCGGTCGGGCAGGTGGGTGGGGCCGGAACGCTGCTTGGGGCGGTGCCGAACCCGATGCTCGCGGACTACCGCGCCGACCTCGGGCCGGGCGACGCCCTGCTGCTCTACACGGACGGCTTGACCGACGCGTACGCGCCCGAGCGGATCGTGACGCAGGAGGAGGTCGCCGAGGCGCTCGAGGCATGCGCCGGCCGCGGCGCGGCGGACATCGCGTCGGGGGTCCAGGGGGTCGTCCTCAACGGAGGCGATCGCGGCCCGCGCGACGACATCACGATTCTCGTGTTGCGCGTCCCGGCCTAGAGGAGAATTGGGGCGGCGATGTCAACCCTCTTTCGTCAGATCATCCACGAGGATCTCGGCTGCGGCTCCTATCTGCTGGGTGACACCTCCGACGGCGTGGCCGCGGTGGTTGATCCCCAGTGGAACATCGATCCCTACCTGCGGCTGAGCCGCCTGCACGGCGTCCGGATCGAGCATGTGCTCGAGACCCATAACCACGCCGATCACGTATCGGGTCACGGCCGGCTGGCCCGCGCCACCGGCGCCACGATCCACATCCACGAGCTGGCGGAGGTCGAGTATCCGCATAACGCGATCGGCGACGGGTGGACTCTGCGCCTGGGGACGGTCGAGGTCGAGGCCATCCACACCCCCGGCCATCGACCCGAGCACACCTCGTTCGCCGTCCGCGAGGTCGGGAGCGGGCGCCTGTGGGCGGTGCTGACGGGCGATTCGCTCTTCATCGGGGACGTCGCGCGGCCGGACCTGGCCGTCGAGCCGCGTGCCGGCGCGGCCGAGATCTTCCGCTCCCTGCACGAGCGCCTCCTGCGCCTGGACGACGATGTCGCCGTGTTCCCGGGACACCTCGGTGGTTCCCTCTGCGGCTCGTCGGCGATCGAGAACGCCGCCGCCTCGACCATCGGAACCGAGCGGCACCACAACGAAGCGCTCGGCCATCCCACGCTCGAGTCGTTCGTTGAGGCGTCCCTCGCCTCGCTTGGCGAGCAGCCCCCGCACGTGGAGCACATCGTCTCCCTCAACAAGGGCCACCTGATCGAGGAGCTAGGCGCTCCCGCCCCACTCTCGCCGCGTGCGGTCGAGGTGGCGATCGCCGAGGGGGCGATTCTCGTCGACGCCCGCACCAACGAGCAGTTCGACGAGGCCCACATCCCCGGCGCGATCAGCGCGTCCGCGTACGACACCGGATTTGCGACCAAGGTCGCGCGGGTGGTCGACCAGGACGTCGAGCTGATCGTGGTGGCCGCCTCGGACGGCTACGAGCTCGAAGCAGCCGAGCTCCTGGCGTCCGTCGGTCTCCGTGTACGGGGATCTCTCCAGGGGGGCATGACGTCGTGGCGCTCGGAGGACCGCTCGGTGGAGCGAATCGAAATGATCGATCCGGACGCGCTCGCCGCGCGGCTGGAGGATCGGAACGACATCGTCGTCCTGGACGTTCGCGACCCCGACGAGTTCGCGGAGGGGCACGTCCCGGGCTCCATCCATATCCCGTACGGCCACCTGTTGGACCGCCTCGACGAGCTGCCCACGGACCGTGAGATCGCGGCAATGTGCAGCGGGGGCAAGCGCAGCGGTCTCGCGGCATCGCTGCTGCAGCGCGAAGGGTTCGGCAAGGTCGTCCACGTCGCGCACGGTGGAGTCAGCACCTGGCGCGACCTGGGGCATCCCGTGGAACGCGGGTAGCGCACGCGTCCTACCCTGAGCTCGGTCTCGCAAGGACCCTAGCGCCGGCGAGCCGCGCCACCTTCGACAGGGTGTCGATGTCATAGGGGCCGTAGTGGCGCCGGCCGTTGATGAAGAAGGTCGGGGTGCCCGAGACCCCGCTCAGATCGGCGCTGTCCACGTCGCGCGCCACCGGAGCGGCGCCCCTGTGGTTGCGCAGGTCGTCGGTGAACCGGTCGACGTCGAGCCCGATCTGCTCCGCGTAGCCGATGAGGTCGGGGGGTCGTAACGCGTCCTGATGGTCGAGGAGGAGGTCGTGCATATCCCAGAACTTGCCCTGCCGCGCCGCGGCCTCGGAGGCCTCCGCCGCGAGCTGGGCTCGGGAATGGACGTCCGTCAGCGGCAGGTGCCGCCACACGTATCGGGTGTCGCCGTAGTCGGACAGGAGCTCGCGGATCACCGACTCGGCCTGCCCGCAGTACGGACACTCGAAGTCCCCGTACTCGACGATCGTGACGGGCGCCTCGCGGGGCCCGCGGATGTGGTCGGCGTCGGGATCCACCGGGACCGCCAGGTCGACGATCGTCTCCGCGGGTCCCATGAGCGCACGCATTCGAACACGCTGAGGCAGGAGCCGGGTGACGCGGTACACGGCCCAGCTGAGGAGCGTGGCGCCCACCGCTGCGATGAGGACCCCGAGCTTCGCCTCCTCCAGGTCGGCCCCCTCGAACGCCAGCGACGCGATGAGCAGCGAGATCGTGAACCCGATACCGGCCGCGGCGCCGGCACCCACGACGCCCGACCAGCCAACTGGCGGGCGCACTCGCCCGCGACTCAACCTCGTCACCACCCACGCGCCGCCCGCGATGCCGACTGGCTTGCCCACGATGTAGGCGATGATGATCCCGAGGGTGATCGGGGAGCCGAGCGCACGGGACAGGAGGTCCCCGTCGATCGCGATGCCGGCGTTCGCGAACGCGAACAGCGGCACGATCACATAGCTGGTCCACGGGTGATAGAGGTGCTGGAGTCGCTCGTTCGGCGACACGGCCGATTCGAGCCCCAGCCGCGCCGAACGCGCAAGCTCGGGCGTCGGCTGCTCGCGAAACTCCCGGAAGAGGTCGGTTGCCCGCTCGAGGTCTCCGCGCTCAGCCGGCGCCGCGTAGGTCAAGAGCCCCATCGCCAGACCGATCACGATGGGATCGACGCCCGACTCGAAGAGCGCGACCCACGCCGCCGTCCCGAGAGCCAGGTAGAGGAGGCCCGACCCGATACGCGCCCGGGCGGCCACGACGATCGCCGCGAACAGGCCGATGCCGACAAACAGCGCGACGAGGTCGAGCGTTTCCGTGTAGACGACCGCGATCACCGCCAGGGCGCCAAGGTCGTCGATGACGGCGACGGTCAGGATGAATGCGCGCAACCGGTCCGAGAAGCGCGGGCCGACGAGAGCGATGACGCCCAGCGCGAAGGCCGTGTCCGTCGACATCGCCACCCCCCAGCCCGCGGCCGAGGGGTGTCCCGCGTTGATCGCCAGGAAGATCGCGACCGTGAGGGCCATCCCGCCGAGGGCGGCCACGATCGGCAGCGTCACCATGCGCCGCTCGCGCAGCTCTCCCAGGTCGAACTCGCGGCGCGCCTCGAGCCCCACGACGAAGAAGAAGAACGTCATGAGGCCGCTGTTCACCCAATGTCCCAGGCTCTGTGAGATTCCGGCGTCGCCGATCCGGATCGACAGGTCCGTCCCCCAGACGCTCTCGTACGAGGCCGAGTCCACGTTCGCCCACACGAGCGCGGCGAGTGCCGCACCGAGCAGGACGGTTGCGCTCCCGGTCTCGGTGCGCAGGAACGAGCTGAGCGGCGTCTCGAGGCTGCGTGCCCACGCCGTCCGCCCGGAGAATCGAGTTGCGTCGGTGGCCGCCATTCGCTGATTCTGGCGGCGGGCGGCCCGCGCCCCGGGTCAGGGCGTGAGGGCGACCGCGGCTTCCGGCGTCGCGATGCGGAAGCTGAAGCTCTCCTCCAGGTAGAGCTGAACGGACTCGGCGTCGTGGCTCTCGTAGCCGATCGAGAGGTCCTCGCCGGACTCGAAGAGGAAGTGGCCTCCCCCGACGCTCAGCACGACGGCACCCTCCACCCCCGGCGCCCACACCAGAGGTCCACCCAGGATCTCGCGCAGGTGCTCGAGCAGCGGATAGCCGCCGTGCTGGCTCGTCTCCAGGACGCGAGTGTGCGCTTCGGGACCGAGCGCCAGGCCATAGGGCCCGTCGATGCCTACCCCGCGCAGGGTGTCGACGGCCACGGCGACGTGGCGCGGATAGCGCTCGCAGTCCTCACCCAGCGCGATCGTGTCGTGAGTTGTCGTCTCCGCAATGCCGGAGATGGCGGCCGCGCCCCAGCCGTGAAACACGGCCGCGTTCTCGGCGACCGCGATGCGGTGCGCGGCGGAATCGAGCTCCTCGAAGTCGACGTCCTCGGCGCCGCGGTCGGCGTCGGCCAACTCCGAGCGCGCAACCGAGAACGGGGCGCGCGCCTCGACAAGCGGCAGGACGCGGCGCGTCGCGGCGACGACGCCCTCGGGCGCGTCCGCGATCCGCTCCGCGCGTCCCAGGTTCGTTGCCGAGTGCGCCCATCCGTGCGGCCCGGCGAAGTCCACCAGCTTGCGGGCCGCCAGTGCGGGCGCCAGCCGCTCGCGAGCTTCGTCGTCGAGGAGGCTCCAGCCCGCTTGGGTGATCGGCGCGTGCTCGCGCAGAAGGTGGCTCACGATGCGCCCTCCCTCAGGGCGCCGATGCCGAGCGATTCGCTGCCGCTGAGCGGTGCGCCGCGGGAGGCCTCGCCCTCGACGGCCTCCTCCTCTGCCTCCTCACCGTGCTCGACGATGTCGCCGTCGGTGAACAGGATTCCCTCGGCGATCTCGCGCCACAGGGGAGTTCTGCGCAAGAGAAACTCGAGGTCCATGCAGAAGTGCTTGAACTCCTCCCCCTGGGCGTCGCGCATGATCTCCTTGGCGCCGCGATCGGGCTCGACGGCGAGGCGCTGCTCGTACCAGCCGATCGCCTCCGCCTCCTCGGTCAGCGAAGCACACAGCCGGGCGAACGTTCGTGTCTCATGCGGAAGCTCCGCGGCCGGCTCGTGGTACTGGTCGAAGCCCACGGCCACATCTTTTCAGGCGGCGGCGTGCTGAGCGGCGCGCGCTACGTCTCGGCGGGCAGGCCAGTCCTCCCGCGGAGCCGCAGGTACTCGCCGCGAGCTCGGAAGGTCTCTCGCATCTCGGCCGTGAGCTCGTCCAGGAACTCGCGGCGATAGACGTCGTCGGTGAGCATCGAGATCGCGAAGTAGAGGCCGGTGAAGGCCGCGATCGCGCCCGAGACTCGCAACAGCTCCTCCGTAACGATCCCCTGGTGGCCGAAGAAGTCGATGTTGAGCAGGACATGGCCGCCGGAGCCGATCCAGGAGTCCAGGACGCCCGCATCGATGAGCAGCGTCCCCAACACGACGAAGAACGCGCCGACGGCAAGGCTCACCAGGAGCACCTGGAGGGCCTGGCTCACGAACAGGACGAGGCCGACGTTCAGTCGCTGGCGGCGGTCGAGCGCGGCGCTCTCGCCGCCTGGGTCCCGCTCGAGCGAGCGCACCTCTCGCGGCAGCCGGGCGACCAGGAATGACGTGCCAAGCGCGATGAACAGCAGGGCGAGGATCACGAGCGACGCAGCCGAGGCCTGCGAGAACACCTGCCACATCTCCGTCGTCAGGAAGAGGACGACGGAAAAGATCATGAGCAACGGGATCGCCCGGGTCAGAAGTGCGAGGGACGAAGCGAGCTGACTGAGCAGCCGCGCGAGCGCCCAGCGCAGGATGGAGAGCAGGCCGTAGCCGACGATGCCGTAGATCAGCGCCAGGAGGGCGGCGTTGGCGGCCGCCGTTACGACGGCGCTGCGCCACTGCCCGCCGAACGCCAGCGGAAGCAGCGCCGGGAGCAGCACGAACGCGCCCAGCTCCGGGCGGCCGACGTCGTCGGGCAGCGCGAGTGCGGGGCGGCCCCTGACGCGATTGACGACGACTCCCGCCGCGAGCAGGATCGCGAGCCCGCCCAGCGCCGCGCCGACGTTCGCGGCAAGCGACCAGTCCAGGCTGGTCGCGCCGAGCATCTCGCCGAAGAAGACGAGCGCCAGCAGGGGCACGACCCGGTTGAACACGTCGGTCGAGGCCGAGTAGTCCTCGATTAACAGCGGGAGGCCGGCACGACGGAAGCGGCGCTCGTAGTCGCCCAGGCGCTCGGAGCCGGTCACGCCCTCATTTCACCGGCGCGGCCGGACGTCAGGATCCGGGCGGTTGGCCGGCGTGGGACGCAAGCCCTTGCACCACCCGCCCCGCCTTCGCGCAGAAGGCGTCGGAGCCCTCGGCGGTGCGGATCAGGTTTCCCTGGACCGGCCTCCAGACGAGCAGGTCACGGCCTCTGGTCTCGAGCCGGTAGTCCTCGGGGAGCTCGGCCACCGTGGCGGGGTCGACGCCGGGCGACTCGGGGAGCCGGACCATGAGCCCGTCGGCGGCCAGCGGACGATCCGCGGTCAACGCCATCTCCTCGCCACGGGAGCGCATCTCGGGCGCATCGCCGAACATCACGAAGCGCCCGTCGATCCCGGCGCCGGGAAGCTTGCCCGCGAGAACGTGGTCGGCGACTCCCGGCATCGGAAAGCCGCGCATGTCGGAGTGAAACGCCCAGCGGTTCTGGATCTCGAGCCCGCGCGAGTGCGCGTACTCGCGGGTAAACGCCTCCAGCCCGACGCGCTGCACCGAGACGCTGCCGAACCGGTAGTTGACCGCGACGACCGAACGGGCGACGACGAACGCCACGGCGAGGACCGGAATGCCGACCACCGCGCCAGCGATCGGCCCGGCGATCAGGGTCGCCACACCGGCGATCACGGCCGCCGGAACGAGAGCCCAGAGCGACGCCATCAGCAGCACCCAGGCCCTGCGAAGGGCGACGCCTCGGTACGCGTCGACCGCCGCGCCGACTGTCGGTGGCGGCGCGGCCCAATCGACCTCGCCGATCGCCGCGTCCAGGTCGGTGAGCGCTCGTTCCTCCCGGAAGACCTGCGAGCCGGGACCCTCCTCCATCGCCTCGGTCCGAATCCGCTGGGCGAGCGATGCGGCCAGCGAGCACAGGCGCTCCAACTCCTCGGGATCCTCGAGGTGGCCCGGCTGAGCGACCGACAGGTTTCCTCCATTCAGCTCGAAGCCGAAGCCGGCGGGAACCTCGGAGCAGAGCCAGGAGATCAGCGCCGGAGAGAACAGCTCGTACATGAACTGCGTGTCCTGGCCGACCAGCGTGAACAGCTGGTAGCGACGGTTGAACTCGACGCTCTCGAACTCCGAGCGCTGCCAGCGTTCCCCGGGAAGCTGTGCGAGGTCCGCGCCCCCCAGTCGCGACCGGTCACGACAGACCAGGGCCCGAATGAATGCGGTGGTCTCCGGAACCGACGTGACGACGACCGTCGACTGACTGCGGTCCCGGCCATCGGCGAACACGTGATGAGTGAGGGTGCCGTCCAGCCCGTCTGCGAGCGGGCCCTCCGCAATGTCGGCGTCGGTCCCGTCCGGCCCGGTCAGAAGCGCCGGTGTGACGGCACGCAGCTCCTTGGACCCGACGTAGTCGAGCCCGTGGCGCGTGGCGAACTCCCTGATTCCCTCGCCGATCGCCTCGATCCTAAGCGACTAGCGGTTGACCGAGGCCATCCCCGCTTCGTCGTAGCGCGCGCCGGTGGCCTCCGGGAGCTCGGCGTTTATGCGCGCGAGGTCCGCCTCCGTCAGCTCGACGTCGACGGCGCCGACGTTCTGCTCGAGGTAGGTGCGGCGCTTGGTCCCGGGGATCGGCACCAGGTCGTCGCCCTGCGCGAAGATCCAGGCGATCGCGAGCTGAGCCGGGGTGATCCCCTTCTCGGTCGCGATCTCCTTCACCTTGGCGGCGACGGCCAGGTTCGCCTCCAGGTTCTCGCCGGTGAACCGTGGTCCGTGACGGCGAAAATCGTCCTCGTCGAGATCGTCGGGCGAGGTGAAGCGCCCGGAGAGGAAGCCGCGCCCCAGCGGCGAGTACGGCACGAAGCCGATACCGAGCTCGCGGCAGGTCGGGATCACCTCGGCCTCGGGATCGCGGGTCCACAGCGAGTACTCGGTCTGGACGGCGGTGATCGGGTGAACGGCCTGCGCGCGGCGGATGGTTTCCGGAGCGGCCTCGCTGAGCCCGATGTGCCGGACCTTGCCCGCTTCGACCAGCTCGGCCATCGCGCCAACCGTCTCCTCGATCGGGACGTTCGGGTCGACGCGGTGCTGGTAGTACAGGTCCACGTGGTCCGTGCCGAGGCGCTGCAGGGAGCCGTCGATCGACTTGCGCACGTGCTCGGGGGAGCCGTCCGGCGGGCCGATCGTCGACATGTCGCCCGGCGTCGCGTCATCCATGCGGCGGGCGAACTTGGTCGCGATCACGTAATCGTCGCGATGCCCCTCGATCGCGCGCCCGACCAGCTGCTCGTTGGTCAGCGGGCCGTAGAGCTGCGCGGTGTCGATGAAATTGACGCCGAGCTCCAGCGCCCGCTGGATGGTCGCGACGGCCTCGTCCTCGTCGGTGTTGCCGTAGAACGCGGACATGCCCATGCAGCCGAGCCCGATGGCCGATACCTCTAGATCTGCGAGCTTTCGTTGCTTCATCTTCGTTCCAGCCTCTCGCGGTAGTAGTCGATCTGCCACCCGTGGCTCAACGATACGACCACGACGCTACGGGCCGGCGGTGGCCTTTGCCTGCTCGCCGCGGTCGACATCGGGAAGGTCCACGCCCGCCACTTCGTAGGCCTCCGGTTGGTCGAGCGTCTCGCGCTCCAGCAGCGCGTGGGCCAGGGCATCGAGCCGCTCGCGCTCGCGCTCGAGCAGCTTGATCACGTCCTGCTCGGCGCCGTCGACGATTCTCCGGACCTCCTCGTCGACGAGCTGCTGGGTCGGCGGCGAGGCCGGGAGCGAGCCCGGGAGCAGCACGCCGTCCTGGCGGCCCTCAGTGACGGCGATCGGTCCGATCGCGTCGCTCATTCCCCAGCGACCCACCATCCCGCGGGCGACCTGCGTGAGGTTCTGGATGTCTGACTCCGCTCCGGTGGTGATGTCGCCGAAGACGACCTTCTCCGCCGCGCGTCCGCCGAGCGCGACCTTGATCTTCGCGATCAGATCGTCGCGGGCGTAGTTGTAGCGGTCGGCCTCGGGGGTGGCGAGCGTGACGCCCAGCGCCTGGCCGCGAGGGATGATCGAGACCTTGCGCACCGGGTCGGCGCCGGGAGTGAGCATGCCGACCAGTGCGTGGCCGGATTCGTGGTAGGCGGTGCGTTCGCGATCCGCGTCGGTCATCACCACCTGGCGCTCGGCGCCGAGGAGCGTCTTCTCGATCGCGTCGGTGAAGTCTCGCTGCTCCACAGCGGCGTGATCGCGCCGGGCAGCGAACAGCGCCGCCTCGTTGGCGAACAGCGCAATGTCGGCGCCCGTCGCGCCCGGCGTCGAGGCGGCGATGCGGTCGAGGTCGACATCGGGTGCCAGCGGGACAGATCGGGTGTGGATCTTGAGGATCTGGACGCGGCCCTTCAGGTCGGGCGGGTTGACGGCGATGCGCCGGTCGAAGCGTCCGGGGCGAAGGAGCGCCTGGTCCAGGACCTCGGGTCGGTTGGTCGCACCCAGGACGATGACGTTCGTGCCGGGCTCGAAACCGTCCATCTCGGTGAGGATCTGGTTGAGCGTCTGCTCGCGCTCGTCGTGACCGCCGCTGAGCCCGCCCACGTTGCCCGAGCGCGAGCGCCCGATGGCATCCAGCTCATCGATGAAGACGATCGCCGGCGCCGCCTCCTTGGCCTGCTTGAAGAGGTCGCGCACGCGCGAGGCCCCCACGCCCACAATGGCCTCGACGAACTCCGAGGCCGACATGGAGAAGAAGGCGGCGTCCGCCTCGCCCGCGACCGCGCGCGCCAGCAGCGTCTTGCCTGTTCCGGGCAGCCCGTAGAGCAGCACGCCGCGCGGGACCCGCGCGCCGAGCTTGGTGTAGCGCTGCGGGTTCTTCAGGAAGTCCACCATCTCGACAAGCTCATCCTCGGCCTCGTCGATCCCGGCGACGTCGTCGAAGCAGACCCGCTCCTGCTCACCGGGCTTGCTGCGCCGCGCGGTGGAGCGGCCGAAGCCGCCGAGCACGCCGCCCCCTCCCCCGCCGAGCTGCCGGCGCGCCAGCCAAACGAAGAACGCCACGAGCAGGATGGTCGGGAGGAAGCCGAGGAGGATGGTCACCAGCAGCGACCGGCCGGTGTCGGGCGGCTCGGCGTTGACGACGACGTTCCCCCGGTCGAGCAGCCTGGTGACCTGCACGCGATCGATGAAGGCGGGGACCTCGGTCTCGAAGCTCGTGACCATCACGGCCGCGGCGTCGCCGGGTGGTTGGTACGTGGCCTCGCGCTTCAGCTCGCCCTCGATCGAGTCCCCCTGTGAGCTGATCTCGCTGACGTTGTCCGCCCTGACCTGGTCGACGAAGAACGGCTGGTAGGGGATCCGCTGGCGGGACGGTGCGCCGCCTGTGACGAACGAGATCACCACGTTCACGACGAGCAGCCCGACCAGGATCGCGATGAACCACCGGCTCCGGGGGATCATCGGCGGCTTGGACTTCGGCGGGGCCCCGCGACCGTCGGGCGCCGGGTCCACTCGCCATCCGGACGGATCCGGTCGGCGCGGCGGGGAGCTCTCGGCGGGCGAGTCGGGAGTCAGGGTTTCAATCTACTGCTGCGCCCGTGAACAGTCGATCGGCGGTCCGCCGAAACGGCCGCGGTCCCTTCCGCGGCTATTCGGGCAGGGTCCGCGGCAGGCCGAAGCTCGCGAAGACGCTGGTGTCCGGGAACCCGGTGATCGCTGAGACACGACCGGCCGTCAACGTGAGCACCATAAGGCCGTACGCGCGAGCTGGGCCCTCCGACATTCGCAGATAACACGCGAACGCCGGCTGGCCGTTCGCGCGCGTTGCGACCAGCCTGAACCGTTCCAGCGCGCCACCCGCCGGGACGGTCGACAGGAACGAGTGGATTGCCTCCGTCCCAAGGTATTCGACCGGCTCGGGAGGCATCGTGAGCCGGGCGTCGGTAGTGAGCAGAGCGACGACCGCGTCGACGTCACCGCTCTCGAACGCTCGCGCGAAGCGCGCGACGATCTTGCGCTCGGCCGGAGATCCCGGCAGCGGAGCGCGGGTACGGTCGGTCTCGCGACCGATCCGATCCAACTTCTGGCGCGCCCGCTGCAACGCGCTGTTCACCGAGGCCTCGCTCACATCGAGGAGCTGCGCGGTCTCGGCCGCTCGAAATCCAAGGACGTCCCGGAGCACCAAGGCGGCTCGCTCGCGAGCGCCCAACCTCTGGAGAGCAACCACGAACGCGAGCTCCATCGCCTCCCGGCTGTCATAGCGAGCGTCGGGTCCCGGAGTCGAGTCGGGAAGATCCTCCAGCCAGGAATCCGGATAGGGCTCGAGCCAGACGGGCTCTACGGCTCTTCGATTTGCCGGTGGGTACTCGCCGGGCGGTTCGGGCGGCGGAGGTATCTCGCGCCGGGACCGGCCTCGACGCAGGGCTCCGAGACAGGCATTCGTCGCGATCCGATAGAGCCAGGTTCGAATGCTCGACCTCCCCTCGAAGCTCTCAAGGGCGCGCCAGGCCGACACCAGCGTCTCCTGAAGCATGTCTTCCGCATCCTGGACGGACCCGAGCAACCGATAGCAGTGGACCTGGAGCTCGCGGCGGTACGGCTCGATGAGCCTCTCGAACGCGGCCTCGCTCCCTGATCGGGCCAGCGAAAGCTCTTGCGCGTCGGCCCCGGGGCTCACGCAACGATGGTCTCAGGGGATCGGGAGGCCGGACTCATGGTTGTGCAGATGCAGATCGCGGGCGAAATTCATCGCCACGATGAGTTTCGCGGACGAGTTGCATCTGCTCATTCGCAACCGACCAAGGAGTTCGAGATGGGTGACTACACAATCAAGCGCATCGACGAGATGGAGACGATCTTCGACGGAATCGTTCACCGGGCGCGTGCGTCGCTCGGGGCGACCGCCGTGGGGATGCAGGTGATGCACTTTCCACCCGGGTGGGAGGGGTACCCGAATCACGACCACGCGAACGACTCGGCCGACGAGAACGACCTCGGCCAAGAGGAGATCTACATCGCGCTTGACGGCTTGGCCACGCTCCTCGTCGACGGCGAGGAGCATCGCTTGGAGCCCGGCGTGTTCGCCCGAGTCGGCCCCGGCCAGAAGCGGCG
>DATFON010000293.1:0-4661 GCA_035265465.1 Solirubrobacterales bacterium | reverse complement strand
GAGCCGGTTCTTCGACACCGATCGCACACACGGGCGCTGGCCGTGGGTGTCGGCCGCCGCGGCCCCCGTGACGACCGCCGTCCTGGCCCGGCGCGACATCGACCGTGCTGAGTGGGTGCTGTGGGCCTGCCTGCCTGCCTGGACTCCTCTGGCAGCAGACCGAGGAGTGGGTGTGGCCGGGCGGCTTCCTGCCCCTCTTCAATGGGCGCTCGCGATCGCCGCGGGAGCGGCCGGCATGCGCCTCCCTCAACTTGGCGCCGCCGCATGCGGAACCCACATCGGCAACGGCATCGTCCACGTGGCGGTCAGTGCCGACCAGCGTCCCTACACGCCCGGGCTCGCGACGTCGCTCGCGTTCCTGCTTCCCCTGGGCCTCGGTGGCCTGGGCTCGATCGCTCGCCACCCGCAGGGCGGGACCCGCCAGGCGGCCGTGGGCGCCG
The DNA here is from genome assembly GCA_035265465.1 of Solirubrobacterales bacterium. Classification (GTDB taxonomy): domain Bacteria; phylum Actinomycetota; class Thermoleophilia; order Solirubrobacterales; family 70-9; genus AC-56. The sequence continues at coordinate 4,221 of DATFON010000293.1, read as the reverse complement.
CGGTGGGACTGGCGACCGGTGTCGCGTCATTCGTCGGCCTTCGCCTGCGAGCCGCGCGCGGACGCTGACTCAGTCCGACGCGTCGTCCCGAACGCACAACGCAGCGAAGTCGAGACCGTAGATGGGGTGCGGCACCTCGCAGCCCATGCGCGCGGAGAGGAAATAACTGTTCTCGCCGCTCGCGAAGGTCGCCTGCGGCGCCGCCCGCGCCGCGAGATGGCGGTCGAGCTTCGCATAAGCGCGCAGGCGCGCGAGGCCGGTCAGCCGGGCGGCCTCCTTCAACCGATCTTCGAAGCGCGGGTCATAGAACCCGCCCGGGTGCTGACCCGCAGCGGCACCCGCAGCGAATTGGTCGTTGATGAAGTTGTACGGATCGGCGTAGTCGACTACCCAGCCCCACATTGCGATATCCCACGGCTCCCCGGCCCGGCCCTCCCGCCTGAACATCTCGTCGAGCGGGAACTGGCGGACGTCGAGCTGGATCCCGATCGAGCGTAGGTTCGAGCGCAGGATCTCGGCGTTTCGAGTACAGCCGGGGGAGTCGCACGTGTAGAGGACGGCATTTCGCTTGACATCGCCGGCGAGCCGCCGCGCCCTAGCGACATCGGGGCCGCCGAGCGGATAAATCGGAGCATCCTCGAAGCCAGGGAACCCAGGCGGGATGTACTGATCTGTTGGACGGCCCGGCTCATCCACCCCCGTGTCCGGCGCCAGCGCGCTGCGATCGATCGCACAGTTCACGGCGCGACGCAACCGAACATCCCTGAAGGGACCGCGGCGGGTGTTGAAGACGAAGGAGAAGACCGACGGATCGGGCTGCGTGAACAACTGTTGGCGTCCGGCCTCCGCTGCCTCGCTGCGCGGTCCGTAACGCGCCTCGAGCCGTCGCGTCGTGGCTGGTGCCACATCCAATGGGTCCACGTTGACGTAATCAGCGTCGCCGGCTTCGACCTCTTCCACGGCGTGCTGCTGAGCGGTGCCGAAGGCAAAGCTGATCTCCGACAGGAAATGCGGTCGCGACCCGCCGTAGTTCGGGTTGCGGCGCAGCACGAGGCTCTCGCCCGGCTCGTGCGACGCGACGTAGTACGGCCCGGCGGAGGGAAGCTCCTCCACGCCCTCCGGGTCGACCGGGGTATCCGGCGGAACCGCGCAGAAGTACTGGGCGCTCAGTCGAGCGGGGAGGTTCGGAACGGGCTTCGTCAGCCTGATCACGAGCTCGCTCGCGTGCGCGCCGATACCGGACAGGTCGTGGGTCTGCCCGGCCGCGTAAGCCTTGGCCCCGGCGATGTCCTGCACGAGGCCCGCGCCATATGCATTCATATTCGGATTGAGCGCGCGCTCGATCGCGCGCTGGAATGCCGCTGCGGTCACCGGCTGGTTCGAGGGCGGCGAGAAGCGAAAGCCGGATCGGATCTCGAAGGTGTACTTCCGGCCCCCGTCCGAGATGATCGGTTGCCCGGCGGCGACCTCGGGCCGCAGGCGCGAGCCCGCCGGGAACGGGCGATCGGGATAGTTGTAAAGCAGGGCGCAGGTGGCGAAGCCGATCTGGTTATCGCTCACGAGCGCCGGGTCGGTCGTGCCTGGGTCGTCGGCGAGAACCCGAGCGACATCCCCGTCGGCCAGATCCGCGGGGGGCGCTGGAGCCTCCGGCGCCGCCTGAACGCTCACCCAGACCAGGCCGTGCGCCACGGTGAGACCTTGCGGAGCCTCGCCGATGTCGACGGTGGCGACCACCTCGTTTGCGTCGGGGTCGATGCGGGATACGGTGCCGTCGAGGCTGTTCGCGACCCAGACCGCCCCGCCGCCCGCCGCGATTCCGGCCGGACGCCCGCCCACCGGAATCGTCTCGCGCACGCTGGCCGTGGCGGGATCGATGCGGGCCACCGTGCCGTCCTGCGTGTTTGCCACCCACGCGGCGTTCAGGCCGACTGCGATCGCCGATGGTCCCTGCCCGACCGGCGTCGTTCCCGTCACGGCGTTCGCTGTGGCCGGGTCAATTCGGATGACGTTGTTGTCGTCCTCGTCCGCCACCCACACTCCGCCGGCGCCGGCAGCGATCGCGGTCGGGCTGTTGCCTCCCGGCACCTGTGCGACGACCTTACGACGCTTCGCATCGACGCGCGCGATCACGCGACGGGCCTTGATGGCCCACACACCGCCTTCCCCCACCGCCACCGGGCTGGTGGGCGGATCCGGGAACGGGTCCGGCGCCGGTGCGAGTCGGATTGATCGCTCCGTCCGCAGCACGGGATCGAGCCGCACGAGCTCCGAGCCTCGGCTCGCCGCGATCCAGACGGCCCCGGCCCCGGCCGCGAGGCCATCGACGTTGGATCCGGGCGATGTCGTGTTGACGGCGCTCCTCGTCTTCGGATCGATCCGGGTCACACTGTCGTCACCGGTGTTCGCTACCCAGATGGAACCGAACCCCGAAGAGACGTCCGTGGGCCGCACGCCTGTCGGCACCATCGCCGTGACCTGATTCGACTCGGGATCGATCACGGCCAGGGAGTTGGCGGCAGCCGGTTCGCTTGCGGATCCCCCCTCCCCGGCGATGGCGACGACAGCTGCGATCGCTGCCGCCAGCAGGAGTGCCCCACCCACCAGGAGCAGCGCTCTGCCGCGTCGCGTGCGTGCGAACTCGGACGTTCGGGACCGCGGCGGCGCCGCGATCGCGGGGTCGTGGGTGAGAATCGCCCGCTCGAGCCCCTGCAGCTCGGTCCCGGGCTCTAGCCCGAGCTCGCGATCGAGCGTGCGCCGAGCGTCACGGTAGCTCTCGAGGGCTCGGGATGGCGCCCGGAGCGGTACAGCGCGAGCATCAGCTGTCCGCGCAGGCGCTCCCTCGTCGGATTCTCCGCCACCAAAGCCTCGAGCTCCGCGACCAGCCCGGCGTGCCGTCCGAGGGCCAGGTCGGCCTCGATCCGATCCTCGACCGCGCCGAGGCGCAGCTCCGTGAGCCGGGCTATCTCGTTGCGGGCGAAGTCCTCGTAGGCGAAGTCGGCGAGCGGCTCACCGCGCCACAGCTCGAGCGCGGCCCGGAGCTGCTCGGCCGCCCGGGCGGCATCGCCGCGGTCGAGTGCCTCGCGTCCGTCGTCCGCGAGCCGTTTGAACCGGTCGGCGTCGACCTCATCAGGGCCTACGTCAAGCGCGTATCCCCCGCCGCGGGTTACGAGGATGCCCTCGCCCAGCACCCTGCGCAGGCGCGAGACATAGACCTGCACGGTCTTCGTGGCGGTGTCGGGCGGCCGGTCACCCCACAGCTCATCGACAACTCGGTCCACCGAAACGACCGCGCGACGGTGGATGAGCAGGATTCCGAGCACGGCGCGCTGCCTGCCGCCTCCAAGCGGCTGCTCGTGCCCGTCAACCACGACCTCAAGCGGGCCCAGAATGCGAAAGTCCATTAGCGCACCCGCGGTGCAGCCGACGTTACCACCCTCGTGGGGCACCCGTTTACCCGATTGCTGCCGCTCTCAGCCCCGCGTTTACCGCCATCTCGAAGGCTACGGCCGAAGGATCGCATGGGGCGATCCAGAACGAGAGGAGCTCTCATGAGGAACCGAAGCCACAGAATCTGGCTCTGCATGTCACTCGCGGCAGTCGTGGCCGCCCTTGCGGTGCCCGTCGCCATGGCGGCACCTGTCGACCCGCCCACCGCGGGCCAGTCCACATCGCAATTCGATCCGCCGCCGCAGGAGCCTCAGGTCAGCAGCGTCAACGCGATCGTGCCGCCGCAGTCCTCGCAGGCAACCACCCTGGAGACCGCAAGCGTCTCCAGCGGCGGCTTCGACTGGGGTGACGCGGGGATCGGCGCGGGCGCGATGTTCGCGCTGACGATGATCGGGATTGGTGGGACGCTCGTTCTCAGCAGCCGTCGTCACCGCGAAGCGCGGCAACGCGCGACCGCCTGAACACCCGCAGGCGCGATTTGCCGGAGGCGAGGCGGCCTCGCGAGAGGCCGCCTCGCTCTGCGCCCAAAGTCGCGTTCACTGCGTCGAGGCTTTGCGCACCTTCCAGACGTGCTCCGCAGGAAGCCGGCGGGCCCACTCGAGCGTGACCAGGTCGTAGCTCGTCTTCGCATCCGGGGCCGGACGCAGCTCGATCAGGTCCTCGATCGCGAGATCGTTCGCATTGAAGAGGCGGATCCATTCCCCGTACGGGAGCTGGAAGTTGACGCCCTCGTCGCCCTCGAACCGCCGCAGCTCGAAATAGTCGTTCTGCGGG
>DATFON010000292.1:0-2536 GCA_035265465.1 Solirubrobacterales bacterium | reverse complement strand
ATCCTCAGCGGGGCACCGTCCTGGCGGGGGTCGATCCGCAGGATCAGGGAGCCGTCACGGGGGTGGTAGTGGGTGTAGGCGATCTGCTCGCCGCCGCGCCAGAGCTCGACGACGCCATCCGATGCTTCCTGCGCGCCGGTGGTGTGGACCTCTATCTCATGCATTGCTGATCTCCAGACTGGTCGTGGCGGATTCGGGAGTCGGCCTAGTATCTCGCGTCGCTTGCTCGAATAGCGACGTCTGCCTGCTCACGTCACTCGTGCCGCCAAGGCCGGGCGTTCCAAAGAGCGCAGACGAAGTGCTCGAGCCCACGGAGCCGCTCGGATACGGCCGGAGCTACCTCGCCCTGATGACTATGCTGCGGGCGCCCAGCCAAGACCTATCGAAGGGGAGGAGCCGATGGCCGGAATCTCCGAGCGGGAAGCACGGCAGGTCGAGAAGGCGAATAACTCGGGAAACACGCCTATCGTCTTGATCCACGGACTCTGGGTGCTGCCAAGCAGCTGGAACAACTGGATCGAGTACTTCGAGCAGAACGGCTACGCCGGTGTGGCGCCGGACTGGCCGGATGATCCGGAGACGGTCGAGCAGGCGCGTGCCAACCCCGACGTGTTGGCGAAGAAGACGCTCAAGCAGGTCGCTGACCACACGGCAGACGTGATCGGCCAGCTCAACAAGAAGCCGGCCCTGATGGGGCACTCGACGGGCGGTCTCCTCGCGCAGATGATCGCGGACCGGGGGCTCTCGGCTGCGACCGTGGCCATCGATCCGGGTCCGTTCCGGGGCGTTCTGCCGCTTCCGGTCTCCACGCTGCGCGCGTCGGCGCCGGTGCTCAAGAACCCTCTCAACCGCGGCCGCGCGATCGCGCTGACCTTTGAGCAGTTCAAGTACAGCTGGGCGAACGCGCTCGACGACGACGAGGCGAAGCGCCTACACGACACGTACCACGTGGCCGCGCCCGGATCGGCATTGATGCAGATGGCGAACGCCAACGTGAACCCGTGGACAGAAGCGAAGCTCGACCCCAAGAACCCGGATCGCGGCCCGCTGCTGATCATCGATGGCGAGAAAGACCACGTGGTTCCGTGGGCGATCGCGAACGCCTCCTACAAGCGGCAAAGGCGCAATCCGGGCGTCACCGAAATCACCAAGATCCCGAACCGGGGGCATTCGCTGACCATCGACCACGGCTGGCGCGAGGTCGCCCAGACGGCGCTCGACTTCGTCAAGCGGTTCGTCTAGCGGCGGCCGGCTTCCTCGATCTCTCGGCGGAAGGCCTCGGCCGTTTCGACGGTGGCCTTCAGCGACCGGACCTGGTCGGCCAGGTTGCGGTCCGAGGTGACCGCTCGTTCGTTGGGCAGGAACGCCACTCGTCCCGGAAGGACGCGCATGGCAGGCAAGAAGACCTCCCGATGCTCCTCGCGCTGGTTGGCGCGCTCCTCCTCGCGGTGCCCGCCGCAGATCGTCCGCCGTCTGCGAGAGGACGCGGCAGCCGATCAGCGGGCCGAGCACTGCTCCAGCCTCCGGCGAAAAGGGGACCTCGGTGGTCCGCTGACGAGGATGCCGAGCGCCAACCCGATCACCGCGCCCAGCGCGACTGCGGCGCCGACGCAGATGCCGCCCCCCTCTTAGCTCATCACCTCGCAGCCGGCGATCCCTCGCACACCGGCATCTCCGCCCAGCGCTCGGACTCGAACGCGACCGATGCGGCCTGGAAGCTCGCGAAACGGTCGGCCATGAAGGCGGCGGGATTCTCGAACGAGGCCTTGATCAAGTCGCGCGCGGCGGAGCCCTCGCCGATGCACATACGGGCGGCGGCATCGAGGATCTCGATTTGCGTCAAGGCCGTTGAGTGGCGGTTCTTGGCGAGGATTGCGGCCATCGCGACAGGAGAGCCGTCGACGCAGAAGGCGCCGAAGCGCGAGATGAACAGGATTACGCGCTCAATCGGCTCCTGCGTGAAGTCGCACGTCAGTGTGATGCCCGTCAGGGCCCCGACCTTGTAGCTCAGCTCGGTCCACCAGAGGGCGGTGAACTGAATCGGGGTCAGGAAGAGAACCGCGACCCTGACGGCGGTGCCCGAGCTCGGGATCAGTGTTGCCGGCATCGAGCTGAACACCGGTGGCTGAGCCGCCGCCCCAACGTCGAAGCCCTCGAGATTCCCGGCCAGGATCAGTGCCTCGCGATGGCCATCCGGAAGGTGGGCGAGCTTCAGGGCGAGCCGCTCCGGCGAGCCGTTGGCTCCGTACGCCAAGAGCGGAACCCGGTCGGCGGACTCGCCCACGTACTTGCCGACGAGCTCCTTGCGGCGGCTCGCGTCGACGTTGGCGAGGTCCTCAACGCCCTCGTCGGTGACGAGGCACGAGCCCGGCGGGCGCTCCCACGGGTAGCCGACCGCCCGCTCGTAATGCGCGTCTTCCAGCTCTCGCGTGCCGATCGCTTCGAGCAGCCCGGCGAGGAACTCGAAGAATTCCTCATCCGACATTCCCTGTCGCTCACGGAGCAGCGGCTCCGTGATCGCCGGCCAGCCACTCAT
>DATFON010000291.1:0-2523 GCA_035265465.1 Solirubrobacterales bacterium | reverse complement strand
CGTCACGACGACCCAGGCCACCTTCGGCCTCAACGACAAGCCGATCCGGGTTCGCCCGGGCCACACGTACGACGTTCAGGCGCGCTCCGAGAAGAAGTTGGCGCCGAGCAAGGTGAGTGGCTGGTCGCCGCTGGCCCGCGTCACCACCTGAGCGCCTGATCTGAAGCTTTTGGTGGATTGGGGACGCTATAGCGGTCCCAAAGCACCAAACGCTGCCTGGGCCGGAGCGATCGCGCCCACCGGACGGACCCCAGGCCCATGGAGGCTCGTATGCCTCTGCGAATGGCGCGAACGCTCTGCATCGCGGGTCTCGCGGCGGTCGCCGTGACGGCAGCACTCATGATCAGGCCCCTCTTGGCGGGTGACCAGCGACACCGCGTGGAGGTGAGCCAGCTCGGTACGTCGCTGACCGTTGCCGCGAGATCCCGGGCGTCTGGGCGTGAGCGACCGCGAGACGGTTCAGCCGGGCGGACGCGGGACGGGGGCGGGAGGGAGACCAAGACGACTTCCGTGCGAATCAACTGGCGCCGCTCGGTCGCGGTTGGCCTTCCCGAGGCGGGAAGCCTCGAGCGCGGTGTGCTCCTCCCCCCCGATGGCGTCCACTACTTCACCTGGGACCCGATCCGAACGCGCCAGCCCAACCGGGCCTCGCGGCGGTGGGGGACCGATGATCTGGTGCGGACGACGCTGCGAGTGATACGCGCCTATGCCGCGGCGCATCCTGGTGCGCCCCGGGTGGGCATCGGCGACCTCAGCCGACGCCACGGCGGCGACTTCGGCCCGCAGTTCGGCGGGATCGGGCATGCAACGCACCAGAACGGCCTCGACATCGACGTGTACTACCCGCTGCTAAGCGAGGCCGAACGATCGCCGCTCTCGGTCGACGAGGTTGACCTCCGCCTCGCGCAGGACCTGGTCGACCGTTTCGTGCGGGCCGGAGCCGTGCGGGTCTACGTCGGACCGAACACCGGGCTCACCGGTCCGCCCGGCGTCGTGCAGGCAATCCCCAACCACGACAACCACCTGCACGTGCGGATCGCGGGCTGACATCCGGGCGCCAGGCGATCGTAGGTCAGACGTCCTTGCGCAGGGTGCGAGCCGTTGCGCGCAGCAGCGGAATGCCCCCTTCGCGCAGCGCCCGCACGCGCTGGCCGTTGCGGCCATAGAGCAGCCGGGCCGAGGCGCGAACGGCCTCGCCGAGGGTGCGGTCGTACGGCTGCCACCACAGGTCGCGGGTGCGGCCCGGCTCCCAGGCCACGAGCTTGACGTCGACGCATTCATAGAACCCGAACTTCGAGTGCGAGCGGCCGACCCCGGAGTCCTTGACCCCGCCCCAGGAGCATTGGCACGCGGCGTGCGTGTAGGAGTGGTCGTTGATCCACACCATGCCCGACTCGATCCGGTTGGCCATGCGCTCGCCCTTGGCGCGGTCCTTCGTCCAGACCGAGGCGCCGAGTCCGAAGTTCGAGTCGTTCGCCCGCCTCATGGCCTCCTCCTCCGAGTCGACGACGATGATCGGGACGACCGGGCCGAAGATCTCCTCCTTCATGATGCGCATCTCGTCCTCGACGCCGGCCAGGACCGTGGGGGCGATGAAGTTGCCGGTGAAGCCGGGGACCTCGCGGGGGCCGCCCGCCGCACGCTCGGCCCCGCTCGAGAGCGCATCGTCGACCAGCTCGGAGACGACGCCGAACTGATCCTCGGAGACCATCGGGCCGATCTCGGTCTCCCACTCCATCGGATCCCCGACCGAGAGATCGCTCGCCCGGCGCACGACCCCCTCGATGAAGCGATCGGCCACGTCCTTGACGACGTAAGTGCGCTCGATCCCGGAGCAGGTCTGGCCGGCGTTCGCGAAGCCGCCCCAGACGCATCCCGAGATCGCGTTCGCAAGATCGGCGTCCGCGCAGACGATCTGCGGGTCCTTGCCTCCCAGCTCCAGCACCGAGCCCTTGAGCCGCTGCGCGCAGAGCTCGCCGACCTTGCGGCCCACCTCGACCGAGCCGGTGAAGAAGATCTTCCGCGCCGACGACTCGCACAGCGCCGAGCCGATCGCTCCCCCGCCGTGAACCACTCGCACGAGGCCCTCGGGAAGCCCGGCCTTCTCGAACGTCTCTCGGATCCGCTCGCCCAGCAGCGGCGTCAGGCTCGCCGGCTTCAGGACCACGCCGTTGCCCGCCATCAGGGCCATCGCGACCTCATCGAACGGGATCGACCACGGGTAGTTCCACGGGGCGATCACGCCGACCACTCCCATGGGCTGGTAGACGAACTTCGCCTGCTTGGTGAGGAACAGGGCCTGGCCCATGCGAACCTGCTCGTTCGCCAGGATCTTCTGCCCCGCGCTGGCGCACCAGCGCAGGACGTCGATCGTGGGCACGACCTCCATCGTGTAGCTCTCGGTGATCGGCTTGCCCTGCTCGCGAGTCAGGAGCTCGGCGACCTGGTCGACCTCCTCGACCAGCACGTCGGCGGCCTTGCGCAAATAGCGGGCGCGGTCAGCGAGCGTGAGCTGCGCCCAGA
>DATFON010000290.1:0-10234 GCA_035265465.1 Solirubrobacterales bacterium | reverse complement strand
TACACCCTCGCCCGGGCCGCGCTGGCCGATGTCCCATTCGATGACGATCGCCTTGGAAGGCCGCTCGGAGACGTGCTCTTGGAGCCCACCGAGATCTACGTGCGACCGGTCCTCGAGCTGCTGCGCTCCACGGCGGACGTTCGCGGTCTCGCCCACATCACCGGGGAGGGGTTCGACAATCTGCTGCGCCTCGAGGCCCAGGTCGGCTACGAGATCGACGATCCATTGACCGTGCCCCCGATCTTCGACCTGATCCAGGAGCTGGGCGACGTTTCCGACCGGGAGATGCGCGAGGTCTTCAACCTGGGTTGCGGGTTCTGCTGCGTCGTGGCGGCCGACGACGAGGCGCAGGCGCTCGAGCTCCTACGCGCTCACTATCCGGCCGCAAGGCGCGTCGGCCGGGCCACCGAGCGGGCCGGAGAGGTCATCCTGTGAGCACGCGCATCGCCATCCTGATCTTCGACGGTCTCACCGCCCTCGACGCGATCGGCCCGTACGAGGTCCTGTCGCGCCTTCCCGAGGCGGAGGTCACCTTCATCGGCAAGCAGGCCGGGGTCAAGCGCACCGACACCGGCGCGCTCGGCGTCCAGGCGGATCTGGCGCTGTCCGAGCTCCCCAATCCTGAGGTCGTACTCGTGCCCGGCGGCAAGGGGAATCGGCCGCTGATGGGCGACGCCGATGTCCTCGACTGGCTGCGCGGGGCCCACGACGCCTCGACCTGGACGACCTCCGTGTGCACCGGGGCGCTGGTTCTCGGCGCCGCCGGCACCCTCGACGGCAAGCGCGCTACGACGCACTGGGCATACCTCGATGCCCTGCGGGAGCTCGGTGCCGAGCCGGTGCCCGAGCGCGTCGTCGAGGACGGCAAGATCCTCACCGCGGCCGGTGTCTCGGCTGGAATCGACATGGCGCTCACCCTCGCGAGCCGGATCGCCGGCGACAAGGTGGCTCAGGCAATCCAGCTCGGCATCGAGTACGACCCGAAGCCGCCGTTCGACGCGGGATCGCCAGCTAAGGCACCTGCGGAGCTGGTCGACCTGATCCGCTCGAGCGAAAGCTGAACGGACGAACAACGACGCACCGAGGGCAGCCCTGTCGAGGGCTTTAGCCGGATTTGGCGCTTTATGTGGCGTATATGACCGGTAAAGCGCCAAGTGCGCTGTTTGCCTGCCCTACCCAGCCCATCCCGGCTCCGAATCGCCGAGCGGTCGGGGCTTCCCTACGCCAGCTCCCAGAATGTCCCACCCAGCACCGAGGCTGGCCGCAGGCGCCAATCCCGCGCGAGCGCCCACAGATCGGCTTGAAGCACCGGATTAGGCCTGCCGGTCAGCTCCCCGAGCTCGCGGGTGGCGCAGCGGCCGAAGCGCTCGATTGCCTCGAGCGGATCCGAGGACTGGTCGCGAGCGGGCTCGGCTCCGGCGGCAATCGCGGCCTCTCGGTAGGCCTCGTAGGGGCGCCAACCCCAGACGCCGTGCTCGGAGTCGCCCTCGCCCCGGAACACCGCCGACGGAAAGCTGACGCGATCGTGTCCCTCCGTCTGGGACACCTTGCCCTGTTCGCGGGCCTCGGCGGGTGGATTGCGGACCGCGTCCAAGTCGGCCGCGAAGGCCTCGGTGATTGCGTGCGAGCCGAGGTCGATGCGAAAGCGCTCCACATCGAGGCCCGCCGCTCCGGCCTCACCGATCAGCGCCTCGGCGTGATCGAGCTTCTTTCTCTCCGTCATCAGCCCCTCCCGCAGCCGGCGCAGGTACCGGTACGCGGCGCCGGCTCCCTGCTCAGTCGCGGCCTTCACCGCCTGGCAGGCGGGATAGGTCGAGGCGATCGGGTTTTGGCTCCAGATCCTGGCGTCGATCGGCATCCCGGATCCGGCGGCGGTCTCGAGCCACTCTGCCATCAGATCCCCGAAGCAGTCCGGTCCCGAGCCCACGCCCGACTCCGAATCGCGGTAGCCGGTTCCGTAGGAGCGCGCCAGCCCGCCCATGACCCAGGTGAAACGCAGCTCGTCGCCGAACTCCCACATGAGCCGGCGAAGCTTGGGCTCGGAGCCCCAGGACCACGAGCAGGCGGGGTCCGTGTAATAGGTGACGATTGCGGGCATTGGCGTGCAGGAAACCCCGCAGTGAGCGGGGGCTTAGGGTGAGTGTCGAAAATACCCATTCGATGGCGGACGAAGCGACAACCGGGCTCGCGAGCAGCCTGATCGGCACCGTACTTTCGGGGCGCTACCGCCTCGAATCGAAGCTGGGCAGCGGCGGGATGTCGACGGTGTATCTGGCCCGCGACAGCACGCTCGAGCGCTGGGTCGCGGTCAAGGTGATGCACCGCGAGATGTCCGACCAGCCCGATCAGATCGAACGCTTCCGGCGCGAGGCGCGGGCGGTCGCACAGCTGTCCCATCCGAACGTGGTGGCAGTCATCGATGCCGGCGAGGACGGCGGCCACCCCTACATCGTCTTCGAGTACGTCGACGGCGAAACGCTGAAGCAGCGGATCGAGCGAGTCGGCCCACTGCCGGTGGACGAGGCGACCGCGTACGCGATCGAGATCGGACGCGGGCTCTTGGCCGCGCATGCCCGCCGGCTCGTTCATCGCGACGTGAAGCCCCAGAACGTCCTGATCGACTCCGAGGGCAGGGCGAAGGTGACCGACTTCGGAATCGCGCGATCGCTCGAGTCGGACGGACTCACTCAGACCGGGCGCGTCCTCGGCACGACCGACTACGTGTCGCCAGAGCAGGCGATGGGCCGCGGCGTCGACGCGCGCACCGACATCTACTCCCTCGGGGTCCTGCTTTACGAGATGCTCACCGGCGAGGTCCCGTTCACGGCGGAGACGGTCGTCGGAGTGGCCATGAAGCACGTGAACGAGCAGATCCCCGACGTGCAGAGCCGGCGCCCTGAGGTCTCCTCGGCACTTGCCGCGGTGGTCGAGCGGGCGACCGCGAAGGACCCGAAGCAGCGCTATCCCGACATGGCGAGCTGCCTGGCGGACCTGGAGGGCGCACTGGAGGTCGAGGTGGCCCGGGCCGGCGGCTCGCATGGCCAGGCCACCAGCGTCCTGGGCACGGTCCCGAGCAAGCGCAAGATCCTCACCACCCGCCGGGTCTCCGCAGCCGGCGTGTTCCTCGTTCTCGCCGCGACGGTGGCCGCGCTGCTGATCACCGCGCTCACAGGAAACAACGAGAGCCCCGGGCTGTCCCCGGCGCCCGCGGGCGCGCCGGTGAACATCGTCAGTACCGCGTCGTTCGATCCCTCGCCGGGAGATCTCGAGGAGCACGACGAGGAGCTGGACTTCGCGATCGACGGCAACCCGGGCACCGGATGGTCGACCGAGAGCTACGACGCTCCCACCACCGAGGATTCAGTCGGCAAGCCGGGCGTGGGTTTGGTCGTGGTCGCCGCCGAGCCGGTGGACGCGCGGACGCTGCGGGTCCGCTCGCAGGTCGGCGGCTGGAGCGCTCAGATATATGCCTCGGAGGGCGGGCCACCCACGTCGCTCCAGGGCTGGGGCAAGCCCATCGGGAATGTGTCAAGCATGGACACCGACCAGACGGTGGAGCTCAGGCCGCGGACCGCCAAGTACTACCTGATCTGGATCACGACGCTGGCCGCGTCGGAGGGCGGCTACAGCGTCCAGATCAACGAGGTAGGCCTGAAGACCTGAATCAATTGCGGCGGCTTCGCTGCCTTACATGCATCTGCGTCGACAAAGTCGCCGCCCATCAAAACTTGTAGCGACGCTGCGCCTCGTGCCGTTCCACCGCGAGCCCGGCAAGGAGATCGCACAGCTCCGGATACGGGATGCCGTCGGCCTCGAACAACTTGGCGAACACGCTCGTAGCGGTGAAGCCGGGGATCGTGTTCAGCTCGTTCATCAGGACCTCCCCATCGTCGCGGACGAAGAAGTCGCATCTGGCGAGGCCGCTCCCGTCGATCGCCTTGAAGACCCGTGACGCGAGCTCGCGAACCCTGGCGATCCCCTCCTCGCCGATCCGCGCCGGGACGATCAGGTCCATGCCGCCCTCCGAGTACTTGGCCTCGTAGTCGTACCAATCGGCGTGCGCGATGATCTCCCCGGGCGGCGACGTCCGCGGCTCGTCGTTGCCGATCACCGAGCATTCGACCTCCCTGCCGCCACCGTGCGCCTCCACGATCACCCTCGGGTCGTAGGCGCGCGCCGCCTCGATCGCCTCGTCCAGGACACGCTCGGGACTCGTCACCTTGGTGATGCCGACGCTCGACCCCAGGCGCGCCGGCTTCACCCACACCGGCAGGCCCATCGCGGCAACGTGCTCGCGCCAGCCGTCCTCGCCGGCCTCGCAGAAGTCCACCTGTGGAATGCCGTGAAACGCAAGCAGCCGCTTGAAGATCAGCTTGTCGATGGAGATCGCCGCCGCCAGCACTCCGGGGCCCACATAGGCGACGTCCAGGCACTCGAGGAGCCCCTGCACGGTCCCGTCCTCGCCGAACGGCCCGTGCAGGACCGGAAACGCCACGTCCACGTCCAGAAGCCCACCGCCTGCCAGCAGCGGCACGTCCGTCCCGTCGCAGGTCCACCGGCCGTCCCGCTCGAGGAGGATCGCGACCACGTCGTGCCCCGCCTCGCGCAGCCCACCCGCCACCGAGGCTCCAGACTCCAGCGAGATCTCGTGCTCGCTGGAGCGTCCCCCGCTGAGGACGGCGATCCTCATCAGGGCGTGGTATCCGTGGAGCTCGTGGTGGTCGTCGTGGTCGTGGTCGTCGTGGTGGGCTCCTTGAACTTGCCCACGAAGATCGTCACCGCCTCGCCACGGGGCAGGCGGGCTCCGGCGCTGGGCTCCTGGCTGATCACCTGATCCTCGGCGTTCGGATCGTCCGTCGTCTGCTTGACGACGCGCGCGTTCAGGCCCGCCCCCGCCAGGTCGCTCTTGGCCTGGTCGCTCGACTCGCCGACGACGTTCGGCACGGTCACCCTCCCGATGCCGCTGGAGACGACGACCGTAACGGTGCTGTTCCGTCGCGCGGTGCTTCCGCCGGCCGGACTCTGATCGATCACCTGTCCCGCCGGCTCCGTCGACTCCTGCTTCTGGAAGTGGGGCTTCAGGCCGGCGTCGCGGATCTGTGTATCCGCGGCGTCCTTGTCCAGGCCGACCACCGAGGGCACCTCGACCAGCTTCGGCCCACTGGACACTTGGATGGTCACCAACTCGTCGAGCTCGAGGTGGGTCCCGGCCGGCGGCACGGTGCCGATGACGACGCCCTCCTTCACCCTGTCCGAGTGCTCTCGGCTCACGTCGATTTTGAAGCCGGCGTCCTTGAGCTCCTTGCGGGCGGCCGCCAAGTCGGCCCCCTTCACGTCGGGAACGGTCGCCTTGCCGAGCCCCGCCGACACCGTGATTGTCACGGTCGAGCCCTCCGGGGCCTGCGATCCCGCGGTCGGGTCCTGCTCGAACACCTTTCCCGCTGGAGTATGCGGCCTCGGAATCGTCCTCTCGGCAACCTGGAAGCCGTCGGCTTCCAGGATCTCGGTGGCCTTGCCCTTCTGCTTGCCGATGACCGTCGGCACGATGACCTGCTGCGTCGGCGAGCCGTCCTTGATCAAGAGGAAGTAGACGATGACCCCCGCGAGCGCGAGCAGGAGGAGCGCAAGGAGAGCGAGGCGCCCGGGGGTGAAGAAACCCCTCCGCTCAAGCGGGGGCGGTGGCGGTGGCGGTGGCGGTGGTGGCTCGGTTCCCGCCGCAGCAGCGACGGCCGCATAGGCCGCTGTGTCCCCGACCCCGGCGCCCGATGGGTCGGCTTCGGCCGCGTCGAGCGCCTGGCTGAACTCCTCGGCCGAGGCGAACCGGTTCTCCGGATCCTTGGCCAGCGCCCTCATCACCACGCCGTCGAGGGCGCGCGATACGGCCGGGTTCAGCTCGCTGGGCGGTCGCGGCCGCTCCGAGACCTGCTTCAGGGCCACGGTCACCGGAGAGTCGGCGTCGAACGGGACCCTCCCGGTGAGCGTCTCGTAGAGCAGCACGCCGACCGAGTAGATGTCGGAGGTGGCGGTGACCGGTAGTCCCTGCGCCTGCTCCGGCGAGAGGTACTGGGCCGTGCCCAGCACGGACCCTGTCTGGGTGATCTCCGACGCCCCGGCCCTCGCGATGCCGAAATCCGTCACCCGTGCCCGGCCGTCGGAGTCCACGAGGACGTTCTGAGGCTTCAGGTCGCGGTGGACGATGCCGTGCTCGTGCGCGTAGCGCACCCCGGCCAGCACCTGGCGCACGATCTCAACGCCCTCGCCGACGGACAGGCCACGCTCGATCAGGTCCTTGAGCGAGGCCCCCTCCACGTACTCCATGGCGATGTAGTGCGTGCCGTCCACGCTGCCGCGGTCGAATACCCCCACCACGTTGGGATGCTGGAGCCCCGCCGCGGCTGACGCCTCGCGGCGAAACCGCTCGACGAACTGCTGGTCCTGGGCGAAGCGCGGGTGCAGGAACTTCAGCGCCACTCGCCGGTTCAGCAGGGAGTCCTCCGCGCACCACACGTCGGCCATCCCGCCGGATCCCAGGCGGCCCAGCAGCCGGTAGCGCCCGGCGACGACGGTGTCCTGCGCCAGCTGCATCAGCCGCCGCTCGCGAGCAGGCTGTCCATCACCTGCGTTGCTATGGGCCCGGCAACCTCCGCCCCGAAGCAGCCCTGGCAGCGTTCGATCGTTGCCGCGACCGCCACCTGCGGATCGGTGGCCGGCGCGAAGGCAATGAACCAGGGCTGGTTGATCCCGGCGTCGATATCGATCTCCGACGTGCCGGTCTTGCCGGCGAAGGGGACGCCACCGCTCACGGTGAGGCCCGTCGCCGTTCCCTCGGAGGTCACGTTCTCCATCATGTCGGTCAGCTGCGCGGCGGTCTCGGGGCTGATCGCCGTGGACTGCACGTGGGGCGTCAGCTTCTGGGTCACGCGTCCGTCGGGGTCGGTGACCTGCTGCACGAATGTCGGCTGCATCAGCTTGCCGCCGTTCGCGACGGTCGCCGCCACCTCCGCCATCTGAAGCGGCGTCGTCAGGTCCTGGCCCTCGGCGCCGCCCTGGCCGATCGCGACCCGACCGACGTCGAAGTCCGACGTGACGAGCTGGCCGTCGGAGTTGTAGGCCCCGCTTGGCGCCAACTGAATATCCGGGTAGTCGAGCTCGGGGTCGCTGTAGAAGCCGAACCGCTTCATGTACTCCACCATCGTGTCGGTGCCGAGCTGCTCGCCGACCTGCGCGAAATAGGTGTTGACCGAGTGGGTGAGCGCGGTGGTCATGTCGATGTCGCCGAAGTTCTCGCCACCGGCGTTGAAAAGCGGGACGCCGCCGATCCTCTGCGGCGAGGCGCCGCTCAGCACGCTGTCGGGGGTGAACTCGCCCGAGTCGAGAGCGGCTGCTGCGGTGACGACCTTCATCGTCGACCCGGGCGGATAGGTGCTCTGCGTCGCGCGGTTGACGATCGGCGCGCCGGAGCTCTCCCTGCCGAGTTGGTTGAAGGTGTCGGGATTCGTGACCGAGTTCGGGTCATACCCGGGGACCGATGCCATCGCCTTGACCGCGCCCGTGGACGGGTCCAGCGCCACCACCGCGCCACCTGAGCCGCTCGCGCCCGCCGTGCTGGCGATCGCCGACTGGAGCGCCTGCGTCGCCACCTGCTGCGCCCGCGAGTCAATCGTGAGCGTGACGTTGTCGCCCTCCTGCGGGACGCCGCGAAGCTCGTCGAGGATGGACGTGAACTCATTGCGCTCTCCCGCGAGAACCGCGTTCTCCGAGCTCTCGATGCCCGTCTGGCCAGTCTGGACGAAGCTGTAGCCCACTGGGTTGCCGTACAGCGATCCCTGCGGATAGTGGCGCGTGTAGATGGGCGGGTTGCCCCCGCCCTCCGGCGCGCTCTCGGCGATCGTCACCCCGTCGGCGGTCTTGATGAAGCCGCGCTTCACCGTCTGTTCGACGATCAGCGGGCGGCGGTTTGCCGTCTCGTCCTTGAGCGTCGTGGAGTCGAATACGGACCAGTACGACGTGAACCCAACCAGCGCCGCGAACAGCAGCAGGATGAACCCGTACAGCCGGACGATGGGCGAGTTCACGCCGGCAGCCCCTGGAACTCGTGATCGGCCTCGCGGGGGGGCGGCAGCGGCCGGCGCGCGTCGTTGGAGACCATCAACAGGAGCGCGAGCAGGACCATGTTCGCGATCACGGAGCTGCCGCCGAAGCTCACAAACGGGAGCGTCACGCCGGTCAGCGGGATGAACTTGACCACCCCCCCGATGATCACGACGGCTTGCAGGGCGAACACCGCCGTGAGTCCGGTCGCCAGGAGCTTTGAGAACCCGTCACGGGCCATCACCGCGGCCTTGAACCCGCGCGCGGCGATCAGCGCGTAGACGAGGATCAACGCCGCTCCCCCGAACAACCCAAGCTCCGACACGATCAGCGCGTAGATCTCATCGGTGTGGGGCGCCGGGAGGATGCTGCCGCAGTCCGGGAACGGCTGCGCGCAGTCCGGGGCGAACGGCCCGGGTAGCTTCAGCAGCGATTGGCCAAGCCCCTCGCCAAAGAGCCCGCCGTCGGCCTGCGCGAACAGCGACTGCTGGATCTGTCCCACGCCGCAGTCCTCGCCGGCGCGCAGCTCGGCCCTGCTGAGGTGGCAGGGATTGGTGTCGAACGTGTGCTGCCAGATGTCGATGCGGTTCTGGACGTGCCCGACCTGGGAGGCGATCAGAGTCGCGCCGACGAAGAACAGCGCCAAGCCCGCGATCACGTAGGAGAGCCGCGCGGTCGCCACGTAGAGGAGCGCGAGGAACGCCCCGAAGAACATCAGCGAGCTCCCGAGGTCGCGGATGAAGACGAGCATGAGCATCGTCGCGCCCCAGACCACGAGCAGCGGGCCGAAGTGCTTGATCGGCGGGATCGTCAGCCCCGCCACGCGGCGTGCTGCGACCGTGAGGAGCTCGCGCTTCTCCGACAGGTAGCTCGCGAGGAAGACGACGATGCAGATCTTCGCGACCTCGGCCGGCTGGAAGGACAGCGGCCCGAGATTGATGCCGAGGTATGCGCCGTTGACCTGGGACCCGATCCCGGGAAGGCGCGGCGCCAGCAGTAGGGCGATGCCGGCCGACGCGATCAGGTAGCGGTAGCGCTGGAGCGCCTGGTAGTCGCGCACGAAGAGGATGGTCAGCGCAAGCAGTACGGCCCCGGCCACGAAGATCGATGCCTGCTTGAGCGCCAGCTCCTCGTCGATCCGAAACAGCATCACCAGCCCGACCGCAGCCAGCAGCGCGCAGAGCGGGAACAGGTACGGATCTGCGTAGGGGAGGCGAACGCGGATGAACAGGTGGACGCCGACGCAGACGGCCAGGAAGTACCCCCCGTAGATCAGGCTCAAATCGCCGATCTGGTTCGACTCGACTATGAAGACGGCGGTGAACCCCGCCGTGACCAGGAGCGCGACCGGGATCAGGGCCAAGAGCTCCCGGTTGCGAGCGCTCAACCCCCACCGCCCTTGTTGCCCGAGCCGCCACCGCCGGAGCCGCCGCCGGTCGAGCTCCCGCCCCCTCCGGCCTTACCCCCCTGGCCGCCGCCGCTTTGCTGTTTGCCTCCGCCGGCCTCCTGCCTGCTGATTGCTGCCTGCTCCCTGCCGGTTCTCCGCTCCGCAGCCGCCTGGAGATCGTCGAGCAGCGACACGGCGTCGTCGTGGAAGCGAAGCGTGTGGTCGGTCGCGCTGTCGCGGCGGCCGGCCGGGACCGAGTTGACCTGGACCGGAGCGGCGTAGACCTCCGAGTACAGATCGATGCCCAGCGGGAGGTCGTAGGGAAGCCCACGGTAGAGGGCCAGGCGACCGCCGGAGTCCGTGCCGAGGAAGTAGATCTGGCGCGCTCCCCAAACCGCCAGGGCCGCCAGACCAACCGTGACGACGATCGTCACCAACGCCGTTACGGCCCGCCGTGGCCAGCGACGCTCGCGGCGCGGGCGCCCCGCCGACCGGGCGGCCGCCACTTCCTCGCGGGTGCGGGGTCTCTCCTGCTGCTCGGCGGCCGGGCCCACGAGGGTGAGCTGATCGTCGGCCTCGGCGGGCACCGCCGCCTCGTCGACGCGGAAGGCGACAACCGTGATGTTGTCGCGTCCCCCGGCCTGGTTTGCCTCTGCGACCAGGCGGGTCACGGCCTCATCCAGCGTGGCCGCCTCGTCCAGGATCGCCGCGATGCGGTCCTCCTTGATCATCGTGGTCAGGCCGTCGGAGCACAGC
>DATFON010000289.1:0-22422 GCA_035265465.1 Solirubrobacterales bacterium | reverse complement strand
TCGGGAAAGAGCCCCAACGCCCCCGCCCGCCTGTTCATCTGCGCCCACTACGACTCGGCCCGCACCGGCGCCGCCTTTCAGCCCAAGCGCGTCGCCCGGGCCTCGCGACTTGCCGCCCGCCTGCGGCTTCCGATCACCCCGTTTCGAGTCCTCTTCTGGTCGCTGGCCATCCTCCTGCCCATCCTGGGCGCCCGACTGGCGGGGATCGACTCCGGGCTGATCTCGGTGCTCCAACTCGTCCCGACCCTCATTCTGCTGATCGGCGTCTTCATGCTCACCGACATCGAGCTCTCCGACGTCGTGCCGGGAGCGAACGACAACGCCTCCGGCGTGGCGACCGCGCTTTCACTGGCGGAGGAGCTCGACTCAGACCCTCCCGAGAACCTCGACGTGTGGCTGCTCCTGACGGGCGGCGAGGAATGCCAGATGGAGGGCATGCGCTCCTTCGTTCGCTCACATCGCAAGAGCCTCGACCGCCAGAACACCTACTTCATCGTCCTGGACGCCGTCGGCTCCGGCGCTGTCCGCTACGAAACCGGCGAGGGGCTGGCGGTCACCTACGACCTGGATCGGCGTCTCGTGCAGCTCTGCGAGGCCATCGCCGCCGCCGACCGCGAAAACGGCAACCGATTCGCCGCGAAGCCGCTTCGCCAGGGCTTCGCCACCGATGCCCTTCCGGCCCGCATGGCGAAGCTCCGCGCTACCGCCATCACCTGCCTTAGCGACGGCTCGCTCCTGCCCGCGAACTATCACCGCCCGGACGACGTGCCGAAGCGCATCGACCGCAGTGCCCTGGACCGCGCCCACGACTTCACCCTGGAGCTCGTGCAGGCGCTCGACCGCGACGTGGGCCGGCGCGCCAGCGCTTGATCGGCCTGATCATCGCGGTGATATAAGCGCCGCCATGGGGGAGAACGAAGCGGCCACCGCCCGGCGCGGCGAGCTCCTGTGGGAGCCATCGGCCGGCATCGTCGAGCGCGCCACCATGACGCGATACATGCGCTGGCTCGCCGACGAGCGCGGCCTCGCCTTCGACGACTACGAGTCGCTGTGGGAATGGTCCGCGACCGAGATCGAGGGCTTCTGGGCCTCGGTCTGGGACTTCTTCGAGGTCGAGGCGTCGGCGCCCTCCTCCGAGGTCCTACCCGACCGCACGATGCCGGGCGCCACCTGGTTCCCGGGCGCGCAGCTGAGCTACCCCCAGCACATCTTCCGCGGCACGGGCGAAGCCGACATCGCTGTGCTGCACGCGTCCGAGCTCCGCGATCTCGGCGAGGTGACATGGGGCGAGCTTCGCGAGCAGGTTGCGCAGGCGGCCGCCGGCCTCCGCGCGCTGGGCGTCGAGCGAGGCGACCGCGTCGTCGCCTACATGCCGAACATCCCGGAGACCCTCGTCGCCTTCCTGGCGACGGCGAGCATCGGAGCAGTCTGGTCGAGCTGCTCCCCCGACTTCGGCGCCGCCAGCGTGGTCGACCGCTTCGCCCAGATCGAGCCCAAGGTCCTCATCTGCGTCGACGGCTATCGCTACAACGGCCGCGACTTCGACCGTCTCGACACCATCGCCGGCCTGCAGGCCGCGATGCCCACCCTCGAGCACACGGTCGTCCTCCCCTACTTCGTCCCCGACCCCGACATCTCCCACCTGGACAACGCGATCGCCTGGGACGAGCTGCTCGAGTCCGGACGCGGTGCCGGCCTCGAGTTCGAGCAGGTCCCCTTCGACCACCCCCTATGGGTCCTCTACTCCTCCGGCACGACCGGCCTGCCGAAGGCGATCGTCCAAGGCCACGGTGGCATCCTGCTCGAGCACCTGAAGAAGCTTCACCTTCACGTGGACGCGCAGGAGGGCGACCGCCTCTTCTGGTTCACAACCACCGGCTGGATGATGTGGAACTTCCTCGTCGGCGGCCTGCTCACGCCGGCCTCCATCGTGCTCTACGACGGCAGCCCGGGACACCCCGACATGGACGTCCTGTGGGACCTCGCCGAGCGGACCGGGATGACCTGCTTCGGCACCAGCGCGAGCTACATCGCGGCCTGCATGAAGGCGGGAATCGAGCCCGGTGCAGAGCGCGACCTCAGCCGCCTCCGCTCCGTCGGGTCCACCGGCTCCCCACTGTCACCGGAGGGATTCGAGTGGATCTACGAGCACGTCGGCCGCGACACGTGGCTGTTCTCGACCAGCGGCGGCACCGACGTCTGCACCGCGTTCGTCGGCGGGGTTCCACTCCTTCCCGTCTACCGGGGCGAGCTTCAGGGCCGCTCGCTCGGCGCCAAAGTGGAGGCGTTCGACGAGGACGGGAACTCGATTCTCGACGAGGTCGGCGAGTTGGTGATCACCGAGCCGATGCCCTCGATGCCCCTCTATCTGTGGGGCGACGATGACGGGTCCCGCTACCGCGCCAGCTACTTCGAGCAATACCCCGGTGTCTGGCGCCATGGCGACTGGATCGAGATCACATCCCGCGGCACGGCGGTCATCTACGGGCGCTCGGACTCGACCATCAACCGGCAGGGCGTCCGCATGGGCACCAGCGAGATCTACCGGGCCGTCGAAGGCGTCCCCGAGGTCGTCGACTCGCTGGTGGTCGACATTCCCCGCCCCGGGACCGAGGGCTGGATGCCGCTGTTCGTCGTACTCGCCGACGGAGAGACCCTGGACGAGGAGCTCACGACCGAGATCAAGCGGCGGATCCGCCAGCTCTGCTCGCCCCGCCACGTCCCCGACGTCATCTACCAGATCGCCGAGGTCCCTCGAACCCTGTCGGGCAAGGTTCTCGAGGTTCCCGTAAAGCGAATCCTCACCGGCACGCCGCCGGAGCGCGCCGCGAGCCGCGACTCGCTCGCAAATCCCGGCTCGCTCGACTACTTCGTCGAGCTGGCCGGCAAGTTGGCTTAATCACTTGCGGCGGCTTCGCCGCCTGACCTGCATCCGCCGCGACAGAGTCGCCGCCTCTCGCGCACGCCTAGCCCGCGTCGGCGCTCGACGGCGATGCGTCGAGCTCGACGTCGGGGTCGAGAGTCCCGTCGATGCGCAGGAATGCCTCCACGACGTCGTGGTCGAACTGCGTTCCGGCCCGCGCCTGAAGCTCCGCCCGCGCGCGGTGCTCCGAGAACGGCTGCCGGTACGGCCGGTCCGCCGTCATCGCGGCGTAGGCGTCTGCGACCGCCACGATCCGGCCCTCCAGCGGGATCTGGTGCTCGCGCAGGCCGCGGGGGTACCCGCGCCCGTCCGGTCGCTCGTGGTGGGTGAGGATCCACTCCCCCACTCGCCCGAGCTGCGCGGCACCGACGATCCGCGCTCCGATCTCCGGATGGCGCTCGACCTCCTGGCGCTCGCGCGGATCGAGCGGGCCGGGCTTGTTCAGGATCGACTCCGCGACCCCCACCTCTCCGACGTCACGAAGCAGTGCCGCGATTCGGACCCGCTCCACCTCCTCCTCCGGGAGGTTGAGGCTCCGCGCCAGCGCTTCCGCGTAGCGCGCGACGCGCCGCGAGTTTGCCGGTGAGCCCTTGCGGCGATCGACCGCCTCGGCCAGCGAGACGAGGGAGGCAAGCCGCGGGCTCGTGCGCTCGATCGCGACCTTCTCGCGCTCCACACCCCCGATCCCGGCCTGCTTGAAGACGACGGAGCGATCGCGCCCCGACTCCTTCGCCTCGTAAAGGGCGCGATCCGCGGCGTGCAGCATCTCGCCCGAACTGATCCCGTGGACGGGAAAGCTCGCCACTCCGCAGCTGATCGTCATCTTCTCCGTCTCGCGAGCGAACGCAGTCCGCACCTCCGCACGGAGCCGTTCGGCGAGCAGGTAGCCCTCCGTCTCGTCGGTCTCCGGTGCCAGGACGCCGAACTCCTCCCCGCCCAGGCGAGCGACGACATCGCTCGTGCGCGTGGCGCGCTTGAGCGCCTCCGCGAGCATTACGAGCGCCCGATCGCCCGAGCTGTGCCCGAAGCGGTCGTTGTATTCCTTGAACCAGTCGAGGTCCAGAACGAGGATGGACAGCGGGCGAGCCGTTCGAGTCGACCGCTCCAACTCGGCGGCGAATCGCTCCTCTAGCTCGCGCCGGTTGGCCAGCTGCGTCAGCGAATCGGTCCTGGCCGCCGACGCGAGTTGGGTCACGAGGCCATCCACCTGGCCGCGCAGGGTCATCATGAGAATCCCCAGAACCCCCAGGGTCCCCGTGACGATCGCCCAAGTGAGCCCGGGGAGCACCACGTGGCCGGGGCCCACCAGCAGCACGAGCCCGTAAGCCGCCGACGCGACGAACAGGTGGGCGATGGCGATGGACGGTCGCAGGAAGTAGCAGGCCGCCAGCGCGACCCAGAAGTAATACATCGCGTAGGCGGTCGCGGCCTGGGGCCCGGCGAAGTACACGGCCAGGCTCACCAGCGCGGTCCCCACGAGCGGTGCCACCTCGAACGCCCACAGCGGCAGCCGGTCGAAGGCGATCAGGAAGCCGAGCGCCACGAGATACGCCCCGAGCGTCGCAATCAGAAGCCCGGTCGTGTCGCGATCCGGCGAGTGCGGCAAGAGCAGGCTCACGAGCACGAGCGTCGCGCCGGCGCCGAACAGGTAGGTGAACGTGCGCGCCATGGTCACGCGGTCCTCACGAACCCCCTCTGCCGT
This sequence comes from Solirubrobacterales bacterium, assembly GCA_035265465.1. GTDB lineage: Bacteria > Actinomycetota > Thermoleophilia > Solirubrobacterales > 70-9 > AC-56. The sequence goes on along the minus strand of DATFON010000289.1, from coordinate 17,797 downwards.
GAGCCGGCGCCATGTGAGGCGCTCGACGACGACCCGCGCGGCGCCCCTCAAACGCTCGCTAACGGAGCCCTCTGTCATAGGTTCGCTGACCACTGATGCACATCATCCACAACATGGTGTGCGCGCGCGACGGCTAGCGATCAGCCTTCGAGGCCGAGGCGTGCGCAACGCTCGCGGGCTTTCGCGAGGACCTCGTCCGCTCCCTCGACGACGCCACCTCTCATCAGCACCCGCCCGTTCACGACCGTCGTGTCGACGACCGATCCCGACGCGGCGTAGACCAGGTCGGCAGTGAAGTTGCCCAGGCCCAGCTCCGGCGAATCGCCGCGCACCAGCAGGAAATCCGCGCGCTCGCCCTCGGCGATCCGGCCGGACACATCCAGAAGCGGCGCCATCCGCCCGGTCGCGATGCGCCAGGCCTCCTCCGCGGGCAGGACCGACGGATCCCGTGCCTCGTGCTTTTGAAGGAGCGCGAGGACCTTCAGGTCCTGTAGCACGTCAAGCGAGTTGTTCGACCCCGCGCCATCAGTTCCGAGTCCCACGGGAATGCCGTGCCGGCGCGCTGCACGGTAGGGGAAGATCCTGCCGACGGCGAGCTTCAGGTTCGCAACCGGATTCGTGACCACGGTCGTCCCCCGCTCCGCCACCAGCGCCAACTCCGACTCGTCCAGCCATACCCCATGCGCCACGAGGGTCCGGGGTCCGAGCAGTCCCAGCCGATCCAGATACTCGGCCGGCCGCACGCCGTGTTCCTGCACACACCGGACCACCTCGTCCTCGGTCTCGGAGAGGTGGATGTTGACCGGAAGCTGTCGCTCCTCGGACGCCTCGGCGATCCAGCGGAGCGCCCCCTCGCTGACCGTGTAGATGGCGTGCGGGCCGAGCGCCGGAGCCACGAGATCGCGCGGATCGCCGATCTCCTCGAGGCTTCGGTTCGCCATGTCGGGAATGCTCTCGCCCCCGGCCGCGTCGCCCACGTCGAAGAGGGGAGCGCTGATCGTCGCCCGGATTCCGGCGTCCTCCACCGCGCGCGCCGTGGCCGCCGGACGCCAGTACATGTCCCAGAAGCGGATGGTCCCGGTGCGAATCATCTCCAGGCACGCGAGGCGCGTCCCCCAGTAGACGTCATCGTCGTCGAGCCGCGCTTCGACCGGCCAGATCACGTCCTGGAGCCACCGCATCAGGGGCAGGTCGTCGCCATGTCCCCGGAACAACGTCATCGCCGCATGGGTGTGGCCGTTCACGAGACCCGGGACGATCGCCATGCCGTCGGCGTCGATGACCTCGTCGCCGTCGCGTGCGCGGAGGCGCGGCCCGAGCTTCGCAATCGTGCCGTCCTCGACCCGGATCCTCGTTCGCTCGCCGTCGAGCGTCGCGTTTACGACCGTAAGGCTCACAACTCCTCGCCCTCCAACGCGGGCACGATCGCGCCGACGGCCTTCCCGAGGCGCTCCCGGTTCCGCGCGCGTCCGGCCTGGAACTCCTCCACCGTGAGCTCGCGCTCCGCCACCCCGTTCGCCAGGTTGTCGACGATGCAGACGGCCGCATACGGCAGGCCCAGCTCCCCCGCGATCACGCACTCGGATGCGATTGTCATGCCGATCACGTCCGCATGCCGTGCGATCAGCCGGATCTCCGCGCGGGTCTCGAAACGAGGCCCGATCGACTCCCAGTACACGCCCCCGTCGCGAAGCGGGATGGCGTCGCTTCCGGACCACGCGCCCAACACCCGTCCCCGCCATTCGGCGTCGAAGCCCGGCACGAGATGCGAGCGCCGATCGTCGAAGGCGGACCTGCCCGCGTGGAGCGCGATGAAGTCGTCCGGGCAGACGAACGTCCCGACGTCCAGCTCGCGGTGGAGCCCGCCCACGGAGCCGAGCGCGAGGACGCGATCGCAGCCGGCGTCGAGGAGCTTCCGCATGTTCGCCGCGTGATCGATCCGGTGCGGTTGCACGTAGGGATCTCCGTGGCGCGGGATGAGAGCGGCGTCCCCCACGTCAAGCCCGTCCACGTAATCGCCGCCGGAGATGCCCAGGCGGCCCATCAGGCAGCGTTCGCGTCCAGCACCTAGGCCGGGGTGATCGGGTTATGCCGCTCGCTGAAGCGGCGTTCCTTGACGGCGGAGGCGGCGAACCGCCGGATCAACTCGCCGCGCAGCTCGTCGGGCTCGATCACGGCATCGACGACCAGCTCCGACGCGAGGTGCAGGATGTCGATGTCCGCGGAGTACTCGGCGCGCTTACGCTGCACGAACTCCTCGCGCTCGGCGGGGTCCTGGATCTCCTGGATCTGGTTGTAGAAGACGGCGTTGATCGCCGCCTCCGGGCCCATCACCGCGATCGATGCGGTCGGCAGCGCGATGCAGGCATCCGGCTCGAACGCGGGGCCCGCCATCGCATACAGGCCGGCGCCGTAGGCCTTCCGAATGATCACGGAGATCTTCGGGACGGTCGCCTCGGAGACGGCCGAGATCATCTTCGCCCCGTGACGGATGATGCCCTGCCGTTCGACCTGCGTCCCGATCATGAAGCCGGGCACGTCGGCAAGGAAGACGAGCGGCATGTTGAACGCGTTGCACGTCCAGATGAACCGCGCGGCCTTGTCGGCCGAGTCCACGAACAGGACGCCGCCCTTGACCTTGGGCTGGTTGGCGACGATGCCGATCGCCCGCCCGTCCAGCCGGGCGAAGCCGACCACCAGCTCCTTGGCCCACCGGGAGTGAACCTCGAGGAATGAATCGGCGTCGACGAGGACATCGATCAGATCGGTGACGTCGAAGGCGGCGTTCTCGTCCGCCGGGACGATCTCGGCCACCGAGTCCTCGGACGCGGGCTCCGCCGGCGGTGCAGCCGGCGGCGTGGCCCGCCAGCTCCGCGGCATGTAGGACAGGTAGCGCTTCGCGAGGTCGATCGCGTCCTCATCGGAGTCGACGAGGAAGTGGCCGCACCCGGAGACGGACGTGTGCATCCTGGCCCCGCCCATCTCCTCCAGGCCGACCTTCTCGCCGATCACCATCTCGGCCATCCGGGGCGATCCCAGGTACATCGAGGCGTTTCCGTCCCGCATGATCACGACGTCGCAGAAGGCCGGGATGTACGCGCCGCCGGCCGCGGACGGCCCGAACAGAAGGCACACCTGCGGAACGCGGCCCGACAGGACCACCTCGTTGTAAAAGATCCGCCCGGCGCCGCGGCGTCCGGGGAACATCTGGACCTGGTCGGTGATCCGGGCGCCGGCGGAGTCGACCAGGTAGACCATGGGGACCTCCAGCCGCAGGGCGCGCTCCTGAATCCGCAGGATCTTCTCAACCGTCTTCGGGCCCCACGAGCCCGCCTTCACCGTCGGGTCGTTGGCCATCAAAGTAACGGTCCGCCCCCCGATGCTGGCGATGCCGGTCACCACGCCGTCGGCGCCCAGCCCCTCCTTCTCCCAGTTGGCGAGGAGGGCCTCCTCCGAGAACGACCCCGGGTCGACGAGACGCGCAACGCGCTCGCGGACCGGCAGCTTTCCCTGCGCCGCGGTCTTCTCGTGATGGCGATCCGGCCCACCCGAGAGCGCCGCATCGAGGGCCCGACGGATGTCGGTGCCGGACCGCGTATCAGTCATGGCGCCTGAGTCTACGAGTCCCTGGAGCCGCGACCGTCAGCGCCCTTGCTCGCCGGCATCGTCTGGGTCTTCTGCTCGTTGCCCTCGGGGTCCGAGCCACCATCGTCCTCGCGCACCTTGGCGGCGGTGTCGGCGGCCCGCTCGGCGATGACCTTCGCGTGGTGGGTCGCGGTCCCGGCGAGCTCGCTCGACAGCCGCTCGAGGCTCTCGAGCACCTCGTCGCGCCGCGCCTCGAGATCGGCGATCACCGACTCGATGTCCTGCTTGCGGGCGTTCGACTCCTCGACGATGCGCTTCCCCTCCGCGCCGGCCTTGGCGAGGGACTGCTCGGCTTCGCGGTCGGCGTCCGTGCGCGTCTGGGTCGCGTAGGCGTCGGCGTCGGTTCTGAGCTTCTGCGCAGCCGTCTCGGCGGCTCCCTGCGCCTCGGCGAGGATCTTGTCGGCCTCGGCGCGGGTGCGATCGGCCTGTGCCTGCGCACCCTCGGTGAGCCCTTCCACCTCGCGCTCGGCCTGAACTCGGAGCCGCTCGGCGACGTCATGGGCCTCGGCGAGGATCTTCCCCGTCTCTTCGCCCACCCGCTCGAGCTCGCGCCGGACGACCTCGCTGCGACTCTGGTCAGCCCCGCCAGTCTCTAGCCAGTCGGCCAGACTGATCAGGAATCGGTCGACCTCCCGCTTGTCGTAGCCGCGGCGCGCGATTGGGAAAGTCGCGCTGCGAATGCGGTCAATGCTGTCTGGATCCACGCCTCCTCCTGTCGTTGCCGGCAAGAAGCAAAAGCGGCCTATACGGCCGCGAACTGCCTGCGACTATAGACCGAGGTCGGTGGGAACCGGCTCCTCCCCCGAGTAGTCGTAAAATCCCTTGCTGGACTTGCGTCCGTAGTAACCGGCGGCAACCATCTTGCGCAGGGTGGGCGGCGCGGCAAAGCGACGCTCGCGGTACTCGTCGAACATGATGTCGGCGATCGACTTGGTGGTGTCCAGCCCCACGAAGTCCAGCAGCGTGAAGGGACCCATCGGATGGTTGGCGCCAGCCTTCATCGCGGCGTCGATCTGGTCGACGCTTCCAACGCCCTCCTCGTACGCGCGGATGGCGTCGAGCAGGTACGGGACGAGCAGCCTGTTCACGATGAAGCCGGTCTTGTCCTTGGCGTGAACCGTGATCTTGCCGAGGCGCTCTCCGACCTCGAATGCGAGCTTCAGCGTCTCGTCGCTCGTCGTCACGGTCTGGACCACCTCGAGCAGCGGCATGACCTGAGCCGGGTTGAAGAAGTGCATGCCGCAGAACCGATCCGGGCGCGACGTCGAGGCCGCCTGGTCGATGACCGCGAGCGAGGACGTGTTGGTCGCGAAGATGGCGCCCTCGGAGGCGATCTTGTCGACCTCCTTCCACATCTCGAGCTTCATGCCTAGATCCTCGGTCATCGCCTCGATCACGAGGTCACAGTCGGCGAGGTCGGCGTAGTCGAGGGTCGGCTGGATGCGAGCGCGGACGGCATCAGCGTCCTCCTGCGACGCCTTGCCCTTCTCCACCGCGCGGGCGAGCTGCTTCTCGATCTTGCCGACGCCGCGGTCGAGTTTCTCCTGGTTCAACTCGCGGACGACCACCTCCCATCCCGCCTGGGCGCAGATCTGCGTGATCCCGTGGCCCATCAGGCCACAGCCCACGACTCCAACCTTGCTGATCTCCATGCGGGATGCCCCTCCTTCGCCGGTTCGATTGCTCGGAAGCCCGCGGCAGCCTATATCGCGATGAGTCGGTGGGGCTCCCGGGCGCCGCGTCGCGGCTGGTCGACGGAGCCCTATGCGAGGATCAGGTCGGTCTCCCCCGCCACCGCCGAGGATTCGAGGAGCTCGTCGATCGAGCGATCGATCGCCGCCGCCAGCCAGTCGCTCTTGGGTAGGGATGCCGGATCCGAATACAGGCCGAAGCAGGCACCGTCTCCGACCGTCGTCATTCCGATCGACAGCGCGTGCCGGTCCGCGATCGGTACCACTGGGTAGGCCTCGACCAGCGGGCAGCCGAGCATGTAGAGCTGCTCGCGCGGGCCGGGGATATTCGACACGGTGAGGTTGAAGGCGCGCGGGCTGGCGATCAGCCGCGAGGCGAGCCGCTGGATCGGTCCCGCAACCAAACCGAGGAGACGCACGACGTCGTCGGCGCCCTGCGGCTCCTGATGTCGCTTCCGCTCGCTGGTGGCCATGTGGATCGCGCGCAGGCGCCGGACCGGGTCGGGCTCATCGCAGGGGAGGTCGACGAACATGAACGAGATTCGGTTGCCGAGGCTCCCCGGCGCCTCCGCGCCGCGCACGTTCACCGGAACCATCGTCTTCAGCGGGATCGGCCGCTCACCCCGCTCGCGCATGAGCTCGCGGACGCCGCTCGCGCAGACCGCGAGGACCACGTCGTTCAGCTTCACATCGAAGCTGCGCTTGATGCGCATCAGATCGTCCAGGGGGCGCCGGAGACGGCCAAGGTGGCGGGACGGAGAGATTGGGTCGTTGAGGGAGCTGTCTCGTGCTGGACGTGCCGCGTCACCGAGCGCCCGCACGGCCCGCTGCGCGCGTTCCACGGCGGCGACGGCCCGGCGCGGCGATCGGGGAGCGAGGCGTGCGGGGAGCCTGGCCAGATCGAGCTGCCTTTGAGCGAGATCGGTTACGGCGCTCGCGACCCGGCGCAGCCCGCCGGGAGCCGGCCGAGCCACCCAGCGATCCGGCTCGGGCGCCGGCGGGTCGGGTTCGAGGTCGACCAGAAGGGTCGCGAGCTCGACGGCGGCGATCCCATCCACCATGCAGTGGTGCGCCTTGCCGATGACGGCGACTCGCCCGTCGTCGAGCTGATCGGCGATACACACCTGCCACAGCGGGCGATCGCGGCGCAACGGCTTGGACAGGAACCAATCGACGGCGCCCGTCAATTCGCGCGCTCTGCCGCGAACGACGTGGCGAGCGATGTCGAAGTTCGGATCGTCCACCCACTCCGGTGTCCCCAACCCCAACGGCGCGGGCTCGACGATCTGCCGGAAGCGCGGCGCTCGCGGCAACCGCTCCGCGATGTGGTCGCGGCAATCGGCGAAGGTCGGGGCCGGCACATCGGGCGGAGGATCGAAGACGGCCGCCCAGCCCACGTGCATGTGAGCGTTTGCGGTCTCGACAGCGAGAAACGACGCGTCGAGCGCCGACAGACGCGACGGTGACATAGGGACCTCCTCCGAGTCGTCGTTCGCCGCATCGCCCCAGGACGCCGCGACCGGAACTCCGAACGCCTTAGGATCCCGCGTTGCGCCGCGATGTAAAGACCTTCGCCGCGGCTTAACACACTCTTTAGCCGAACGGGCGCAATTTGCGGAACTTCGCGGGGACCCGCTCTACGCGTTGCGGCCAGGCGCCAGGCGGAGCCGGTAGCGCACCTCGATCGTCCCGCCGCTCGCGTGGCGGCGCTGCGTGGCACCGTCGTGCTTGAACCCCAGGGCCTCGTAGAAGGAGCGCGAGCGCGGCGTGTCCCTGAAGGTCCACAGGGTCACCTCGGAGAAGGGGGTTCGCGCCAGTTGCTCCAGCGCGTAGCCGACGAGCTCGCGCCCGATGCCGCGACGCCAAGCATCGGGATGGACGTTGAGCGCCCAGATCTCGCCCACGGCGGCGCCTGAATCCGCATCGCGGCTGGCCCCGAACGTAATCCACCCGCGAACCCTCCCGTCCAGCTCGCCGACGGCGATGGGCGGGCCGCGTTCGGCGATGCGCTCGCGGATCCTGGCTCTCAGGCCCTCTGCGTCCGGCATCAAGTCCCCCGGGACCACCCCGCGAAAGCCCTCTCGCCACGACGTCAGGCCGATGTCGACGACGTCGTCTACATCTTCCGGCCGTGCCGGGCGGACGATGATCGTCACGCGGCAGGTGGTGCGATGCCCACGTCCTCGAACGAGCCGGGATGGCGAGTGGGTGAGAAACCAGGCCCGGCGGCCATCAGGAATGGGTGCGGATGGTTTCGAACCGGCGAGCCATCGCCTCCGCGAGGGCGTTGAGGCCACTCATCGGCCGCACCATCACCATCAGCTCCCTGACCTTCCCGTCGGCGTCGAAGCGGAGCAGGTCGAGGCCGTCGACCTGCCGGTCGCCGACGCGCGCCGCGAAGATCAGCGTCGCCGTGTCGGCGTCCTCGAGCTGCTCGACGTAGCGAAAGTCCTTGAACACGTGCATGGCGCCCTGGGTGAGAATCGCCGCGACCACCGGCTTTCCCTCGTACGGCTTGAAGACCGCGGGACTGCGGAAGACGACGTCATCGGCGAGCGCCTCGGTGAGCGCGTCGGGATCCTCCGCCTCTACCGCCGCTCTGAACGCATCGCTCTTCATGACCCTACTGCGGCGGCTCGCCGCCTGACCTGCCTGACTCGTCGCTAGACGCTCCTCGATCGACATCTCTGCCAGGTTAACTACCGCCGCCAGTCGATTGGCCCGGCCCGAAGGACGTGCGCGCCGAGGGGTCGGCCGAGCAGCTCCTGGACGGCGCGCGCCGCTTCGATTAGGCGCTCGAGGTCCACGCCCGTCTGGACGCCCATCTCGTGCAGCATCGACACGAGGTCCTCGGTTGAGATGTTCCCGGTGGCTCCGGGCGTGAGCGGACTGCCGCCCAGCTCGCCAAACGCCGACTCGAAGGAATCGATTCCCTGCTCGAGCGCCGCCAGCACGTTGGCAAGCCCCTGGCCGCGGGTGTTGTGGAAGTGGGCCGTGAGCTCGACGCCGTCCAGCCGCTCGGTCGCGGCGGCGAAGAACTCGCCGACCTGCCGGGGGTTCGCCATCCCGGTCGTGTCTCCGAACGAGACCTCCTCGCAGCCGGCCTCCACCAGGCCCTCGGCGATCTCGAGGACGCGCTCCGGGGGCACCTCGCCCTCGTAGGGACAGCCGAAGACGACGGAGATCACCCCCTCGCAACGAAGACCTTCCCCCCGCGCTCTTGCCACGGTTCGCCCGAGTCCCTCGAGCGACGCCCCGATCGAGCGGTTGACGTTCCTGCGGTTGTGACTCTCGGTGGCCGACAGGAAGACATTGATCTCGTCGAAGCGATCCCGATGCTGAAGCGCGCGCTCCAGCCCCCGCTCGTTCGGGATCAGCACCGAGTAGGCAACGCCGCTCGGTCGCTGGATCGCCGTGAGCACCTCCTCGGCATCCGCGAGCTGCGGGATGACATCCGGGCGAACGAACGACGTCACCTCCATGCGCGGGAGCCCCGTGGTGGCGAGCATGTCGACCAGCCGGACCTTGTCGTCGGTCGGGATCACCTCGGGCTCGTTCTGGAAGCCGTCGCGGGGTCCGACCTCGCGAATGCGCACCCTGGTCGGGATCGAAGCCACGGCCGAAGCTTAGGAAGATGCCTGACCGGAAGCTGCCGCCCGCCTGGACCGTTGTTCTAGCAGGGTGTATCTTGAGGCGGTCCGCGCTACGGGAAGGCGCGGGGAGCTACGGGGGACGCTGAGCCCAGGGAGTGGGGACGGATTCAGACTGAGATTCACAGCCGTCGGGGGCGGCGCCCTCTCGGCATGTCGCGGTGGGCGGCGACATTGCTCGGCGTCGGCCTGTCGCTCATCTTGGCCGCCCTCATCGCCAGCCCCGCCGGGGCCACGGTCCAATTCACGAAGCAGTGGGTCGGGGGCTCGGAGTTCGGGTTTGCCTCCTATGTCGCCACCGACCCATCCGGGGACGTCTACGTCTCCGACGCCGGCTTCAACAGCCGGGTTCTCAAGCTCGATTCCTCGGGCGCCCTCATCGCGACGCTCGGAGGCCCGAGCCCCGGGAGTGATCCAGGCCAATTCAACTCACCGACGGGCGTCGCCACGGACTCGTCGGGCAACCTCTACGTCGCCGAAGGCCTCGGCCACCGGGTGCAGAAATTCGACGCCGCCGGAAACTTCGTGCTCATGTGGGGGGAGGGAGTGAACAACACGACCGGAGGCGACATATGCACCGCCGCCTCGGGGGATACCTGCCAGTCCGGCACCCTGGCCTCGACGGGCGGCGGATTCAACGGCCTGACGGGGATCGCCACCGATTCGTCGGACAACGTGTACGTGGCCGAATTCACGAACCGGCGCGTCCAGAAGTTCGACTCGTCGGGCAACTTCCAGCGCGCCTGGGGCTTCGGGGTCGCATCCGGCGCCCCGGCCTTCGAGACCTGCACCGTCGCCGCCACCTGCCAGGCCGGCATCAGCGGCTCGGGCGACGGCCAGTTCAACGCGCCGCACGGGATTGCGACCGACTCGCTGAACAACGTCTACGTCGCCGATTCCGGGAACGATCGAATCCAGAAGTTCGACTCCAGCGGGAGCTTCACAACGAAGTGGGGCACCTCGGGCGCAGGGCCCGGCCAGTTCAACGACCTGCAGGGGCTCGGTAGCGATTCCTCGGACAATCTCTACGCCCTCGACTTCACCAACAACAACGTTCAGGTGTTCTCGTCGGGCGGGACGTTCATCCGCAGCTTCGGCAAGGCTGTCAATCACACGACCGGCGGCGACGCGTGCACCGCAGCCTCGGGTGACACGTGCGGGGCGGGCACGTCCGGATCCGCAGACGGTCAGTTCCTCGGGGCGGATGGCGTCACGGTCGACGCCTCGGGGAACGTGTACGTCGGGGACGCGAACAACTCCCGCGTCCAGAAGTTCGATTCCTCCGGGGCGTTCGTGTGGAAGGTGGGAAACGCCGGTAGCGGCGGGGCATTCGACACCGGGATCAATTACCTGGATATCGCGAGCGACGCCACAGGCAACCTCTACACGAGCGACCACGACACCTCGAGGATCCAGAAGTTCAATCCGCTCGGCCGCTCGCTGAACGCTTGGGGCACCGCCGGGACCGGCGGCGGCCAGGTCGGCGGACCCACGGGGACGGCCGTGGACTCAGCCGGCAACGTCTACGTGGCCGAGCGCGAGAACAACCGGGTCACGAAGTACGACTCCAACGGGAGCTTCGTACTCACCTGGGGCAAGGGCGTGAACCAGAGCACACCGGGTGACGTCTGCACCGCGGCCTCTGGCGATACGTGCCAGGCGGGCACCCAGGGCTCGGCTGACGGGCAGCTCGACGGTCCGAACGGCCTGACCGTGGACGCGTCCGGGAACGTCTACGTCGCCGATACCGGGAATGATCGGGTCCAGAAGTTCGACCCCTCAGGGACGTTCCTCACCAAGTGGGGCTCGCACGGGGCGGGCAACGGTCAGTTCGACGCACCGATGGACGTCGCAACCGATTCGCTGGGTGAGGTCTACGTCGCGGACCGGGACAACAACCGGATCCAGCGGTTCACCCCCATCGGAGGTTTCCTGGGTAAATGGGGGGCGGCCGGCCCTGGATCTGGTGAGTTCCAGCAGCCGATCGCCGTGACGGCGGATTCGCAGCGGAATGTCTACGTCGTCGACTACACGAACGCGCGGATCCAGGTCTTCCGCCCTACCGGTGTCTTCGTCGAGCAGTGGGGCAGCGTGGGTGCCGGCGACGGACAGTTCAACGGCCCGTCGAGCATCGCGCTCGGATCCGGGGCCAGGATCTACGTCGCGGACGCGGGCAACAACCGGGTCCAGATGTTCACGGAGTCGGACACCTCGGCGCCGCAGGCGGCGTTGGCCACGGGCCCGAGCGGCACCACGAACGATCCCACCCCCACGTTCTCGTTCTCATCATCGGAACCGGCTGGAGCCCTCTTCGAGTGCCGGATCGACGGGTCCACCCAGGACGACTTCAAGCCGTGTGGCTCCACCAATACGCTTGCTCATCTCGGCGACGGAAGCCACACCTTCGACGTCCGGGCCATCGACGCGGCGGGCAACGTGGACTCCACCCCGGCGAGCAGGGCCTTCATGGTCAAGACCGCGGCGGTATCCGTCTCGGGCTCGACGCTCGTGGTGACGGCGGCAGCCGGGGCGAAGGACAACCTCAGGGTCACCAGGCCCTCTGCTTCGATCGTTCGCGTCACGGATGCCCCAGGCGGGACCTACACCGGCTCCGGCGTGCACACCGGGGCCGGATGCACCCGGGTCGGGGACTACAGGGCCGACTGCACCGCGGCTGGGGTGACCCTCGTCAGAATCGCCACCGGGGGGTCCATCGATCAGGTTCGGAACTCGACCACCATGCCCAGTTCGCTGAATGGGGGGCCCGCGGACGACATCCTGGTCGGCGGCACCGGTGCCGACACCCTCGTTGGCGGCACCGGCGCGGACAGGATGAAGGGGATGAACGGGAACGACCGGCTCCTCGCGCACGATCTCGCCAACGACACGAGCGTCAACTGCGACGGGGGCACCCACCCCGGTAGTGCTGACCGCGCCGACCTCGACCTGCTACCCAAGGACTCCGCTGTCTTCGGCTGCGAGCGCATGACCCGGCATTAGAACCTGCGCTCTCAGGCCGACTTGACGACGCCAACGTCGATCACGCGGCGTTCGTGCGTGCCGACTCCGATCGTGCGCTCCCCCTCGCGGACCTCGACGTCGAAGCGAAGCTTGCGGCCGTCGACGACCTCGATGAGCGTCGAGCGCACCGAGCAGGTGGCGCCCTCCGCCGCCGCGGCCACGTGCTTCACACAGACCTCGAATCCGACGGTGGCCTTGCCGTCTGGAAGGTTCTCGTAGGCGAGCACCGCCGAGTTGCGCTCCATCATCCCGATCATTCCCGGCGTGGAGAGCACCCGCACGCCGATCGAGCCGCCGACGTCGGTGACCACACGATCCTCCACGGCGAACTCGTCGATCCGCTCGAGTCCAGCCTCGATCGTCGCTTCGCCCGGGCGGTCGGAGTCGGGTACGGCGTCGCTGAGCGACCCGAGCCTGTTCTTCGCGTCCGCCATCACACCATCCCGAGGCCGCCGGAGACGCCGATCGTCTCGCCGGTGACGTAGGAGGCGTCGTCCGAGGCGAGGAACGCGACCGCGGCCGCCACCTCATCGGGACTGCCAAGACGGCGCATCTGAGTCTGTCCCTTCATCGTCTCGATGATGCGGTCGCCGATCTCGCCGAGCTGCTTGGCGGCCATCAGGAGCGGGGTCTCGATCGGCCCCGGGGCGATCGCGTTGGCGGTGACTGCGAATCGGGCGTTCTCGCGGGCGATCGTCTTAGTGAAGGCGATCACCCCTCCCTTTGCGGCCGAATACACGGCCGACCCCTTCGAGCCGACCCTGCCGGCCTCCGAGGCGATGTTGACGATGCGCCCGTAGCCCGCCGCCTGCATCGCGGGCAGGACCGCGTGTGTGCACGCGAACACGCCCTCGAGGTTGACCGCGAGCAGCCGCCGCCAACGCTCCGGCGTCATGTCGGTGAAGAACGCGAAGTCGTCGGTCCCGGCGTTGTTGACGAGGATCGCGAACGGCCCGTGCTCGCGGACGACCGTCGCGGCCGAGTCGGCGTCGGTCACGTCGAGGAACGCGGCATCGGCGTCGATCTCCGCCGCGACGTCCCGCGCGCCCTCGTCGTTCACGTCGCCGATGACCACTGCCGCGCCCTCGGCCGCGAGCCGTCGCGCGATCGCCGTTCCGATCCCGCTCGCTCCGCCGGTCACGAGCGCCTTGCGTCCCTCGAGTCGCATGCGCACGGCAGCATATGCTGCCCATCCGAATGAACGGCACATGCTGCTGCCGGCGCCCTACGGCACCGGCCTAGAACCTATGGCGGAGCCCATTCCGATCATCGGCGCGACGGGAGCCCTCGGTTGGGGACTCGCCATGCGCCTCGCCAGGGCCGGACAGCCGGTAGCGATCGGCTCCAGGAGTACCGATCGCGCGGAGGAGGCCGCGGGCCGCGTGCGGGAGGCGGTCGCCGATGCCGACGTCGAGGGCCTGGTCAACGAGGAGGCTGCGCAGCGCGGGCCGATCGTCTTCCTGGCGGTGCCCTTCCGGGCGCAGTCGGAGAACCTGAACAACCTGCGCGAGGTCCTGCGGCCGGAGCAGATCCTCGTCGACTGCACCGTCCCCACGGCCGCGGCCGTGGGCGGCAAGGCGACCCGCACGCTGGGCGTCTGGCAGGGCTCGGCGGCCCAGCAGGCGCAGGAGATGGTGCCCGAGGGGGTTACCGTCATCGCGACGCTTCACACGGTGAGCGCCCAGACGCTGGGCGACCCGGACGCCGAGCTCGACGAGGACATCCTCATCTGCGGCGATCGCAAGGCCGACAAGGCGCGGGTCGCGCGAATCATCGAGCTGATTCCCGGGCTTCGCGCCGTCAATGCCGGCGCTCTCGAGACAGCGCGGATCGTCGAGCAGCTGACGTCGCTCTTGATCTCGGTCAACGCGCGCTACAAGACGCACGCCGGGATCCGGGTGACCGGGCTTGGCGAGGGCGATCACTGGAGCTAGTGCGGGTCGCGCTCCTCGCAGGCGGGACCGGCGGGGCGAAGCTCGCGGCTGGAATGCAGGATCTGATCGGGGCCGAGCTCGCGGTCATCGCCAACACGGCGGACGACACGCGGATCCACGGCCTTTACGTCTCGCCCGATCCCGACCTCATCACGTACTGGCTCGCGGGCGCGATCGACGAGGAGCGCGGCTGGGGCATCCGGGACGACGCCTTCGTCGTCCACGAGCGTCTCGAGCAGCTCGGGGCCCCAGGGTGGTTCAGGCTCTCCGATCGGGATCTGGCGACCTGCCTGTACCGGACGCACTTCATGGTGGAGGGCGGGACGCTGACCGCGGCGCAGGCCCAGATCGCGCGAGCGCTCGGCGCCGTCGCGAGCGTGTTGCCGATGGCGGAGGAGCCGGTTTACACCCGCGTCCTCACTCCCGATGGATGGCGCGGGCTTCAGGAGTACCTGATCCTCGACGGGTCCGAGCCGCCCATCGAGAGCGTCGAGGTGCAAGGGCTACACGATGCGAGGCCGACGCCCGAGGTGATCGAGGCGCTCGGCTCGGCCGACCTGGTCGTCATCGGCCCATCCAATCCTGTGATCTCGATCGGGCCGATCCTCGCGGTGCCTGGGATGCGTGAGGCGATCGCGGGCTCCCGCGCCCCGGTCGTCGCGGTGAGTCCCTTTGTGGGTGGCCGGGCCGTGAAGGGCCCGACGGAAAAGTTCATGGAGGCGCTGAGAAGGCCATCGACGGCCGCCGGGGTCGCCTCGCTTTACGAGGGCGTGATCCAGGCGATGGTCGTCGACGCCGACGACCCCGACGCGGGGCCGGATGACATCCAGGTGCTCTGGTGCCCGACCCTGATGGAGGGAGCCGAGGGCCGGCGCGACCTCGCCGAACGAGTGCTCGAATTCGCGGACCTGCTCGGGTGAGGCGCGGTCGCCACTGACATGCGCGCAACGGCGATCATTCCCGTGAAGCGGTTCGGCGATGCCAAGCAGCGGCTGCTCACCACACTCGATCGGCCCCAGCGCGCCGCGCTCGTGAAGGCGATGCTGACCGACGTGCTCGGCGCGGTCACCGACGCCGGCGGTGTCGAGCGGGTGATCGTCGTGACCGCGGAGGGGCGGGCGCAGCGCATCGCGCTCGCCCATGCCCGGCGCGTGAGCACACCCGTCGAGGTGTTTCAGGACCCGGCCGACCGCGGCCACTCCGAGGCCGCCACCCTGGGGATCATTCGTGCGAAGGCGCTCGGTACCGGCTGCGTCGCTCTCCTGCCCGGCGACTGTCCGATGCTCGACGCGGGCGAGCTCGACGCGGCGCTCGATCGCATGCATCCGGGTCGCGTCGCCGTCGTTCCGGATCGCCACGGTTCCGGGACCAACGCGCTGTTGATGTCGCCGCCGGACGCGATGGGTCCGGCATTCGGACCGGGCAGCCTCGCGCGCCACACCGACCGGGCCCAGCGGGCCGGCCACGAGGTCGCAGTGGAGCCGCTCGCGTCGCTCTCCCTGGACATCGACACGCCCGACGACCTCGACGCCATGGCCTCGCTCCTGGAGACCGATCCGGAGCGGGCCACCGCGACCGCGGCAGAACTTGTGCGGCTGGGGCGGATCGCAACCGGTGCCCGATAGTGGGTGGGCGCGTGGAGATGGTGCCCGTGCAGGGACTGCCCGAGATTCAGCCGGGAGACCGCTTGGGCGAGCTGATCACCGGGGCTTTCGCGGACGGGGGCCGAGCGCTCGCCGATGATGACGTCGTGGTCGTCTCGCAGAAGGTTGTGTCGAAGGCCGAGGGCAGGTTGGTCGACCTCGCCGAGGTCGAGGCCGGCGATCGCGCCGTGGAGCTCGCCGAACGGCTCGGAAAGGACCCGCGCCTCGTTGAGCTGATCCTTCGCGAGAGCGCTGCCGTGGTCCGCGCCGAGCGCGATGTCCTGATCGTCGAGGGGCGAGCCGGCTGGATCTCCGCGAACGCGGGCATCGATGTTTCCAACGTTCCCGGGTCCGAGCGGGCGACGCTTCTGCCCGTGGATTCGGATGCATCGGCAAGGCGGCTGCGGGCCGAGCTGCGGGACGCCGCCGGAACGGCCCCGGCGGTCGTGATCGCCGACAGCTTCGGCCGTCCGTGGCGGCTGGGTCAGGTGGACGTGGCGATCGGCTGCGCCGGGCTCGTGCCACTCGATGACTGGCGGGGGCGCCGGGATCGGCACGGGGACGAGCTGGCGGCCACCTCGATCGCAATCGCCGACGAGCTCGCCGCGGCCGCCGACCTGGCGCGTGACAAGGATGAGGGGGTTCCGGTGACGATCGTTCGAGGATTGGGCCGATTCGTCACTGCGGACGATGGCCCGGGAGCCGCTGCCCTGCGCCGCCCGCAGGAGGAGGACCTGTTCAGATAAGTGGGGCGGCGAGTTTGTCGCCGCAGTGGCAGGTCAGGCGGCGAAGCCGCCGCAATTATTTGGGTCCCTCCGCCATCGGGTCGGGCTGGCCCTCCTCCGTGAACTCCGGGGGCTCGTACACCTTGCCCGGCACCGCGCCGATCGCGAGGACGCGCGCGCCCTCGTCGCCGGTGACCAGCTTGCGTGTCTCCCCCGGCCCCACCCGCGCGAAGGTTCCCGGCTCGAGGACGTGCTCCTCTCCCCCCACCAGCAGGATGACCTTGCCCTCGAGCGCCGTGTAGACCTCCTCCATGCCGTCCTCCGAGTGATCATGCTCGGGGTACAGCGTCGCGTTGGGCGGGAACTCCTCGACCTGCATCCCGAAGGAGCGCACGCCGAGCCCGGAACGGGCGCGTCGCAGGCCACCCGCGAAGATCGCCTCGAAATCCTCGATCCGCTTGATCGTCACGTCAGCCATGGGTTCCTCTCTGCCCCGATGTTCGCTATCTGACCGGAATCCAAACCCACCCTACCGCTGGATGGTCAGCACGGCCGCACCCCGGAACCGGCCGGCGCGCAGGTCGTCGAGCGCCTGGTTTGCCTCCTCCAACGGATACTCGGTGATCTGGCTGCGGACCGGGACCTCCGGCGCGATGCGCATGAACTCCTCGCCGTCGCGGCGGGTCAGGTTGGCCACGGACCGCAAAATACGCTCGCCCCACAGGATCTCGTAGGAAAACGCAGGGATGTCGCTCATGTGGATCCCGGCCGAGACAACCGCACCGCCCGGTTCGACGGCACGAAGCGCCGGTGGAACGAGTTCGCCGACGGGGGCGAAGAGGATCGCCGCGTGCAGAGGCTGGGGCGGGCCGCCGTCGCCTGGCTCGCAGACCTCGGACCCACCCTCCGTATCGCCGGCCCACGTTGCGCCCATCTCGAGTGCGAAGCGCTGACCGGCCTTGTCCCCAGGCCGCGTAAGCGCATAGACCTCACGTCCCTGATGCGCCGCCACCTGGCAGATGATGTGCGCGGAGGCGCCGAATCCGTAGAAGCCTACCCGCTCGGCGTGCTCGCCGCACAGGCGCAGAGAGCGATAGCCGATCAACCCGGCGCACAGCAGCGGCGCCGCCTGTAGGTCGGGGTATCCCTCCGGGATCGGAAAGCAGTAACGCTCGTCGGCGACCGCGGCCTCGGCGTAGCCCCCGTCGATGTCGTAGCCGGTGAACCGGGCATTCACACAGAGGTTCTCCCTGTCCGTGCGGCAGTACCGGCACTCGCCGTCCGTCCAGCCGAGCCAGGGAACGCCGACTCGCTGCCCGGGCTCGAACCGCTCCGTCCCCTCCCCCAGCGCCTCGACCGTCGCCGCGATCTGATGACCGGGAATCAGCGGCAGCTTGGGCTTCGCCAGGTCACCGTCGACGATGTGGAGATCGGTCCGGCAAACGCCACAGGCGTGAATCCTCAGAAGAACCTGGCCGGGCGCGGGCT
>DATFON010000288.1:0-5237 GCA_035265465.1 Solirubrobacterales bacterium | reverse complement strand
GCGATCACCGGAGCCATCCAGGCGTTGTTTTGCCCTGCCATCGCGGCGCCGAGATTCGCGTCGTCGAGCCGTGAGACCGCCACCGCCTCGAATCCGCTGATCGCGAACTCCGAGCGAGCGCTGGAGAAGTTCGAGCTGATGTTGGCGTAATAGAGCCGCCAGCCGTTCGCCCACGAGAACCCGTTCGGCCCCAGCTTCGGCCCGAACGCGACCGCCGGGTCGCCGTCGGCAACGAGCCCGCTGTCGAAGTAGCGGGGCAGCGTTCCAATGGGGCCTACGTGTGGGTCGCAGTTGTCGGCCGGGTTGTTCGGCTGCGTCCCGACAACGCCAAGGCAGTCCCTCGCAGTCCAGCCGGTGTAGGTGGGCTGACTCCACGAGTCGCCGCGGTTGAGCGAGAAGTAGACGCCAGAGACGCCAACCCCCGGCGTAAACGGACAGGTGTTGTCGGCTCGATTGTTGCAGGCCTCGAGGTCGATCTCATCGTTGGCGCCAGCGGCAACGATGTTCGGCGCAATCGGATTGATCGCAACCGCCGGTTCGTTCTGCTTGTTCTGTGGGAACGGTGACGGCGGACTTCCGAGTGTCACCAGCGTGTCGCCGCCGTGTATAGCGAGAGCGGCCGGCACAACTACCACTGCCGCCGCGACCGCGGCCGCCAATGCCCGCATCCAAGGACGTTTCATTCCTCCCCCTTTTTTCGGAACCGGGCGCAGAGTTTAGTGGGTAAAGGCACTAGGTGAGGGTCCGACGCGGACGCCGTTAGCCAGCGTCCAACACCGCCACCCGCTCACGCCAGAAACACCTCGTCCCCTGCCGTTTTCGCCTCCCGGACTCCAGCCGAATTTTTCGCGAAAACCTGGGCGGTGTCGTGAAGGCGTTCCTTTCGAGTGCCCCTCCCTCCCCCCGGCGAGGTTCTGGCCTGAGACGCTCCGGGAGCCGACCAGCGGCAGCGACCGCCCAACCGCCATCGGTTGTCCACGTCTCAAGGAAGGACCGACCATGGTGGAGCGTGCTCTGGCTGCGGCGATCGTCGGTGCAGCGATCGTCCTCGTTCTTGCAACGTCGCCAGCAGACGCCGGTCGAGTCGCGACCAATGAGTGATGCGTAGCGGGCTCGCCTCTCAGCGTCACGCCGGTGCCTCCGCGGCGCGGGCGTGCGGTCGAGCTGCACGTCGTCGCAACGGGCCTGGTTTCTGGTCGTCCCGTCGAGTGGCAGTTCACCGTCACCAACCGCAGCACACGCCCCGCCAACCTGCTCTTCCTCTCAGCCATGTTCGGCGACGTGACACTCCACGCCGGTGGACGACAGGCGGCGCTGGACCTGTTCTTCCGAGACGGCCCCGTCTACCGCTGGAGCAATGGTTGGGGCTTCGCCCAGCCGAGCAGCACGGCGGTCCTGCCAGCCCACTCCGCGTGGCAATGCACGCTGCGGGCCACCAAGTTCGACGTCGCCCCGGGCCGCCACCTACTCGTCGCGTATTGAACGCCGACACACTAGAGCGGCGGCACAGACCGATACAACAGTTCCGTCGCTACGTCGAGGTCGCCCCAGAGCCCTGGCCCAGTCAACGCACAGCGACGATCAGGCGCGGCCAGATCGGCCCCGGCGGCGCCCCCGTTTGCAGCTGCGGTGTGCGGCGCGGAGGTTGCTGCGCTCGTTCGTTCCCGTTTCGTCAAGGAAGGCGAAGGGTATGTCTCTGAGCGCCTCTGCTGCGTCATGAGCGACCCAAGAACCAAGGACCCTAAGCGGATACCTCAACCGTTTGGGCCACAGACGGGCCACGGAGCCGCTTGATCTGGCTATGCGGATGAGAGGACTTGAACCTCCACGGGGTCTCCCCCACACGGACCTGAACCGTGCGCGTCTACCAATTCCGCCACATCCGCGCGAACGGCAATTGTAGCCGCGCCCTTTTGCTGGGCTGCGCCCAGAATCCGCGGTGCTAGCAGTCGCAGTCCGTGCAGTCGCAGTCCGGGCCGCAGCAGTCGCAGTCGCATGCCTTGAGCATCTGTCCTCCTTTCGCCTGACCGGATCGTACAGCCCGGATCTGCCGAAGTTCTTTACGTCCCGTGCGTACGATTCTGCGTCTGAGACGTGCCGTTTTCCTTGGGGTCTTGCTCTTGGCGGCGCTGCCCGCGCTTGCCTCTGCGCGCGGTCCCGCGCCGGTCCCCGACGGCCGTCTGGTGCAGGTCGTCGTCGAGCTCTCCTCGCCGTCCGCCGCCCGGTCGCAGCTTCCGCGCTCGCAAGGGCGGCTCAACCTGGATGCCCGGGCGACGCTTCGCCGGCTCATGCGCCTGCGTGTCGAGCAAGAGCAGGTCGCCGGCCGGATCGCCGACGCCGTCCCGAGCGCGCAGGTCCGGTGGCGTTACCGGGTCGTCTTGAACGCGCTTGCGGTCGTCGTCCCCGCCGGCTCCGTCGCTCGGCTGGAGCAGGTGGACGGCATCGTCGCCGTGCACAGGAGCTCGCGCTACCGGCCCCAGCTCGACCGGAGCCCTGCCGCCATCGGCGCGCCCGCCCTCTGGGGGCCCGGACTGCCGACCGCGGGCCAGGGGATGAAGATCGGGATCATCGACGACGGCATCGACCACCGGCATCCGTTCTTCGATCCCACCGGGTATGCGATGCCACCCGGCTTTCCGAAGGGCCAGACCGCCTATACGACCGCGAAGGTGATCGCGGCTCGATCCTTCCCTCCCCCCTCCCCCCGCCCGCGCTTCGCCGAGCTCCCCTTCAATCCCAAGGAGTCCGAGCACGGCACGCACGTCGCGGGGATCGCGGCAGGGAACAACGGGACGCAAGTGCCACTCGGCGGCGGTCGAACCGCGCTCTCCGGGGTTGCGCCGCGGGCCTACCTCGGCAACTACCGGGTCTTGACCGTTCCGACCGTGTCCGACGTCGGGCTGGACGGCAACTCGCCCGAGATCGCCGCCGCCATCGAGGCGGCTGTGCAGGACGGGATGGATGTCATCAACCTGTCGATCGGCGAGCCCGAGATTCCGCCGAGCCGTGACCTCGTCGTGCGCGCCATCAACGGTGCCGCCGCCGCCGGCGTCGTGTCGACGGTCTCGGCGGGCAACGACTTCGAGGCCCTCGGGCGGGGATCGGTCTCGTCGCCCGGCTCCGCCGCGTCCGCGATCACGGTGGCCGCGACCACGGTCAACCGGCAGCTGGCGGGCTTCTCCTCCGCTGGGCCGACACCGCTGTCGCTCCGCCTGAAGCCCGAGGTGTCGGCCCCCGGCGTCGAGATCCTGTCGGCGGCACCCAACCGGCGGGGCCTGTGGCAGTCGCTGAGCGGGACGAGCATGGCCGCGCCACATGTCGCAGGCGCAGCTGCCGTTTTGCTCCAGCGTCATCCGACCTGGACGCCCGCGCAGGTCAAGTCCGCGCTGGTGATGACCGGGCAACGGGCCCGCGAGACCGGAGGTATGAGCTCCTCGACGACGCGCGAGGGCGGCGGCTTCGTCGATCTCGTCCGTGCCGACCGGCCATTGGTCTTCGCCTCGCCGACGACGCTCTCGTTCGGATTCCTGAAGCGGGGCCGTCTGGCGGCGAAGCGAGTTGGCCTCACGGACGCCGGCGGCGGGGTGGGCCAGTGGGCGGTCTCTCACGTCATCCGGGGTGGCACGCGGGGCGTCCGGGTCTCGACTCCCTCGAGCGTCTCGGTGCCCGGCACGCTCACCGTCAGGCTGTCCGCGTCGA
Source organism: Solirubrobacterales bacterium (assembly GCA_035265465.1). Lineage (GTDB taxonomy): Bacteria > Actinomycetota > Thermoleophilia > Solirubrobacterales > 70-9 > AC-56. The sequence continues at coordinate 1,538 of DATFON010000288.1, read as the reverse complement.
GGGCAGCGCGCGCCGAGGAGGTCACCGGCTACCTCGTGCTCTCGCGCGCGGGCGAGACGCGTCAGATCCCGTTCTGGTCGAGGGTCACGGCAAGTCTGCTGGCGCGTCACTCCGCCCGGCCACTCACCCGCACCGGCACGTACCGCGGGAACACGCGCGGCCGCCGCGCGCTCGTGTCGATCTACCGCTACCCGGAGAACCCGACCGGCAGCGGCGTCCCCCGGGTGCTGCGAGGCCCCGAGCAGATCTTCCGCGTGCGCCTGCGCCGGCCGGCCGCAAACTTCGGCGTGGCGATCCTCGCGCGGGGCCGCGGCGTTCGCGTCCAGCCGAGGATCGTGCTCGCCCGCGACGAGAACCGTCAGGTCGGCCCGACAGCCCTGCCGCTGAACACGAACCCCTACCTCCCGACCTTCGGACAGCCTTCAGCGGTCTCGTCCGTGATCCGCCCGGCCGCCGGGACCTACCACGTCGTCTTCGACAGCACGACCCGAGCGGGAGCCGGGCAATTCACCTTCCGCTACTGGGTCGGCGACGAGACCCCGCCGAGGCTTCGCCTGCTCTCACGGTCGGTCCGGCGCGGCGGGACTCTGACCTTCGTCGCCTCCGACGCCGGAGCGGGTATCGACCCGCAGTCGATCTTCGCCAGCGTCGCCGGCACCGGACGCACGCCGACATATGCGCCGAAGGGCAACCGCATGACGATCACGGTCCCGGTCGGGCGGCTCCCGGCCGGGCGCCATCGCGTGCGGCTCCAGGTCTCCGATCACCAGGAGGCGAAGAACATGGAGAACGCGCTGCGGATCCTGCCGAACACGACCGTGGTCGACACCACGGTCACCGTGCGCTAGGCCCTAGGGCTTCCGGTCCCGCTCCTTCGTCGTCGGGAGCTGCGCAAGGTCACGCTCGACGCTGGCCGCGAAGTCGTCGTCCTCGGGACGAAGGACGCGCAGGTTCGACTTGCGGCGCTCGCGCGCCCGCCGGCGGCGGCCTTCCAGCCCGAACCGCGGCGACAGCCTCGGCCATTCGGCCGCGACGAGCACGGCCACGGCGCAGGCGAGCAATGTCAGCCAGAGCCAGCCCACACCTGAATCTTAGCCCGACGCTCGAAAGACCTATCCGGGGAGGAACGGGATGTCCCAGAAGATCACCATCACGACGCTTGCGACGATCGCAAGGACGCCGGCCGCAAGCAGGGCGGCCCGCCGGATCGGGCTTCCCTGGGTCACCTGGTCGACTGCCTGCTCCGCCCTGGTGAGGAGCCGCTCGAGCCAGCGCTCCGCCCAGGCGAACTCGAGTGCGAGCATCCCGAGCCCGAGAATGATCGCCGGGATTCCGGGGCCAGGCGTCACGAGCATGACGACGCCCGCGACGAGGACCACGAACCCGGCGACCGCAAACGCGGCGCGGTAGATGCGGTTTCGCTCTCTGTGCCGGTCCCGGCGCGCGCGCACGCGCTCGATCAGCGGGGGCCGCCCGCCCGTCTCGTCCTGAGCCACGTCCTAAAGGTTATGGGCAGGCGCGTATGGCGTCCGTCCGGC
>DATFON010000287.1:0-19163 GCA_035265465.1 Solirubrobacterales bacterium | reverse complement strand
GGCGACGCCGCCGCCGCGGTCGTGGGGGGCGACAGCCGCTCGGAATCGGTCGCGGCGGGCCTGGAGCGAGTCGAGACCGAGCTTGTCGCCGTCCACGATGCGGCCCGGCCGCTCGTCACCGCGGAGCTGATCGACGATCTGGTCGAGAAGCTTCTGGACCGCCCGGACGCAGCGGCGGTCATCGCCGCGGCGCCCCTGACCGACACCGTGAAGCGTGCGCGCGAACCACGTCCGGCCAAGGGCGACTTTCCCCGCGGCGGTCCGACCGTGGCGCAAACGGTCAGCCGCGATCACCTGTGGGCGGCTCAGACGCCGCAGGTCTTCCGGACTCAGGCCCTACGCGAGGCCGTGGACACGGATCCGCAGCGGATCGCCGCCGCCACCGACGACGCCATGCTCGTGGAGAAGGCGGGCGGCAAGGTGCTGATCCATCCGTCGCCGACGGAGAACCTTAAGGTGACCACGCCGCTGGACCTGCGGATCGCGGAGCTGCTGCTCGCGCGAGAGCCGAACCGACGGTCCTGAGTCTCAATGAACCGTGCCGAAGGTCCCCTTGCCGAGGTAGCGCCGGCCGCACTTCGGGCACTTGCGCAGGAAGATCTGGCCGCCCTGGCCGCACTGCTTGCAGGTTCGCTTCGGGGGCGGGACGATGTGCTTGGTCATTGCTTCCGATCGTAGACGGCGGGCCGGGGGAGTAGCGCCTGCGTCAGCGATCCACCACGGACGCCACGTCTGCCCACGCGACTCGCATGTCGACTCGGTTGCCGCGGAACGGCACGCCCTCCGCCTCCAGCAGGCGACGCTGTCGCTCTCCCTTGGCCAGCGACCCGTCGGCACGCACGATGCGCTGCCAAGGCACATCCGGATCGTGGTGCGCCGACATCACCATTCCCGCGAACCGCGGCGCACCGGGGCAGAGGTCGCCGTAGGTGGTTACGAAGCCCTCCGGCACCGCTCGGGCCCTGCGCAGGACCTCCCGCGCACGTGAGGAGTCGACTAGCGAGTCAGCAGCACCCATACGAGAGCGGCCGCGAAGGCGATCTGTCCGAAGGAGAGCGCGGTGCCGAAGTTCGCGGCGCCGAATGCGGCGGCGATCGCGGTCGCCGCCGCGAACGCCCCCAGCAGGACGATCAGATCGCGGCCCGTCCTATGCACTATCGGGTGACTTGTAGGTCGCGCTTCCAACTCGCCTCGAGCGACCACGCGGCAATCCTGCGGCGACCCGCGCGTCATCCTGGAGGTGGGCCCGGCGGCGGCGGATGTAGAGGCGCCGCTGGACGAACAGGGTGCCGATACCGGCGAGCAGGATCGCCGACATGTTCAGCGTGAGCTGCTCGACGGCTCCCAGCCATTCGTGCCAATCGCCGAGCGCCGCGGCGACCCCGATATTGGCGGCGGACGGGATCGTCGTCACCGAGATGAGGACACCGATGAGCGCACCGGACTTGGCCGAGGTCAGCGACAGCACGCCCGCCATCCCCGCCAGGTAGGCCACGATGAAGCTCCACTGGTCGGGGCTCGAGATGAACTGGGTGAACGGGTGGGTCCCCTCCGAGAAGTCATCGGGCACGAGGCCGGTCCCATTGATCAGGAGCACCGCAAGGAAGGTGGCGAGGATCCCGACTGGGAACCCGATGACGAGCGCGCGAAATGAGCGCTTGAACAGGTCGCGGCGCTTCTCGACCGCGGCGACGCAGATCCCGGCGATCGGGCCGAACTCCGGGCCAACGATCATTGCTCCGATGATCAGGATGATCTGGTCCGTGAGGATCCCGACCATCGCGATCAGCATCGCGAGCACCATGAACGTGAGGAAGCTCCCCGAGAGCTCGACGTTCTCCGAGGTTCTCGACTCCACCTCCTCCCACACCACCGCATCGGAGGGCAGTCCGGCAGCGGCCTTCTCGGCCGCAACGGAGGCGGCCGAGATCTGCGAGTCGATCATCTCCATTGCGATCGACCCCTCCTCGTCGATCTTCAGCTCACGCAGATCGGAGATGATTACGCTCGCGTCCTCGCGGGCGACGTCGCAGAGGATCACGTCGCCCTCCGGCTTGCGTGCGACGCGCTCGAGGTAGATCACATTGCACACCGAGGGCGCGGCGTTCAGCAGATCGAGCGTGTGCTCGGCCTGGTAACTCGGCACCACGATCCGCAGGTGGACCATTCGGTGGTTAGCGTACCGACGCGATGCTCACGGACTATCACGTCCACTTGCGCCCCGACGACCCGGGAACCCAGCCGGACGAGTACTTCACGCCTGAGAACGTCGACCGCTATCTCGCCGCCGCCGCGGAGGCGGGAATCGAGGAGCTCGGGGTCTCCGAGCACATCCATCGCTTCCGCCAGGCGCTGGACGTGTGGGACCACCCGTTCTGGCTCGGGAGCGCCCGGGACGATCTGGATGCATACGGGGAGTTCGTTCGGACCACCCCGCTGCGGCTCGGCATCGAGATGGACTACGTGGCTGGTCGTGAGGACCGGATCGCCAACCTGCTCTCCTCGCATGAGCTCGACTACGTGATCGGGTCCGTTCACTTCGTCCGCGACAAGGCCGTCGACTACGACGTCTGGGACATCTGGGAGTCCGTGAGCGACCCCGACCGGGTCTGGGAGCTCTACTTCGCCACCCTGGCCGAGGCGGCGCGCAGCGGGCTCTTCGACGTTCTCGCCCACCCGGACCTGGTGAAGGTATGGGGAGGCGGCCGCCCGAAGCCCCAGCGCGATCCGCGCTTCTTCTACGAGCCCGCCGTGGAGGCGATCGAGGAGACCGGCATTGCGGTGGAGATCTCGACGGCCGGCCTGCGGAAGCCAGTCAAGGAGATCTACCCGGCTCCCGCGTTCGCGGAGATGTGCGTCGAGGCGGGGGCCGCGTTCAGCCTCTCCTCGGACGCGCACGTGCCCGAGGACATCGGCTATGCGTACGACCGGGCGCTCGACGCGATGCGAGGATGGGGAGTGACGGAGATCGCGGTCTTCGAGGGCCGCGATCGGCGCCTGGAGCCCGTTGGGGCCGGCGATGCCGAGGCGAAAGGAGACCAGCGCCGATGAGCGCTCAAGTGGGGATCGGTTATGACGTGCATCCGTTCGCCGCGGGCCGCAGGCTCGTCCTGGGCGGCGTGGAGATCGCCCACGTGCGGGGCCTGGACGGCCACTCCGACGCCGACGTGCTCACCCACGCCGTCATCGACGCGATCCTCGGCGCCGGCGGCCTCGGCGACCTCGGGACTCTCTTTCCCCCGGACGAGGAGCAGTGGCGCGACGCGCAGTCGCTCGACCTGCTGGCCGTCGCCCTCGGCAACCTCAGCGGCAGGGTCGTGAACGTCGACGCCACGCTGATCTGCGAGGAGCCCCGGATCGGCCCGTATCGGGCAGAGATGGAGCGGCTGCTCGGCGAGGCCATGTCGGCGAGAGTGAGCGTGAAGGCCACGACGAACGAGGGACTTGGCTGGATCGGTCGCGGCGAGGGAATCGCCTGCGTCGCCGTGGCGATGGTAGAGCTGGAGTAGTGCTGCGGACGCTGGTTGTGCCGCGGCTGAACGGGCACATAGTGTTAGGGATGTGGTCCGCTCGCTGGCCTCAAAGCTGCCATCCGTGACCGGCCCGATCGACCAAGTCACGCGCAGGATCAAGCTGGGGCCCCTTGGGTCCCTGCGCGAGGTGCCTTTCAACCTGAAGGTCCTCGCCGACGCGGGCGTGATCCGCGCCGTCCGCCCGGACAAGCTCGCGGCCATGGCGGTGCTCCTGTCGCGCTGGGGCGCGTCGCCGGCAGCGGGGGTCGCGGGGGCCGCGGTCAACTATCCGGACGAGCCGATGATCGAGGACGAGGCCGGGACGTTGACGTTCGCCGAAGTGCATACCCGTTCGAACGCGCTCGCCCGGGGGCTGGCGGACGGCGGCGTCGGCGAGGGTGATGGCGTGGCGATCATGTGCCGTAACCATCGCGGCTTCATCGAGGCGACGCTCGCGATCTCGAAGCTCGGCGCCAGCGGCCTGTACATGAACACGGCGTTCTCGGGGCCGCAGCTGGCCGACGTGATCGAGCGCGAGGAGCCGGAGGCGCTCGTCTACGACGAGGAGTTCAGCGGGCTGCTCGAGAAGGCGAGCGTGGCGGGGAAGGAGATCGGCCTGAGCCGCTACGTCGCCTGGAGCGAGGAGGGGGACTCCGGCGAGGACGCGGACACGACGCTGGAGCAGCTGATCGAGGCGAACAGCGACGAGGACCTCGATCCCCCCGACGAGTCCAGCCGCTTCGTGATCCTCACCTCCGGTACGACCGGGACGCCGAAGGGCGCCCAGCGCGCCCAGCCGGACACGCTCAGTCCGCTCGCGTCTCTGTTCTCGATCATCCCGCTTCGCGCCCGGGAGCGGACGATGATCGCGGCGCCCCTGTTTCACTCCTGGGGCTTCGCTCACTTCGTCCTCGGGCTGGCGCTCAACACGACCTATGTGCTGCGCCGCAAGTTCGATCCCGAGGAGACGCTGCGTGCGACGCAGGAGACCGGTGCGACGGCGCTCATCGTCGTGCCGGTGATGATGCAGCGGATCATGGAGCTCCCCAAGGAGACCCTCGAGAAGTACGACCTCCCGAACCTCCGCGTTACCGGAGCCAGCGGCTCGGCCCTCCCCGGGGAGCTCGCCACGAATTGGATGGACAACTTCGGCGACAACGTCTACAACCTCTACGGCTCCACGGAGGTCGCCTGGGCGACGATCGCGACGCCCGAGGATCTACGTGAGGCACCGGGGACCGCGGGCCGGCCACCGCGCGGCACGGTCCTGCGGATCGTCGACGAGGACGGCAACGACGTCGAGCAGGGCAAGACCGGCCGCGTCTTCGTCGGCAACGAGATGGCCTTCGAGGGCTACACCGGCGGTGGCGGCAAGGACGAGCTGGGTGGCCTGCTCTCGTCGGGTGACGTGGGTCACTTCGACGAGGAGGGGAGGCTCTTCATCGACGGACGCGACGACGAGATGATCGTCTCGGGCGGCGAGAACGTCTTCCCGCGCGAGGTCGAGGACCTCCTGTCCGATCACGATCAGGTCAAGGAGGTTGCGGTGATCGGCGTCGACGACGAGGAGTTCGGCCAGCGCCTCAAGGCCTTCGTGGTGCCCTGCGACGGCACCGAGCTCAGCGAGGACGACATCAAGGGCTACGTCAAGTCCAATCTCGCCCGTTACAAGGTCCCGCGCGAAGTCGAGTTCCTCGATTCGCTGCCGCGCAACGCGACCGGCAAGGTCCTGAAGCGCGAGCTCGCATAAGAGCTACCTACACGCCCGTTTTCCCTGCAACCGCCCGGGGTAGCCGCGAAGCGAGCGAAGACAGGAGGTGTTTGCATGCCACCGCGTGGTGTGAAGAAAGGCACGAAGCGGTCTCGCCAGTACGAGCACGTGAAGCGGAGTGAGAAGCAGCAGGGTCGCTCCGAGGGCCGTGCCAAGGAGATCGCGGCACGAACGGTGCAGAAGGAGCGCGCCCGCTCCGGCGAGTCGCGCCAGCGTTCGCGATCGTCTGTCCGCGACATCTCGTCGGGCCGTCGAGGAGGCCAGCGGTCCGGTTCCGGCCCCGGGGGCAGAACCCGCGAGCAGCTCTACAACGACGCGAAGCGGCTGAACATCCGCGGACGCTCGAGGATGAACAAGCGCCAGCTCCTGGCGGCCGTCAACCGCAAAAGGAGCTAGCTGGCACCACCTCGCCGCCGGTTAGGCCGCTGGGTGGGCGGCGGCGGGGTGTTTTGCGTCAGACGACACAAGGTGTAGGCTCGCGGCGGAGTCGCAGCGCACCTCGTCAAACCGGGAGGAAGCGATGAAGGCGACGGATCGCCACTACACGGCAAGCGCCCGCTCGCGGGCACAACGCCGTCGGGTCATTGGGTTCACGGCGGCGACCATGGCTCTGTGCGTGGCGCTCGGCGTCCTCGCCGCAGTGGTTTTGGCGGCGAAGGGCGACACGTCGCTGATCAGCCGCCGAAGCGCGTCCGCCGGCGGCCAGGGCGCGAACGGGGACTCGCTCAGTCCATCGGTGTCGGGAACCGGGGGCGCCGTCGCCTTCTCGACCGAAGCCACCAACCTCGGCGGGCCGGCGCAGAACGTGTCCAACATCTACGTCTACACCCGCGGCATACGCAAGGTCTCGCTCGTCTCCCGCCGTAGCGCCGCGGCGGGAGGTCAGGGCGTCAACTCGGGCGCCTTTAATCCCGCGATCACGCCCAGCGGGCGCTTCGTCGCCTTCTCGACCGAAGCCACCAACCTCGGCGGGCCGGCCCACGCTGGCTCCTGCATCTACGTCTATGACCGCAAGTCGCGGAGGGTCGAGCTCGTCTCTCGCCGCAGCGCCGCCGCCGGTGGTGCCGCCGCGAACGGGGACTCGTTCAGCCCCTCGATCTCTGCCGATGGTCGCTTCGTCGCCTTCGACACCGACGCGACCAACCTCGGTGGCCCAACGAACGCCGGCTCCAACGTCTATGTCTACGACCGGGAGAAAGACAGGGTGGAGCTGGTGTCCCGGCGCAGCGCCTCCGCCGGGGGGCAGGGGGCCAACTCCGACTCCTTTGGCGGCGAGATCTCCGCCGACGGGCGCTTTGTCGGCTTCGACACCGGCGCATCGAATCTCGCCGGCGCTGCTCAGAACGTAACCAATGTCTATGTCTACGACCGGGAGCAGGACAGGGTGGAGCTGGTCTCCCGCCGCAGCGCCTCCGCCGGCGGGCAGGGCGCGGACGCGGCGGCGGACGCCCCCACGATCTCGGGCACCGGTCGCTTCGTCGCCTTCCGCACTGCGGCCGACAATCTGGGTGGCCCGATCCAAGACGTCCTGAACGTCTATGTCTACGATCGAGCGAACGACACGATCGCTCTTGTTTCCCGGCGCAGTGCCTCGGCCGGCGGACAGGGCGGTAACGGCAGCTCCGGGGCCGGTGGCGTCATCTCGCTCTCCGCCAACGGTCGCTTCGTGGCGTTCGACACGAACGCCAGCAACCTCGGGGGGCCGGTGAACCCTGGAACCAACGTCTACGTCTACGACCGGAAAGACAAGCGAATCGTTCTGGCCTCCCGCCGCAGCATCTCGGCCGGCGGAGAGGGCGGAAACGGGCAGGGCCGTGACCCATCGCTGTCAGCGGACGGGCGGTTCGTCGCGTTCTGGACCGATTCCGACAACCTCGGCGGGCCCATAAACGCCAACCGCAACATCTACCTCCATCAGCACCTCCTCGGGCCCTAGGCCCGCGATTCGCGGTGGCTCACGCCCTGGCGGCAGCCGCGCGTCGCTGCGCAGCCTCCGCCCGCAGCTGCTCGTGCTCGACCTGGCGCTTCAGCTGCTGTAGCGAGCGCCGCAGGTGACCGCCCAGCTGCGGCGCGGCGAACAGCTCGGCGATCCATCCCGGGATCCCAGAGCCGGCGACGCCGTAGGCGAAGCGAAGCTCGACCCTGGTGCGGCCGTCCGGTAGCTCGCGAAGGCGCCACCGGCCGCGCTGGTCGACGCCCATGACGGAGCTCCACGCCATGTCGCGCTCCTCCTTCCACTCCACGATCTCGATCAGGCCGCCGATCTCGGCCGAACCGACGCGGATCAGCATTCGGTAACGCGCGCCGAGGCCGCTGCGCTGCTCGCCGGCAACCTCCCAGCGGGTGACCCCCGACATGAAATGCAGATAGTTCGACGGCTCGGCCAGGTATTCCCAAACGAGCTTCGGCGGAGCGGAGATGACGATCGATTCGTTGAGCCTCATCGGGCTCCCCTCAGCCGATCACGGGGAAGCGCCGCTCGGTGGCCAGGGTGTCGAGCGTCTCCTGCATGACTCTCGTGATGTATTCGTAGACCTCGGTCAGATCCGGCTCGTCGCCGAACTGCTCGCGAACGTCGATGGGCTCGAGAACCTCGACGGTGATCTTGGCCGGCAGAGGAATGTGGCCGAGGAAGTCGCCGATATTAAGGCCCCAGGGCGGTGCGATCGAGATCGGGAGCACCTTCAGCCTGAAGAGCCGATCCAGCTGCAACAGCTGCGCGAGCCACGCCCCGCGGCTGAGAAAGAGCGCGGTCTCCTGGCCGCCGATCGCGACGACGGGCACGATCGGGACACCCGCGTTGAGCGCGAGGCGGATGAAGCCCTTTCGGCCGGCGAAGTCGACCCGATTGCCTTCCCAGCTGGGGCGGTGGACCTCCCAGTCGCCGCCCGGATAGACCAGAAGGGCCGCGCCGGAGTCCAGGGCCGTGCGCGAGTTCTCGGGCGAGGCGGCGACCGTGCCTCCGCTTCGCAGAAGCGCGGCGTACGGCGACGCCATGACGAGGTTGTGTGCAAGCTGGTGGAAGGGGCGCTCGACCCCGAAGTAGGTCGAGAACGCGAGGCTGAGGATGAACGTATCGGGCGTCATGTTTCCGCCGGAGTGGTTGCCGACCATCAGCACCGGCCCCTCCTCCGGGATGTTCCCGAGGTTGCGCACCTCGCCGCGGAACCAGAAGCTCGACAGCAGCCACAGCAGGGGTAGCTGCTCGCGCAGATGATCGGGGTCGCGGTCGTCGAGGTCGGCGGTCAGGCGATCGCGCAGGTCGCGAACCACGCGGGTGGCGGCCCCCGCCGCTGCCTCCTGTCCGGCGTCGGCGAGCGCCCCGGCCAGTCGCCGGCCCGCGCGGGCGAACTCGCCCGTGGCCCTCGTCAGCCCGCCGCTCACTCGCCCGATGTCGCCGATCGACCCAAGGCGACCGCGCAGGCCATCGGCCGCTCCACCGCCGTTTCGCTTCGCGTGCTCGGAGATCGTCTGCTCGTCGGCCATCGGCGCCGATTCTAAGGGGCGCTGCCAGCCCGTCTACGCCGCGCGCCGGGAGCGTGCCTCCGCGGTGTCCGCTATGTGGTCACGGATGAGGCCGTTTGTGCTGTCGGCCAGCTCCACCTGCGGGACGTGTCCGCACTCCGGCAGGACGACCTGGCGCGAAGACGGCAACACCTCCGCCACATGGCGCGAGAAAGAGACCGGAACCAAACGGTCGCAATCGCCCCACACGAACAGCGAGGGTGGGCGCAGATCGACGAGACGGGTCCAAAAACCCCGCTTGCCGTGCGGTGCGTCGAGATAGATGTTGCGCAGCGCGGCGAAGAAGGCGATCCGGGCAGAGCGCGACCGATACGTGCGGCAGAACTCGTCCGCGGCAACCTCCGCGGCGGCCGGATCCAGCCGCTCGGGGCGCGCGAAGAGGCCCCAGAAGTAGGCCCGAACCCGCGCCGCGCGCATCGGATGCGGGATGGCGGCGAGCTCCGGCCGCACCAGCTTGACGAGCGGGACCAGCTCGCGGCGCTTGCGGAAGGCGAGCGCCGGCGCGAGCAGGCTGATGCTCTGCGCGCGATCGGGCTCACCGAGCGCGACCTCCAGCGCGATCCGTCCTCCCATCGAATTCCCCACCAGGTGGGCGCGGTCGATGCCCATGGCGTCCATGTAGCCGAGGACCGCCCGCCCGAAGTAGGCAGCGTCGTACGCGCCGCGCGGGGGCTTCGACGATCCTCCGAAACCCGGGAGGTCGATCGCGTGAACGGTGTGGTCCGGAGTCAAGGCCGAGACCGTCTGGAAGAACGAGGCCTTGTTCGAGCCGAGGCCGTGAAGGCAGATCACGTGGTCGCGTCCCTCGCCGGAGATGAGGCTGCGGATCGTCGCGTCCGGGATCCGGACGTCGGTCACCCGGAGCAGGGGGGGACGGTCGCCTGGCAGCCGGAAGAGGCCCTCGAAGCCGAGCGCGAGATCGAGGTCACCGCGCGCGTAGAGCCGGCGCTGTGCAAACGCGTCGAGCCCGGAGAGGCGGCCCTCCCGCAGGCCGATCCAGGTCGCGGCGTCGCTTCCGATCACGACGTCGGGATCGCGTGTGGGTGAGGGCCGGACGTGGCAGCGCTCGCCGCGCGCCCGCACCTCCCAGGTTCTGCCCACGTCGCCAAGGCGCACCTGAAAGGTCGCGTCGAAGTCGGGATCGGACCCTTGGTAGCGCGACGGCAGCGAGCGGAAGGCTTCCTTCACCCGGCGAACGCGCTGGCCATGGAGCGAGATGCTCGGCCCGCCAGCCGGGCGCCCCGACGCCCCCCGCCATCGCGTTCCCTCACTCATGCGCGAGCAGCACGTTATCTCGCCCAGCGGTCATCGCCACCGACGCGAAGCATCGAACTCCGCAAATAGCAGCATCTTGGCTTCGCGGCGGCGATGCTCGGTGGCGCGTCCGACGACGTCGATGTGATATTCCACCGTTTGACGTTCCATAGTTCGATGTCGCACAGGGAGGTGCTGGCCCAGGAGGTCGGAGAGGGTGCGCTCGTTGGTCGTCGCCGTGGTCGCCGTGGCGGCTTTGGCGTGCCCAACCGCCAGCGCCGGCGCGAGCTCCCCACCGCTTCCGGACCCGAACGTCGGCGGCACCATCCTGCCTCGGCCGTGCGCCTACGACGGGCACGACCGCTACGAGAAGCGCTTCTACAGGCAGGAGGGGTGGAAGGGCCCCGATTACGAACGCTATCCCGGCGCCTGTCAGCGGTTGCGCTTCGCGTACGGCCCGATCATCGTGAAGCCCGGCCAGAACGACGTCCTGGTTGGACCGGTGACGATCGAGAAGCCGCTCCAGGACGGCTACATCACCCGCTTCAAGCCGAACCTGGTGCGCGCCGACGGAACGGTGCCGCCGATCGAGCAGGTCCACCTGCACCACGGCACGTGGCTCTCGGAGCCCTCGTACGGCAGCGGGCCCTTCTTCGCCGCTGGGGAGGAGAAGACGATCGCTCCGTTCCCGAAGGGCTACGGCATGCCCGTAGGCGCGACCGACCAGTGGCAACTCCTGTACATGGTCCACTCGGCGATCGCCCAGACCGATGTCGTCTACATCACCTACGACATCGACTTCGTGCCCGAGGACAAGGCGGAGAAGCTGGGGATCAAGCCCGCCTACCCGGTCTGGCTCGACGTTCGCCCCTCCGGCTATCCGGTGTTCAACGCCCAGCGCGACTTCGGGGGTAATGACGGCACGTGCACCTGGCCGAGGCAGAAGTGCGCGGCGTTCGACCCCTGGGGCAAGGAGTTCACTGGCCAGGGGAAGCCCGGCAACAAGCAGGGCACAGACCTGAGCCTGCCCGATCGCGGCGAGTCGCTGGGCCGGATTCAGTCGTTCACGGGCGGGACCCTGATCGGGATCGGCGGCCACGTGCACCCCGGTGGCCTCGAGAACCGCATCAACCTCGTCCGAGGGGACAAGTCGACCCGCATCTATACGGGCAAGGCCGCCTACTGGAACCGCAAGCATCCTGGCCGCCCCGGTGGTCCGCCGACCTCCTGGGACTTCTCCATGAGGGTGACAGGCCTCCCCAAGTGGGGCGTGCGGGTCAAACCGGGAGACCGGTTACGCAGCAATGCGACCTACGACACGAAGATCCAGTCCACGTACGAGAACATGGGCATCGCGGTCGCGCTCCTGGCCCCGGATCGACCTGACGGATCTCATACGGCCAAGGGCGTAAACCCCTTCAAGGCCAAGAAGGACCGCTCGCCGAAATGCAGGTCGGGTGGCCTCGAGAACAGGCCGCGAACGCTGTGCGACAAGGGCATCGTCACGCACGGCCATCTGCCGGAGTCCGACAACTTCGGCGGGCCGGCCGGGGGGTGGGACGCTCGGACCGGCCCCGGCACGGGGCTGGTCGGAATCGCCAATTTCCTCTATGAGCCCGGCGACCTGTCGACGATCTCGATGACCGGGCTGCCAACCGTGAAGCTGGGAAGCGACCTTCGGTTCGCCAACACCGAGGGGGGCGCGATCTACCACACGGTCACCTCGTGCGCGTACCCGTGCAAGGGCGAGACCGGCACCGCGTACCCGCTCTCGAACGGGCGGACGAGCGAGGGGCGCCAACTCGATTTCGACTCCTCCGAGCTGGGTGTCGGCCCACCGGCCATCGGCCCCGCAAGCCAGCGGCTCACCTGGGAGCTGCCCGTCACCAAGCAGTCCGGGTTCAAGCCGGGCGAAGTTGTCACCTACTACTGCCGCGTCCATCCATTCATGCGCGGCGCATTCGAGGTAACCAAATGATCAACTGGAAGCGCAACGGACCGTCGCTCACGTCGAGGCCGCACCGGTTCTCGTGGCCGGAGGTATCCGAGGACCTGCCCGTCGACGTGCTCCCCTGCTCGAACGAGGAGTACCTTCCCCCGCCGCCCAGCAGGGCGCAACGGGCGATCATGGAGCTGGCCAACGCCGAGACCGAGCGGCTGCGGCGCAAGTTCAGCATGACGCGGTCCGAGTTCGTGCGCACGGCCGCCGCGATGTCGGTCGGCTTCTGGGCGATCGACATGGTCAGGCCAGGGCTGTTCGGCGGCTTCGGTTGGGCCGACAACACGAAGACCACCGATGCCTGCGATCTGGAGTGGGACGGAGCGAAGGGGCTGCAGACCCTGCGCAACCTGCCCGGTGAGTTCATCTTCGACGTGCAGTCGCATCACGTGGATCCGGAGGGCATGTGGCGCGTCACGAACCCGGCGATCCACGCGTTCTTCGCCGCCGTGTGGCCGCAGGCATCGGGCGCCACCGGGGACAAGCCGGGTATTCGCCCGGACGGCTCGGTCCGGGGCGGGGGCGCCGGCGAGATCGACCCGATCGAGAACCTCTCGCGCTTCCACTACCTGAAGGAGCTGTTCCTGGACTCGGCGACGACGATGAGCGTGCTGTCGTGCGTCCCGACCTCGCCCGACACAAAGAACCCCCTGCCTCTCGCCGAGGCCGCCCTGACGGTGCACACCGTCAACGATCTCGCCCGCAGGAAGCGCTGCGTGATGCACGCGTTCGTGATGCCCAATCGCGGCTCGGCCGGTCGTAACACCCCAAACGCGAAGCCCCTGTACCTCGACGAGGAGCTGGAGCTGATGATGGAGCGCGCTCGTCAGTACCCGGGCATCCTCCGAGGGTGGAAGACCTACTGCCCGTGGGGTGATGTGCCGAACGCGAGCGGTTGGTTCCTTGACAGCGACACGGGCATGGCCTTCCTGGAGCAAGTGCGGAAGGTGCATCGGAAGATGCCGCAGATACCGGCGCTCGTCGCGTCGCACAAGGGCTTTGCCCTGCCGGGCTTCGACCAGCGCGCCGCGACCCCGCGGGACATCGGTCCCGCCGCGAAGGCATTCAGGGACGTCAAGTTCCTCGTCTACCACTCCGGCCACGACATCGGCGACCGGCAGGAGAAATATGCGGGTGACGACAGGGCCCGCTCGGACTCCAACAAGGTGGACGCGCTCATCAAGAGCCTGCGAGAGAACAATTACGACGCCACCAAGTTCAAGCGTAAGGGGCACAAGTTCGGGAACGTCCCCAACGTGTACGCCGAGCTCGGGTCGGTGTGGCGCGACGTCATGCACGACCCGGATCAGTGCGCGCACCTGCTGGGCAGGCTGATCAAGTACGTCGGGCCCAAGCGCGTCATCTGGGGCACCGACAGCCTGTGGTACGGGTCGCCGCAGGCCGAGATCGTCGGGCTCCGCCGCTTCGAGTTCTCGGAGCGGGGCAAGGAGCTCTACAAACTGCCGCACGGTCTCGAGGGCGACGTCGAGGACCCCACCCGCAAGGCGCCGCGGCCGTCGCGCACGATTCGAAACGCAATTCTGGGGCGCAATGCCGCCCGCGCGTACGGGATCGACCCGTTCAAGGTCCGTCGCGAGATCGACTGCGATGCGGTGAACGGCCTCAAGCAGGACGGTTACCTGAGCGGTCTGGGGACCGAGCGCGAGTCGGCACCGCTCGCCTCCAACGTCGCTCCCGGTCCCCGAACGCGCCGCGAGGTGCTGAAGTCGCTGCGTGAGAACCCGTGGTCCCCCTGACCCAGGGCGCTCGCCGGCTCGGGATCGTGGGTCTCGCTGCCGTCGCGCTCGCGGCGGCCCTGCCGGCGACCTCGCGCGCCGCGTCCGACTGCGCATCGGGCGACCCGGGCGGGGGCAGCTGGCCGACCTTCGGACACGACTACAAGAACACCCGCACGCAGGACCACGAGAAGGTGATCTCCCCCGGGGATGCACCCCTGCTCTCGCCGGCGTGGACGTTCTCGACCGTTGACGGCGGGGGAGAGGGGGACATCACCGGGACGCCCATCGTGACCCGCGGCTGTCTGTATTCGGCGACGACCGAGGGCTCGGTGTTCGCGCTCAACGCCGCCACGGGGAAGAAGGTGTGGATGGCGAAGGTGCCCTACGGCGGGGGCATCACCGGCTCGGTTGCCGTCAAGGGCCGGCGGGTCTACGCGGCCGTTTCCCGTACTCAGCACTCAGAGGGCTGCCGGAAGCACGATCCGTGCGTGGGTCCGTACGTCGTCGCGTTCAAGAGGCGCACGGGCAAGGTCGCCTGGGCGACCCGGTCGATCGATTCCCAGCCCGGGGCCGACGTCTACGGCAGCCCGGTGATCTTCAAACGGACGCTCCTCATCGGCGTCTCCGGGGGCTCTGCTGAGCTTGGCGACGAGGCCGACCGTTACGCCTTCCAGGGCTCGATGAACTTCATCGGCATCCGCTCCGGAAAGGCGCTGAAGAAGACCTGGACCGTCCATCGACCCGGCCATCCGAGGGACGACTTCGCGGGGGCCGGGATCTGGTCGACACCGGCGATCGATCGTCGCGCCGGCGTCGCGTACGCGGGAACGGCCAACCCGTTTCGTCCCCAGGCGGAGGACGAGCACGCCAACGCGGTGCTGAAGTTCGAGCTCGATCGCTCCAGTCGCAGGTTTGGCGACGTGATCGGCTCCTACAAGGGGAACGTCGACGAGTACTTCGCCGGGGTCTCCGAGCTGCCGTGCTTCGACATCCCCGGCAACCCGCCGCCGTATTACCCGCAGGGGGTCGGCTCGTGCGGGGACATCGATCTCGATTTCGGCGCGTCGCCCAACCTGTTCCGCGATGCCTCCGGGCGCAAGCTGGTCGGTGCCGGCCAGAAGTCCGGCGTCTACCACGTCTTCAACGCCAGGACGATGAAGCCGGTATGGAGCCAGATCGTCGGGCCGCCCGGCGCGCTCGGGGGCATCGTCGGATCGACCGCCTATGACGGGAGCTCGGTGTATGGGCCCATCACCGTGCCCGGGTACTTGTGGTCACTGTCCACGGCCGAGGGGTCCCACCGCTGGATCGCGCCCGTGGCCGATGGCGCGCATTGGGGGCCGCCGGTGGCCGTCGCGAACGGCGTCGTCTACACGGTCGATCTCACCGGGTTCCTCGACGCCTTCGACGCGCGCAGCGGCGCTCTGCTGGCCAAGCGACCGCTGGCGCTCGGTGGAACGAGCAGTCCGACTTCCCTCGCATGGGGCGGCGTGAGCATCGCGCGGCACACGATCTACGCGTCGGTCGGAATCCGAGGGCTGCCGGAGGGCTTCGTCACCGCGTTCCGCGTGGGGGGCACGGGCGACGTTGGTGAAGACGTCACGACGACTATCGACGACCTGCTTGGCGGCGGGGGTGGCGGAGGCGGCGGCGAGACCCCGGCCGGCTCGGCCGTAGTCGCCGGGCCGGGTGCAGCTTCCACGACGTATGCGACCCCGGTCATGGTCGCCCAGCGAGACGGCTCGCTTTCGTTCGCGAACCTCGACGTCGCGCAGCACGATGTAACCGCGGTCCAGAAGGGGCCGGACGGCAAGCCCCTGTTCCAGTCTCCCCTGATCGGCTTCGGGCAGACGGCCGCGGTCGAGGGGACGGACCGGCTCGCCGCGGGAGAGACCTACGACTTTCTCTGCTCGATCCACCCGGGCATGCGGGGACAGCTGATCGTCCGCTGAGGCGTCTCGACCGCGCGCGCGGCACTCGAGTGGGCCAGCGGGTCCGAATAGCATCATCGCCCGTGAGCGAGCTGCGGATCACGGACACGCTGAGCGGCGAGCTGCGGACTCTCGAGCCACGCGAGCCGCCGAGGGTCGGCATCTACACGTGCGGCCCGACGGTCTACTCGCGGGTCCACGTGGGCAATGCGCGGCCGTTCGTCATCCCGATCCTGCTCCAGCGGCTGCTGAGGCGGCTCGGATACGAGCCGCGCCTGGTCATCAACGTCACCGACATCAACGACAAGATCTACGCGGCCGCTCGCGCGGCGGGAGTGGCGTCAGACCAGTTCGCCGCGGAGATGACTCGCGCCTACGTCGAGGACACGGATCGCCTCGGCCTTGGGCGTCCCGATGCCGAGCCCCTCGCGTCGGACACGATCCCCGAGATCATCGAGCTGATCAAGGCGCTGATCGCCTCCGAGCACGCGTATGAGAGCGGGGGCGACGTCTACTTCCGGGTCCGTAGCTTCCCGGACTACGGCAAGCTCTCCAACCGGGATCCTGAGGAGATGGACCAGGGGGAGGAGGCGGGCACCGAGAGCCTCAAGGAGGACGCGCTCGACTTCGCGCTCTGGAAGGCGCGCAAGCCGGACGAGGACACCGCCTGGCCGTCGCCGTGGGGTGAGGGGCGCCCCGGTTGGCACATCGAGTGCTCGGCAATGGGCGAGAAGCTCCTGGGCGCGGACTTCGACATCCACAGCGGCGGCGTCGACCTGATCTTCCCCCACCACGAGAACGAGATCGCTCAGACCGAGGCGGCGCGCGGCGCCCCTCTGGCCCGGCTATGGATGCACAACGGGATGATCCGGACGGCCGACGAGAAGATGTCGAAGTCGGTCGGCAACATCTTCCAGCTCTCCGAGGCGCTCGACACCTACGGCCGCGAGGCGGTTGTGGCCTACCTGATCTCCGGGCACTACCGTCAACCGCTCGAGTTCTCCGACCGCGCGCTCACCGAAGCCGACGCGCGCGTCAAGCGGATCCGCAATTTCGTGCTCGAGCTGCCGGAGGACGATGGCGGTGAGCCCGACCCCGCTGTGACCGCGTGGCGTGAGGTGTTCCTGGATGCCCTCGCCGACGACTTCAACACGCCGCGGGCGCTGGCGACGCTCTTCGACCTCATCTCCGAGGGCAACCGGCGTGAGCTCCCCGGCGCCAGGGCCGCGCTCGAGGAGATGCTGCCGCTGCTGGGGCTGGAGTCGCTGCTGGCTCGCGCGGAGGCGGCGGATCCGGAGGCCGAGCGGATGCTTCAGGAGCGCGAGGAGGCGCGGGCGGGACGCGACTTCGACCGGGCGGACCGGCTGCGCGATGAGTTGGCAGAGCGCGGCTACGAGGTCCGCGACACGCCGGAGGGCGCCCGCCTCGTACGGCGCCATGACGACGACGGCTGAGCCGGTGCCGCAGCGGAGGGAGGAGAGGAGGGAGGTGGTGTACGGCCGCCGCCCCGTGGCCGAAGCCCAGCGCGGCCGCCGGCGGGTGCGTCGAGTGTGGACCACAGCCGACCTGCCGGGCCCTGAGCTCACGCGCCTCGCGGGATCGCCCGACCACCAGGGGGTCGTCGCGGAGGTCGACCCATATCCCTACGCGGATCCCAGGGCGCTGTTGGAGCGGCCGGACGGGCTGCTGATCGCCCTTGACCAGATTCAGGATCCACGGAATCTTGGCGCCGTGTGCCGGTCGGCCGAGGCGGCGGGGGCGGCGGGGGTCGTCATACCGTCGCGGCGCTCCGCCTCGGTCACCGCCGTGGCCAGCAAGGCATCCGCCGGCGCCGTGGAGCACCTGCCGGTCGCGCGGGTTCCGAACCTCGCCGATTGGCTGGGTGTGGCGAAGGAGGCGGGCGCGTGGGTGTACGGGGCGGAGTCCGGTGCAGATACGCCGTACACGGGCGCCGACCTCACGGGGAAGGTCGTGCTCGTCCTTGGGAGCGAGGGGGGAGGCCTGCGCCGGCGGGTCGCCGAGAGCTGCGATCTGCTCGTCTCGATCCCCATCGGGGGCAGGGTCGAGTCGCTGAACGTCTCCGCCGCCGCCGCGGTGCTGCTGTTCGAGGCCGCCAGGCAACGTGGCGGCGCAAACGGCTAGCAACGCCCACGGACGGAAGCCCTCACCTGCAACGGATCTTGCGCTGCCGGGCGGGATGGTTGACAGAAGAATGCCCAGGCGGTTAGAGTTACGCACATAAGGGTTAACTAAAGGTCGAGCTTGGCTCTGTCGATAACCCGTCTAGGAGAGGGCGCCCAGGGGAGGTACGGGCGCCACCGGTTCCCAATCCGACAGGAGGAAACCTGTGGCCGTACCGACCCCCATGCAGGATCTCGCTGCCGTTGCGCCCGTCGCCCAGGCCGCGACAGCCCGCCGTCCCGAAGCTCAACCTGAGCTTGAGGATTCGTATCTGGTCGCGCTCGCAAAGCGCGGCAGCCCGGACGCATACGACAGGATCGTCAAGCGCTACCGCGGGTTCGTGCGACTGAAGGCCTCGTCGTACTTCCTGCTCGGAGGAGGCTCAGACGATCTGATCCAGGAGGGGTTGCTGGGCCTGTACAAGGCCATTCGCGACTTCCGCTCGGACCGCGAGTCGAGCTTCCGCAACTTCGCCGAGCTCTGCATCACCCGCCAGATCATCACCGCGGTCAAGACGGCGAGCCGCAACAAGCACGCACCACTCAACCAATACGTGTCGTTCGCGCAGGCGCCCGCCGGGGCATCGGAGTCCGAGACGACCCTCGAGGAGGTGCTGCCCGGCCCGGGAAGCGAGGACCCCTCGGAGCGCGTGATCGCCACCGAGGAGCTCCAGAGCCTGGTCTCGTGCCTGTCGAGCGTCCTGTCGGAGCTGGAGAGCCACGTCCTGAGCCTCTACCTCGACGGCCACTCCTACGAGGCGATCGGCGAGCAGCTGGATTGCGACACGAAGACGGTCGACAACGCCCTGCAACGGGTGAAGCGCAAGGTGAGCCTGCACCTTGCGTCACGCGAGGCGACGTTTTAGGCAACGCCGGTCTACCGCATCGGGCCGGCGCGGAAGACGCTGTAATCGGGCGGTGTCGCCCCCAGGTTCGATGCGTCGCTGGTGAACGCCGCCCAGCGTCCGTCGAGAGAGATCGAGATCTCTGAGCTCGCGCTGTCGCCGGGATCGCCATTACCGGTCTTGCTCAGGAGCTTCGTCCGCCCCCGCTGCATGTCGCGCACGTACGCCTGGTCGTAGAGAGCGTTGCCCCCAGGGAGATTGGTCGCGCTGGCCTGGAAGGTGACGAGTCTCCCGTCGCCCGACGGCTGGCCGTAGAGAGCGGATCCGTTCGCGGGCTTGCCGGTGTTGCTGCGGCTGACCAGGAACAGCCTTCCGGTCTGCGTATCGCGCAGGAATTGCTGCGTGTC
>DATFON010000286.1:0-4255 GCA_035265465.1 Solirubrobacterales bacterium | reverse complement strand
TCGTCGAACCTGCCTCGAGGGTGCCGCGATACAGCTCCCGACCGGCGGCGGTGCGCTGATGGACCTCCACCCAGGAGTCGCCGAGCGCACCGGTGATCGTCAGCCGCGCGATCGGCGCCGCGGGGCGCGCAGGCCTGCGAGCAGGCTGCTCCGCGCGGGTCTCTGCGGGAGGCTCCGACGAGAAGTCCGGAATCGCCGTCTCGGGCGTATCGCTGCCGAAGCGCCAGGCAACGACGACGAGTGCTGTGAGGATCCCGATGGCGGCGAGCGCAACGAGGACGACGCTCGACTCGACCCGCGGGTTCCGCCCGACCGTCGACTTGTTCTGCGCCCGAAGCGGCGTCTCCTCGTCACCGGGGATGTAACGAGAGTTGTACTCGTCGACGTAGAGCTGTCCGTCGAGGCCCAGGTACTCCGCGTACGTCCTGAGGAAGCCCTTGACGTACGTCTGGCCCGGGAGGATGTCGAACTGCTCGTCCTCGAGGGCGCGCAGGTACTTGCCGCGAATCTTGGTCGCCTGCTCCACCTCGACGAACTCGAGGGCTTGGCGCAGGCGCGCCTCGCGAAGACTGTTACCGATCTCGAACACGGCGGCCGCCCGATTGTAGGCGGACCTCTCTCAGGCTGCGAATTCCCGCAGCACGTAGTACGTGGCCACGGAGATCGAGGCGGTGACGACCAGGTAGAGGCCGATCCAGCCGAGGATCCGGCCGATCCGGGCGAGAGCGGCGCCCCGTGTTCGTCCGAGTGTCCGCTCGACCGTTCGCCGCGCCCTCCGGCCCAGGAAGATGGCCGCGAGCGAGAGCACGAAGGCGGGAGCGATCGCAACAGCTGACTCGAGCAGGGTCGCGACGTCGTAGAACTCCGCCGCCACGACGGCCGCGGGGATCGTCGCTACCGCCGCCAAGCCGATGAGCACGGAGAAGACTGCGCTCCAGCTCAGCGGACGGCCGGGGCTACTGCTTGCGGTAGGGCCGGCCAACGGCGGCGGGCGGGATCGAGCGGCCGATGACGCCGGCGACCGCGATCAGCGTGAGGACGTACGGCAGCGCCAGGAAGAGCGTCGCCGCCGAGCCCGAGTACTCGGGGAGCCGGTACGCCAGGGCGTACGAGAAGCCGAAGAGCAGGCAGGCGCTGAAGGCGCCGAACGGCCGCCAGGCGCCGAAGATCAGCGCCGCGAGCGCGATGAAGCCCTTGCCCGCCGTCATGCCCTCGTTGAACGCGCCGCCGAAGCCGAACGAGAGGTACGCCCCACCAAGCGCGGCGAGCATGCCGGAGACGATGACGCATGCGTAGCGCACGAGATACACGTTGATCCCGACGGTGTCCGCGGCGCGCGGGTGCTCGCCGACCGCTCTGATCCGCAGCCCGATCGGCGTCTTGAACATGACGATGTGGGACACGATCAGCAGCGCGAAGGACAGCCAGATCATCAGGTTGAGGTTCCCGAAGACCCCGTCGATGAACTGCCAGCGGTCGAGCGGCAGGTCGACGTTTGGGATGCGCGGGATGTCGGACGGCGTGCCCAGCGCGCCGTAGACGTCCACGAAGAAGTAGCCGGTCACGCCGAGCGCCAGGAAGTTGATCGCCGTCCCGCTGACGATCTGGTCTGCCCTGAGGTTGATCGAGAAGAACGCGTGGATGAGCGCCAGCCCGGCTCCCGCGCCCATCGCGGCGAGCAGCCCGATCGCCCACGAGCCGGACTTCTGCGCCCCGAGGATGCCGAAGAAGGCCCCGGCGAGCATCATCCCCTCGAGGGCGATGTTCACGACGCCGCTCCGCTCCGAGAACATCCCGCCGATCGCAGCCCACGTCAGCGGCGTGGCGTAGCGCAGCATCGACGCGAAGAGCGCCGACCACACGACGACGTTGTTCAGGTGCCCGACGCTCGACTCTGTAGCGAGGACCCCCAGCCCCATCGAGACGATCCCGAGCGCGACCGCCAACCAGCCCAGCCGCCTGACGCCCCGCGTGACCGCGGCGATGCCGCAGAGCGTTCCGATCAGCCCGAGCGCGACCGGCCACAGGGGCGAGCGCTGTGTGATCGGGGGGAGGACGATGAAGAACCCGAGGGCGGAGATCGCCATCGCGGCGATCGCGATCGACCGGGGTCGGTAGAGCTTGTCGACCACCCCGCCGCGCCTGTCTGCCCAGGCGATCATGTCGGCGCTTCCGCAGTCGGTACCCGGGGTCTCCGGCTGCCGGCACGTTTCGCCCGTGCCCAGAGGCCGAGGATCAGGAGGTCCGCGCCTATGAAGAGCAGGACGAGCGCCTGGATCATCAGCGTCAGGTTGCCCGCGAGCTCCGGCTGGAAGACTTCGGGGTCGAGGTTGCGGGTCGACGTGCCGTTCAGGAGCGCGCTGAACAGCAGCGCGGAGAGCGCGACGCCGACTGCGGTGTTCCGGCCGAGTAGCGCCACAGCGATCCCGATGAACGGAAGAGTCAAGTTCTGGATGTCGATCTGCCCGAGCCGGAACTGCCAGCCGAGGATGTCGAGTGCGCCTCCCATGCCCGCAAAGAGGCCCGCGATCGCCATCGCGAGGAAGTAGCTCTTGGCGACGCTGATGCCGCCGTAGCGCGCCGCCTCGGGGTTGAAGCCGACCGCCCGCACCTCGTAGCCGAGCGTCGTCCGCGTGAGGGTGATCCAGTAGACGACGAGCGCCGCGATCGCCAGGAGGAAGCCGATGTGGAGCCCCTGGAGGAGCGGGTCGCCCCAGAAGACCGGCAGCCTGGCCCCGGGGGCGACGTCCGAGGAGACCGGGACCGACTCGTTCACCTTGTTCTGGAGCGGGCCGCCCTGGCCGAACGCGAAATTCCCGATCCAGTAGGCGATCCAGTTGAGCATGATCGTCGTGATCACCTCGTGGGCCCCGACCGTGGCCTTGAGGAAGCCCGCGATCCCCGCCCAGAGGGCTCCGGCGAGCGCGGCCAGCGTGATCGCGAGAATCACGTGGAGGCCTGGCTGCATGTCGACCCACGATGAGCCGACCCAAACGGCCACCATTGCGCCGACGATGTACTGCCCCAGGCCGCCGATGTTGAACATGCCGCAGCGAAACGCGAAGGCGACCGCGAGGCCCGTGAAGACGAGCGGAATCCACAGAAGCAGCGTCTGCTGCAGGTTGAACGCCGCCACGGACTCGATGTCGTTCACGTTCCACGGAAACCAGACGGTCGCGTCGCTGTAGGGCACGCCGACCTCGTGCGACCCGACCTGGAAGAACCAGTTCAGCCCAGTTCCGGCAAAGATCTCCCTGTACGTCGTCAGCGGGTTGTGGCCCGTTGCGAGCACCACCAAGCCGCCCACGAAGAACGCGACGATCACGGTGAGGATCGGAGGGACGATCCCGCCTGCCCGCTGCAGGGAGCTGAGCCTGGCTGCTGGGCTCGGCGGGCCTTCGCCTGGCGACGGCTGCTCGACGGGCGGCACCTGCTCGCTCACGCGACGACCTGCTCGCGGGCGCCGCCCGTCATCGCGACCCCGAGCTCCTCGGGCGTCACGTCGGGCGTGTACTCGCCGACGATCTCGCCTTCGAACATGGCGAGGATGCGGTCGGAGAGCGACAGAACCTCCTCCAGCTCCAGGGAGACGAGCAGGATCGCCCGACCCTCTTCCCGCTCCTCGATGAGCCGGCGATGCACGAACTCGACCGCCCCGACGTCGAGACCGCGCGTGGGCTGTGCCGCGAGGAGCACGCGGGGGTCGCGCTCGACCTCACGGGCGACGACGACCTTCTGCTGGTTGCCGCCCGAGAGCGCCGAAGCGAGCGTGGTCGGCCCGCCGCCCCTCACGTCGAATGCCTTCAGGAGCCGCCGCGCCCGGACGATCAACCGCTTGGGGAAGAGCCAGCCGAAGCGGGAGTCGGGCTCCTCCTTGTAGTCGTGGAGGGCGATGTTCTCCGCCAGCGTGAAGTCGAGGACGAGCCCGCGGCGGTGGCGGTCTTCGGGGATGTGCCCCAGGCCTGCGTCCAGCACCTTCCGGGCGCTCGTGTTCTCCACGTCCTTGCCTCCGACGGTGACCCGCCCCGCGTGCATGCTCCGCAGGCCGGTGATCGCGTCGATCAGCTCGCTCTGACCGTTGCCGTCCACGCCCGCCAGCCCCACGATCTCTCCTGCGCGCACCTCGAATGACACGTCGCGCACGGCCGGCAGGCCGCGGTCGTCTTCGACGGACACCTGGTCGACCGTCAACAGCGTCTCACCGGGCTCCGGCGCCTTCTTCTCGACCCTGAGGAGAACCTCACGACCGACCATC
>DATFON010000285.1:0-21514 GCA_035265465.1 Solirubrobacterales bacterium | reverse complement strand
CCATTCTGGTTCGGCGAGGACTCGGGGCTGGCCAGCTCTCGGACGACGAGGACTGGGGTGTGCGGCGGTTCATGCCCCGCGAGCCCAGCGGAACGATGGTCAACGTCCTGTCGCACGTTCCTCGACATCGAGAGGTGCATTGACCGGGCTCAGCCCGGCCAATGCACCTCTCGATCACGGACTGGGCGCTAGCGCTTGTCCTCGAGCACCGCCCGGCGCTCGCGGTACTGCTCGAGGCTCAGCTCGCCTTCGGCGAAGCGGCGCTCGAGCACGTCGATCCCGGTCTCCCGACCGCGGCCGGCCCACGGCGGGCCTCCGCGACGGCCCCGCACCAACAGCACGATGCCGGTGATCACCAGCACCCAGAACAGCGGCACGAACACGATCCACCACCCCGGCCCGTCACCGTTCCAATGGGCGACCGGGATCACGTTGCCGATCGCGGGGGCGATCGTCATCAAGATTTCCATCGAGCTCTCCTTTCAGCAGCTTGCTCGGGCAAGGTAGGCCGGGCAAGCGCGCCGGGAAACGCCTCGAGGGATGAACCTCGCGGTCCTCCCTGGGGAGGACGTGGCTCCTCCCGTGGTGGGTTTCGGCGCCGCGCGGCCGGCCGTACGCTGAGGCCATGCCCGAGCTGGGGCTCACACGGAATCGTCGCGACCTGCTGGTCGACGCCGTCGTCGTCCTTGTCGTGCTCTGGTTTTCGCTCGCCCAGTTCGGAAGCCAGGGCTTCGGTCAGTACAAGGACGTCGCCACCGAGCCCGACACCCTCGGGTTTGGGCTCATCTTCATCGAGTCGCTCGCCCTGCTTTGGCGGCGCCGCTTCCCGTGGCCGGTCTTTCTGCTGGCGATCGCCGTCAGCATCGCGCTCGTCTCGCTGGGTTACGCGGTGCACGCGCCGGCCGCCGTGGCCGTCGGCCTGTTCACGCTCGCGGCACGGCGCGAGCGCGGCAGCATCTGGCCGCCCATCGCGATCGCGGCCGCCGGCTTCGCGGCGATCGTGGCCGCCGAGATCGGCGTGTTCGGGTTCTCCCTGGGGGACTACGTCTTCCCGGCGGCGCTCCTGGCGGGTGGCTGGCTGGTCGGCGATCGGCGCCGCACGATGCGCCAGCGGTCGGCCGAGGCTCGCGAGCGGCGGGAACACGAGCAGCGCCTCACCGTCGCCGAGGAGCGCACCCGCATCGCGCGAGAGCTGCACGACTCCGCGGGGCACGCGATCAACACGATCCTCGTCCAGGCCGGCGCCGCCCGGGTGTTGCGGGAGCGTGACCCGGAGCGCTCGCGGGCAGCGATCGAGGCGATCGAGGACATCGCGCGCGAGACCGTCGAGGACATCGACCGCATCGTCGGCTCCCTGCGCGAGGACGAGGACCCCGAGCGGGCGCCGCTTCCGGGGGTCGACCGGATCCCGGATCTGGTCGGGCGCCAGCGCGCCGCCGGGCTCGAGGTGGCCGTGCACGTGAACGAACACGGGAGCATCACCACGCCGCCGGCAGTCAGCCGCGCCGCCTACCGGATCGCCCAGGAGGCGCTGACGAACGCGGCTCGCCACGGGACCGGGAGCGCCGAGCTCACGGTCGAGCGGCGCGACGATGACATCGAGATGACCGTCACCAACCCGGTGGGAGCTGAGCCCAGGACGCGCCCCGGCGGGGGACGCGGGATCGCCGGCATGCGGGAGCGGGCCACGCTGATCGGAGGCTCGCTGGAAGCCGGGCGAGTTGGCGATCGGTTCCGGGTACGCGCCGTGCTGCCCTACGATCGGCATCGTCCGTGACCCCGATGCCGCGCGAGTCCGAGAGCACCGGCGCTGAGCCCGACCGCCGCGTTCGGGTGATGCTCGTTGACGACGACGAGCTCATGCGAAAGGGGCTGCGGGCTGTGCTGTCGAGCGACGACCGGATCGAGGTCGTCGAGGAGGCCGCCAACGGCCGCCAGGCCGTGCAGCGGGCCCGCCACGCTCGACCGGAGGTCGTGCTCATGGACGTTCGGATGCCCGAGGTCGACGGGATCGAGGCGACGGCCGCGTTGCTCGCCGACGTCCCCGAGGCGAAGGTCGTGATCCTGACGACCTTCGAGGAGGACGAGTACATCCTCGGTGCCATGCGCGCCGGGGCGAGCGGGTTCATGCTCAAGCGCAGCTCGCCGGAGGAGCTGACGGCGGCGATCCACACGGTCGCGGCAGGCGAGGCTCTGCTCTCGCCATCGGTCACGCGACGGGTGATCGACCGGATGGCGGCGCAGCCGGTGCTCGGCGAGCCCAGCGATTCCAGGCTCGACGAGCTCACTCCCCGCGAGCGCGAGGTGCTCGAGCTGATTGCGCAGGGGCTGTCGAATCGTGAGATCGCCGCGACGCTCGTGGTCGAGGAGTCAACGGTCAAGACCCACGTCAAGCGGGTGCTGATGAAGCTCGACGCGCGCGACCGGGTTCAGGCGGTCATCCTCGCCTACGAGTGGGGGCTCGTCGCGCCTGGCTCCGGAGGGCGGCCGGTCCCGCCCGGCGGCTCGCCCGAGTAGCCGCCGCGACTCCCACGATGGGGGGACCCGCACCGTCCTCCTCCCCCGCTCGGACGACCCCGGGATCGCCCTTCGGGTGGGCGGCGAAATCGCCTCCCAGGGCGACGACATTGAGGGCCTTCGAGCGCAGACTCGGTCGCGCACAGATCGACCGCGTCCGGCCCGCCGGACGCCGACCGAGGAGGCGACAGATGGCACACGCAGGACAGGTAATCGAGAATCCGTTGAGCGGCGAGCGAATCAGGTTCCACAAGACCGCCGCCGATACCGGTGGCGAGCTGCTCGAGATCGACCTCGAGCTCAGCCCAGATGGGCACGTGCCGGGAATGCACGTCCATCCGATCCAGGAGGAGCGGTTCGAGGTCACCAAGGGCGCGCTGCGCTTCAAGATGGGGCGCAGGAAGGTGACGGCCCGGGCCGGCGACGTCGTCGTGGTGCCTCCCGGCGTGCGACACAGGTTCGCGAACGCTGGAGATGGGCCCGCCGGAGCGCGCGTCCAGGTCCGTCCCGCGCTCCGGATGGAGGAGCTGTTCGAGACCACGGTCGCGCTCGCCAAGGACGGGCGCACCACGCGAAAGGGCCTGCCCAAGCCGCTCGACCTCGCGCTCTTCGTGCGCGAGTTCGACCGAGAGGTGCAGGGCGCCTTCCCGCCGGTCTGGGTCCAGCGCCTCACCCTGGCGCCGCTGGCCTGGCTGGCGCGGCGGCGTGGATACCACGCGCGCTATGCGCCGGAACCCGCGATCGCGTGATCGGCACGCGCCACGGCGCCACCCACGCAGTGAAGGCCGCCGTCGACGTGGACGATCTCCCCGCTGATCGCTCGTGACATGTCCGACAGCAGGAAGGTCGCCGCGTCGGCGACGGCCGTGGCGTCGCCGGTGTCCCAGCCCAGCGGCGCCGAGGTCGACCACATCCCGGCGAGGTCCGCGAACCCCGGGATGCCCGAGGCCGCGGGCGTCGAGATGGGGCCCGCCGAGATCAGGTTGACCCGCACTCCCCTGCCGCCGAGATCTCGGGCCAGGTAGCGGCCCACGGACTCGAGCGCGGCCTTCGAGACGCCCATCCAGTCGTAGGCAGGCCAGGCGATCGAGGCGTCGAAGTCGAGCGCCAGGATGCTGCCGCCCGCGGGCGGAGCGCCGGCGCCGTTCGCGGCCACCGGCTGAGCGTGGCCCATGAGCGGCACGAGCGCCTCCGCCAGCGCCTTCAGCGAATAGGCGCTGGTCTCGAAGGCCTCCTTGGCGCTCTCGCGCGGGGCGCCCAGGAAGTTGCCGCCCAGGGCATCCGGAGGGGCGTAGGCGATCGCGTGCACGGCGCCGTCGAGGCCGCCCCACCGCGTTTCCAGCTGGTCCGCCAGGGCCGCGAGGTCCTCGTCGCGATTGACGTCGAGCTCGAGCACGTCGGGCGCCGGGTCGAGCCGCGCCGCCGCCCGCTCGGTCATCCGGCGCATCCGGCCGAAGCTCGTCAGCAGAACCTCGGCCCCCTGGCGCTGCGCGCGCTCGGCGATCGCGTAGGCGATCGAGTGGCGGTTGACGACGCCGGTGACGAGGATCCGCTTGCCGTCGAGGATCACAGGAACGTCTCCCCGCCGTAGAGCTGGAGGATCTCGTCCGACCAGTATCCGGCTCCGTTCGCCGAGGGCTCGGGGGGTCGCCGGCACACCGCGTCGACACGGGCGAGGGCAACCGCGCGATCGTTTTGGTTCACGACTCGGAACGCGAGCTGGACGAGCGCGGTCTCGTCGTCGAGCGGGCGCGTGGATTCCACTCGGCAGCGGACGCGGATCGTGTCGCCGATCCCCACCGGCCGCTTGAACCTCGCCGACTCGAGGCCTCGTAGCGCGACCACACGCTCCGGGTCGAACGGCACGAGGCCGATCGCGTAGGAGAGCACCAGCATCCCGTGCGCGACGCGGCCGGAGAACCGGCTCCGAGCAGCCCATTCGGCGTCCGAGTGCTGGGGGTGCCAGTCGCCGGTCAGGGCCGAGAAGGACGTCAGGTCGCCTTCGGTGATCGTCCTGCCGCGGGTGGTGAACTCCACACCCTGCTGCAGCTCGCCGAGCTCGCCATCCAAAAGCGCGTTGGCGTTCATGTTGGGTCTCCCTCCAGGTAGCCGATTGGAATCCGATAGCCGTCGCGAAGCAGCCCCGCGAACGCCGTCGCGGCCCGGGCATGGCCGCGGATCGATGGGTGCAGCCCGTCGCTGGCGAAGTTGT
The DNA here is from genome assembly GCA_035265465.1 of Solirubrobacterales bacterium. Classification (GTDB taxonomy): domain Bacteria; phylum Actinomycetota; class Thermoleophilia; order Solirubrobacterales; family 70-9; genus AC-56. Next base: position 16,785 of record DATFON010000285.1, on the reverse strand, counting down.
CGCGGTCGCGCAGGCCGGGATGATCGGCGACGTCCAGGCACGGGACGCGGTGCGCCTCGGCGACTCGTCGCGTCACATCGTTGAACCGGCGCATTCCAGCCTCGACGCGGGCGCGAGTGCGCGGACCGAGCGGCACGAAGTCCCACCGCTCGGGGGACGTCGCCGTGACCACGATGACTCGCGGCCCGGCGTCCTGGATGCGCTGGAAGATCGTGGTCAAGCGGCGCCCGTATAGGGACCCGTCGGGCCGGGTCGACCGCAGCACGTCATTGGCGCCGCAGATCACCGTCACCAGGTCCGGCTCGAGCTGCAGCCCCTCGCCGAGCTGCCCGAGCACGTCGGCGCTGGTGGCCCCGTCGACAGCCAGATTCCGATAGACGAAGCCAGGATGGCTTGCCCGCAGGGACCTGGCGATTCGGTCCGCCCAGCCAAGGCCCTGGGGCGAACCGGTCCCAGCGGTAAAGCTGTCGCCGAGCGCCACGAAGCAGGAGACTCGCCGCGGAGCCTCGGGCCTACCGTGCTCTTGCAGGGCCCTGGCGATCGTCACGAAGGGGTCCTCGGTCATCAACGCTCCAGGGCCGCGAACGCCCAGGCAAGGCGCTCGCGCGTCTGCCACGGCTCGATCACCTCATCGACGAATCCCGCCGCCGCCGCGGTATCGGCACCGAGGTGCTCGTCCGCGTAGCCTGTCGCGAGCTCGGCCAGCGCGGCGTCCCGGTGCTCCGCCGCGGCGAGGTCCCTGCGGTGGACGATGCCCACCGCCTGGCGCGCGGCCATGATCCCGATTTCCGCCTGCGGCCAGGCGAAGACCAGGTCGGCGCCGAGATCCCTGGAGTTCATCGTGATCACGGCCCCGCCGTAGGCCTTCCGCAGGATCACCGTGACCTTGGGCACGCGTGCCGCCGCGAACGCGCGCAGCAGCGAGGCGCCATGGCGAATCACCCCCCCGGCCTCCTGCCGGGTACCCGGCATGAACCCCGGCGTGTCCACGAGCACGACGAGCGGCAGCCCGAACCGGTCGCAGGCGTCGACGAAGCTTGCCGCCTTCTCAGCGGCGACGGCATCGATCACACCCCCGAGGCTGCGCGGCTGGTTGGCCACGATCCCGACAGGCCTCCCGTCGATTCGCGCGAACGCGGTGACCATGTTCGTCGCCCACGAGCGCGAGAGCTCCAACAGCAACCCCTCGTCGACGATCGCGCGCGCCACGTCCCGGACGTCGTAGACCTTGCGGGCCTGCGAGGGAACCGATGCATCCGGGGCGACCGCCGGGGCTGGCGCGGGCTGAGCGAGCGGCGGAGCGCCGTCGTCGAAGCGCTGGGGCAAGAACGCCAGCAACATGCGGACGAGCGACACGGCCTCCGTCGCATCGCCCGCGACCAGGTCGCACACGCCGTTTTGCGAATGGACCCTTGGACCGCCCAGATCCTCCATCGAGACCCGCTCCCCGAGCGCCTCGTAGACGATCTGCGGCCCGGTGAGGAACATCCGCGCCTCCTCCGTCATGACCACGAAGTCGGTCAGCGCCGGGGAGTACGCGCCGCCGCCCGCGGAGACTCCGGTGACGATCGAGATCTGCGGAGCTCGCCTTGAGAGCTCGACGCTGGCGCGGAAGATGCGCCCATAGCCCGAGAGGGCGCCGTGACCCTCCTGGAGCCGCGCACCGCCAGATTCGATCAGGCCGACGACGGGTGCGCCAGCGCGTGATGCGAGCTCCATCGCGCGAACGATCGAGTCGGCGTGGGCGACGCCCAGCGAGCCGCCCATGAAGGCCGGATCCTGCGCGTAGCAGAAGACCGGCCTGCCTCCGACGCGTCCGGCGCCGGCCACGACTCCGTCGCCGAGCGCGGCCCGCGACCCCAGGTGGGGCGACATGACCGCGGTGCGAAGCGGCGCGAAGGAGCCGGGGTCGCACAGCTCCTCCAGCCTCTCGCGCGGCTCGGGACGACGCTCGACCGGGGGCGCTTCCCTGAGGGCGACCGCGGTCATGCCTCGAAGCAGAGAACCGCGTTGTGGCCTCCGAAACCGAACGAGTTCGAGATTCCCGTGAGCCTCGGCTGCCCGTTGCCGTTTCCCCGATGCTCGAGCGGCCGGGCCTCGTTCGGGACATAGTCGAGATCGAGGTCCGGGTCTCGCTCCTCCCACCCCACCGTCGGCGGCGCCAGGCTCCGCCGCAGGGTCTCGACCGTGGCGATCGCCTCGACCGCGCCCGCCGCACCCAGCAGGTGGCCGATCGCGGACTTGGTCGACGAAACCGGGATCTGGTGCGCGTCGTCGCCGAGAGCCGCCTTAAGCGCCTGGGTCTCGCTGAAGTCGTTGAGCGGCGTCGAGGTGCCGTGCGCGTTGACATAGTCGACGTCGCCGGGTTCGAGTCCCGCATTGGCCAGTGCGAGCTCGATCGCTCGCGCAGCGTCGCGCCCGGAGGGCTCGGGCGCCGTCAGGTGATGGGCGTCGGAGCTCGCGGCGTATCCGAGGATCTCGCCCAGGGGCTCCGCTTCCCGTGCGGCCGCCCGCTCGGCGTTCTCCAGCACCAGGATCCCCGCCCCCTCGCCCATCACGAACCCGTCACGGCGAGCGTCGAAGGGCCGCGAGGTTCCGGTCGGGGACGTGGCTCCCATCGCCGCGAAGGCCGCCACGGCCACGCCGGCGATCGCCGACTCGGCGCCCCCTGCGACCACGGCGTCGGCCTCGCCTGCCTCGACCATGCGAATCGCCGCCCCGATCGCGTGGGCGCCCGCCGCGCAGGCCGACATCACGCCGAACGAGGAGCCGTGGAGACCGTGCCGCATCGCCACGGCCGCCGCGGCGGCGTTTCCCATCAGCAGCGGGACCGCCAGCGGCGACACCGCCTTCGGCCCACGATCGCGCAGGATGTCCTGCTGATGCTCCAGCGAGCCAAGGCCACCGATGCCGGTGCCGATCACGCATCCGATCCGCTCAGGCTCGTACGGGAGGCCGTGGGGCCACGCCGTGGACAGCGCCTCGTCGGCCGCGACCATGGCGAAGTGGGTGAAGCGATCCGTTCGCCTCGCCTCCTTGCGCGTCAGGAACTCCGTGGGCTCGAAGTCGCGGCAGCGAGCCAACCCGTCCTCGATCGCGCACTCGCCCTCGCTCCAGCGCGTAAACAGCGTGTCCGCCCCCACACCGAGGGGTGTGACAGCTCCCATCCCCGTGATGACGACGTTCGGCGTCACTGTGAGCGGGCCACCACCAGATCGATCACCTGGCCGACCTTGCGCAGGTCCTTGACGTCCTCGCCCTGAAGCTCGACGCCGAACTCGTCCTCGATGATCTGGGCGAGCTCGACGAGATCCAGGGAGTCGACGTCGAGGTCCTCGAAGGTCGACTCTCGCGAGACCTCCCCTTCGGCGCCGAGCTCCTTAAGGCCATCGAAGATGACCTGCTCGACGCTCTCGGCTGTGGCTTGTGCTGGCATTTGATGTCTCCTTTTGTCTCTACGGCTCGTTTTCAGGCGTTCAGGCGCTGAGGCCTCCGTCGACGGTCAGGGTGATGCCGGTGACGTAGGAGGCCTCTTTCGAGGCGAGGAAGCGCACGCAGGAGGCGATCTCCTCCGGTGTGCCGGGCCGGCGGGCGGGGATCGCGTCGACCACGCCGTTTCCGACCCCTTCGGTGAGCTGGGTCTCGACGAGCCCGGGAGCGACGGCGTTCACCGTGACGCCGCGCCGGGCCACCTCCACGGCGACTGTCTTGGTGAAGCCGATCAGCCCCGCCTTCGAGGCCGCGTAGTTCGCCTGCCCGGCGTTGGCGCGGGGACCCACGACCGAGGCGATGTTGACGACGCGACCGAACCGGGCCCGCAGCATGGGCTTCAGCGCTCGCCGCGTGACCCGGAAGGCGGCAGAGAGATTGGTGTCGAGAACGCGCTCCCACTCGTCGTCGCCTAGCTGGGGAGCGAGGCCATCGGCCCGCATCCCGGCGTTGTTGACCACCACGAGCACGGGGCCGAAGCGCTCTTCAACCGCCCGAAACAGCTCGCCGACGGCGTCCGGGTCGCGGACGTCCGCCTGAATCGCAGCCGCCCCGCCGCCGGCCTCGCCGATCGCAGCCGCCACACCCTCCGCTCCGGCGGCATCGCTTCGATAGTTGATCGCCACCGGCCAGCCGGCCTCGGCAAGCGCCAGTGCGCTCGCCGCGCCGATCCCGCGGGCGCTTCCGGTGACCAGGGCGCATCCCTCAGGCATCCGGGGCTCCCCACTCGACCACGGTGGCGCCCCATGCCAGACCGGCGCCGAACGCTGCGAGCAACACGACCGCTCCGTCTCGCAGGCGGCCCTCCTCCTCCGCGAGCGTCAGTGCCATCGGGATGGTCGCCGCGGACGTGTTTCCATAACCGGCCAGGTAGTCGACCGTGCGCTCGCCGGGTAACCCGAGCTCCACGCCGACCGCACGGATGATGCGGCTGTTCGCCTGGTGGTAGACGAACAGGTCCACCTCGTCCAGCGTCCGGTCCGCCAGGGCCAGCGCCTCGAGCGTGGCGCGGGACATGCGCGCGACCGCGTGCTTGAAGGTGTCGTGCCCGTTCATGCGGATCATGCGGTCGTCGTGGCCGGCGGTGATCAAGGCCGAATGAGCGCCGTCGGCACCCAGGACCACGGGTCCGATGTGTCCCGGGGAGTCCATGGCCCGGACCACGGCCGCCCCGGCGCCGTCCGCCAGCAGCCCGGCGGTCGAGCGATCGCCGGGATCGGTGATGCGGCTGAGGAGATCGGCACCGACGACCAGCACGTTCTCCGCGCGCCGGGACTCGATCTGCGCCGTCGCCACGCTGAGCGCGGACAGAAAGCCGGTGCACGCGGCGCCCACATCCATCGCCCCTGCCCTCGTGGCGCCGAGCTCGGCGGCGACGAGGGGTGCGGCGTTCGGCGTCAGCTCGTCGGCCGACATCGTCGCGACGAGAACCAGGTCGAGCTCGGAGGCGCTCACGCCCGCTCGCTCGAGGGCCATGTCGCCGGCCTCGGTGGCGAAGGCGCTTAGTCGCTCCTCGGGCCAGGCGATTCGCCGTTCGTGGACCCCGGTCCGCTTCGCGATCCAGTTCGCGTCGATCCCGAGCCGCTCGGTGACCTCGGCGTTGGCGACCACGCGATCCGGGACGCACATCGCGACGGAGGAGATCCCGGCACCGCGTACCGGTCGCTCCTGGATCTCGTCTGCTCCCTCCAGGGACCGGCTCGCAAGCTCAGGCATGAGCCACCTCCGGCGCCGCCAGGACCCGCGCCTCGACGTCGGGGAGCGTGCGCCGGACCAAACCCTTCAGGACCTTCCCTGGGCCAACCTCGACGAATCGCTCCACGCCGCGATCGCGCAGCGCGAGCAGAGTCTCGCGCCAGCGCACCGGGCGCACCAGAGCCGCCGCCAGCTCCCCTCTCACGTCTTCGAAGGGCCGGGCGGTAATGCTGGAGAAGACCGGAACCTTGGACGCCTCGACGGGGATCTCGTCGAGCGCCGCCCGGAACTCGGGCAGCGCCGGCGCCATGGCCTTGGTGTGAAAGGCGCCGCTGACGGCCAGCCGCATCGCCTTCAGCCGCTCGACCTTCGCCTCGCGACCGGCCGCCTCGAGATCCGCCTCAGGTCCCGAGACGACGAGCTGGCCCGGGGCGTTGTCGTTGGCGACCGTGAGATCGTGCGCGACGGCAATCCGGCGCGCCGTCTCCTCGTCCCCCAGCAACGCGAGCATTCCGCCCACCGGCTGGCTCGCGGCGACGTCCTGCATCACGCGCCCGCGCCGGGCGGCGAGCCGCAGGCCATCCTCGATCGACAGGCTGTGGCCGGCGACGAGGGCGCCCAGCTCGCCGAGCGAATGGCCGGCGACGAAGTCGGCATGCGGCGATCCCGCCCGGGTCCAGAGCGCCACGCTGGCGCAGTACAGGGCCGGCTGTGCAAACCGCGTCCCGTCGCCCGCCCGGTCGAACGGGTCCTCGCCGACCGCGTCCACGGCGCGCTCGAGAAGCTCCGGGAAGACATCCCTCACCACCTGGCGCATGTCGGCGGTCTGGCTGCCCTGGCCGGGGAATAGAAGAGCCGTTGGCATAGCTCGGATGAGTACCCGGCGCAGGGGCGCGGGTGAAGCGAATCTCGCCCTTCACCCCCCGGACCGGGGGGTCGCGACCGCGATCCGGGGGGATTGCCAGGGCCTCAGCTGATGAGGCCGAGGCTCTGCGCTCGCTTTACCGCCTCGGCGCGGTTGCGGACGCCGAGCTTCCGGTACACGCCGCTCGTGTACTCCTTGACGGTGTGCGGGGACAGGAAGAGCTCCTCGGCGATCTCCCGATTTGTCGAGCCGGCTGCGATCAGGCCGACCACCTCGCGCTCGCGCGCCGACAGCGGGGCGTCCCCGGCGGGTGGTGCCGGCTCGAACACGTCCATACCCAGGCCGACCATGCGGATCGCCTTCAAGACGTCCGGCGCGCCCCAATCCTTGGAGACGAAGCCGGATGCCCCGGCGGCACGCGCGGCCGCCGGCGAGATCCTCCCAGCCCCCGAGATCAGCAGGATCTTTGTCCGTGGGGAGGCGGCGCGCATCTCCCCGCAGATCTCGGCTCCCGAATGCCGCCCCAGGAAGAGGTCGACCAGCGCGACCTGCGGCTTGGCCTCGCGAACCAGCGCCAACGCCTCTTCGGCGTCGCGTGCGGCGATACAGCGCTCCACCCACGGCTGGCGCTCCAGCAGCAGCCGAAAACCCCACTGGACGACGTCGTGATCGTCGACGACGAGCACGCGAATGCGGCGTACGTCCTCATTCATGATCGAGTGGAACCAGAAGCCGTACGTGCCAGCGATCAGGAGGCACCGGACCGAACTCGACGATGCCGTTGTGCTGCAGCGCCTCCAACGATGCCATTCGCAGGCCGAGCCCCGCACCCATCCCCGACGCACCGACCCCGTCGTTGACGACCTCGAGCACGAAAGCCTCGTCGTCGCACTCGACGGTGATGGCCACGTTGGTGGGCGCGGCGTGCTTGTCGGCGTTGCGAAGCGCCTCGAGGAGCACGGACTGGGCAAGCGGCTCGACGCCGGCCGGAACCTCCGTCCCCTCCGCCCAGGTGACCGCGAGCCCATCCCGGTAGGCGGCAACGCGCTCAACGATCTGCCGCACGCTCGCCTTCCCATGCTTCGCGGGAGCTTCGAGCGATCCCCCAAGCGCCGTACGCAGCTCGTGCAGCACCTCCCGCACCTCGTCATGACAGACGGCGCGCTGCTCGCTGGAGAGCTGCTCCTCGGACCCCAGCGCCAGAAGGAGCCCGAACAGTCGCTGGATCACCCGCTCGTGGATTTGCTGGATCAGCGAGATCCGCTCAGACAGCCGCCGGGCCGCCTCGCGCTGATTCGTCGCCCGCTCCACGCTCGCGGCGAGCGCGGCGAGCTTGCCCAGCGTCCACATCGCCTGGCGCTCCTCGTCGGTCAGGCCAAAGCGCCCTCCTCCCCGGTCGGCGAAGATCACGCCAAACCACCGGCCGCTCGCCGAAACCGGGGTGCAGGTGAGGGTGGTGATCCCCGCGAAGCGCGCGTAGCGCGCCGGCACCTGGCGTTCGAGTGCTTCCGATGCCTCGACGACCCAATCCTCCGCCAGGGCCCGCTGCGCGATGGGCGTCTCCTCGAGCGTCCCCTCGACGCCCTCGAGCAGGTCGGGGTCCACACCGGCGCATCCGACGGGGAGCACGGTGCCCAGCGTCCGGTCGTAAAGAAAGAGTCCGGCCCGCTCCATCGAGGTGACGCGACACAACCCCTCACAGACGCGGTCGTAGAAGTCGTCGGCCTCCGTGGCGTCGATCTCGGCGAGAAGCTCGACGAGAACGTCGACGGTCTCGGCACTCGGAGGTCGCGAAAGCGTGTCGATGCCCTGATCTAACCACCGCATGGCGCCCAGTTACCGGATTCACCCCCCGATTGGGGGGTAAAGCGTCTGAGCCCCCGTAGTTATCTGACAAGCGTCGGGGCCGTTCAGCTACTCTCGCGGGCGTGCCGGGATCACGCACCGCCGGGCTTCGGCGCAGCATCGAACGGGCCCTGCCGGACCGCCCCTTCACAATCGAGCTCTGGGACGGCTCGCGCGTCCCATCCACGCGTCACGGGCCGACGGTGACGGCCCACTCCCCGCGCGCGATCGGCCACGTGATCCGCGCCCGCGGCGAGCTGGGGCTCGGCCGCGCCTACGTATGCGGCGAGCTCGACGTCGATGACCTCGACGGGATCGTCGCCCTCCTGGGACGCTGGCAGCCGCCGCGTCTTGGCCTGCTGGGGCGCCTGCGGCTTACCGCGGCTGCCGTTCGCGCCGCGGGCGTTCGCCCCCTGCCGCCTGCCCCGGCGGCCGAGCTGCGCCCGTCGCGGCGGCGCCACACCAAGCGCCGCGACGCCGTGGCCGTTCGCCACCACTACGACGTCTCAAACGATTTCTTCGCCCTGTCCCTCGACGAGACCATGACCTACAGCTGCGCGCTGTTCCAGGAGGGCACCGAGACCCTTGAGGACGCCCAGCGGGCGAAGCTGGACCTGATCTGTCGCAAGCTCGAACTGAAGCCGGGGATGCGCATGCTGGACATCGGCTGCGGCTGGGGCAGCCTCGCCATCCATGCGGCCCGCGAGTACGGCGCGTCGGTGTGGGGAATCACCCTGTCCGAGCCGCAGGCGGAGCTGGCCAGGGAGCGGGCCCGCGACGCCGGCGTCGAGGACCGGGTGGAGATCCGGGTGATGGATTACCGCGACCTGCGCGAGGAGCGCTTCGACGCGATCGCCAGCATCGGCATGGTCGAGCACGTGGGCGTCGCGCAGATCGACGACTACGCGGCTCGCATCGCCCGGGCGCTGGAACCCGGCGGCAGGGTGCTCAACCACGGCATCACGAGGGTTCCGTTCGAGCCCGACGGCGTTCACATCGGCGGCGACTTCTCGAACCGCTACGTGTTCCCCGACGGCGAGCTCCTCAACATCTGGCGGATGACGCAGGCGTTCGAGCGCGCCGGCCTGGAGCCCCTGAACGTCGAGAACCTCCACACCGACTACGCGGAGACGCTGCGGCACTGGACGGTCCGGTTCGAGGAGCGCCTCGCCGAGGCCGAGGAACTGGCCGGCACCGAGCGCACGCGCGTGTGGCGCCTTTATCTGCGCGCCGCGCGAAACGCCTTCGAGACCGCCCAGAACGCCGTATACCAGCTCCTGTGCAGCGCGCCGCTGACCGAGGGGCCGGCTCCCGCACCCACCGGGGCGCGCCACGGCGAGGCGCGCCGCCGGGTCCCGCCGGTGCGGGTTCCCGCATAGCGGGCGGCGTCCACGCGGAGCGGCGGGTAGCTTCCATACGGGATGGCCAAGCCCGTCCACATCGGCTGCTCGGGATGGAATTACCGCGACTGGCGCGGCACGTTCTATCCGGAGAAGCTCCCGGCGCGGCGCTGGCTGGAGCACTACGCGGAGCACTTCGACACCGTCGAGATCAACAACACCTTCTACCGCCTGCCCTCGAAGTCGGCGGTGGAGGGCTGGGTGAAGCAGTCGCCGCCCGGGTTTCGGTTCGCCGTGAAGGGCAGCCGCTACATCACGCACATCAAGCGGCTGCGCGAGATGAGCCGGTACTCGAAGCGCTATTTCAGCGCGATCAAGCCGCTCGCGGACACGCCGAAGATGGGGCCTGTCCTGTGGCAGCTGCCGGCGAACTTCCGGCGTGATGACGATCGCCTTGGCGCAGCGCTCGAGGAGCTCCCGAAGGCACGCCACTGCTTCGAGTTCCGGCACGAGAGCTGGTTCGTTCCCGAGGTGTACAAGCTCCTTCGCCGCCATCGCGCCGCGCTCGTGATCGGCGACGACCCGGAGCGCCCGTTTCAGACGCACGAGTTCACCGCGACCTGGACCTACATCCGCTTTCACCGCGGCAATCGGGGGCGCCGCGGCAACTACTCGAAGCGGGAGCTGCAGGAGTGGCGCCGGCGGATCTCCTCATGGCGCTCCGAGGTCGAGGTCTATGCGTACTTCAACAACGATTGGGAGGCGTTCGCCCCGAGGAACGCCCGCTGGCTCGTCGAGCACCTGGGCGACTGAGGGCGCGGCCAGGACAGGACTACGATCACGCCATGGGCGATTCCGCGCTCTCCCTGTGGTCCCAGGATTCCTTCCTGTCGATCGCGTCCCGAGGCTCGTTCCTGTCGATCGGCTCAGTCGGCTCGGCCATGTCGATCGGCTCCGTCGGCTCCGCCGCGTCGGCGTTCTCGGTCGCATCGGCGGCATCGGCGGGATCCGCGTTCTCGTGGCGATCGGTCGCCTCGGCGTTCTCATCCGAGACGAGCGGCGCGCTGTTCGGAGAGCGCCGGCGCGAGGGGCTGTGGATCACCGCCGGGCTGCTCGCCGGGACCGCGCTCGCCCTCGCCTGGGGCGGGATCGAGCGACGCGGCGACTAGCGCCTAGCTGGACGTACCGACGGGAGCCGCAGCCCCGAGGGCGGCGAGCACCCGGTCCGCTACCACCTCGCCCGTGAAGCCGACCTCCTCGCGCAGGAGGGCGGGCTTGCCGTGCGTGACGTAGCGATCCGGCAGCCCGACGCGCACGACCCGGGCGCGTGACTGCGGGTCGGTGAAGGCGTCCTCCAGATGCTCCAGCACCGCGGATCCGAACCCGCCCGGCAGCACGTTCTCCTCCACGGTGACGATCAGCTCGTGCTCGCGGCCAAGGCGCTGGATCAGCTCCTCGTCGAGCGGCTTGGCGAAGCGCCCATCGGCCACCGTCACCTGGTGCCCGTGCTCGCCGAGGATGCCCGCTGCGCGCAGCGCGACCTGCACGCCGTAGCCGTAGCCGAGTAGCGCGACCCGCGCGCCCTCGGTCAACAGCTCGCCCTTGCCGATCGGAATCTCCTGCGGACTGTCCGGGAGCGGCGCACCCTCGGCCGCGCCGCGCGGGTAGCGGAAGGCGATCGGGCCGTCGTCGTGCAGGAGCGCCGTCCGCAGCATGTGGACGAGCATCGCCTCATCGCGAGGCGCCATCAGGACCACGTTCGGAAGCGGACGGAAGTAGGAGACGTCGAAGGCGCCGTGGTGCGTCGGGCCGTCGTCGCCAACCAGGCCGGCGCGGTCCATCGCGAAGACTACGTTCAGGCTCTGGAGACAGACGTCGTGGACGATCTGGTCGAACGCCCGCTGCAGGAAGGTCGAGTAGATGGCGCAGACCGGCTTCGCCCCCTGGAGCGAGAGGCCGGCGGCGAACAGCACCGCGGACTGCTCGGCGATCCCGACGTCGTAGTACTGCTCGGGGACCTCCTTGCACAGCTTGTTGAGGCCGGTCCCCCCCGCCATCGCGGCGGTGATCCCGATGACCCGGCGGTCGCGCTTGGCCTCGGCGACCATCGCGTCGGCGAACACCGCCGTGTACTGAGGCGGCGAGGGCGGCGGTGGCTTCTCCAGCTTCTCGATCGCCTCCGGCGAGTCCGATTCCTTGATCGGCACCACGGGCTTGGCGCTCGCTGGCTGGCGGTTGACGATCGACTTGGGCTTCGCGGCGTGCCACTTCTCCATCCCCTCCAGGCCACCCTCCTCGGCCGGGGCGAAGCCCTTGCCCTTGACCGTGTGGATGTGCACGACGACCGGCCGCTGCGCCTTGAGGGCGTTGCCGACGGCCCGGCGAAGCGCGCCGACGTCGTGCCCGTCGATGATCCCGACGTATGCGAGGTCGAGCTCCTCGAACATCAGCCCCGGAGCGGCGTAGGCCTTGATGGCCGACTTGATCTCCGGCCCCACCCGCTCCAGGCGCGAGCCCAGGCCCAGCGGAAGCTTGGTCAGCGCCTCCTCCACGTCCTCGCGGGCGTGGTAGAGCCTCGGGTTCAGGCGGAAGCGCTGGAAGTAGCGGGCGAGCGCGCCGACGTTCGGCGAGATCGACATCCCGTTGTCGTTGAGGACGATGACGATCGGGGTTTCCAGGCCGCCGGCGTTATGCAGGGCCTCGTAGGCGACGCCGCCGGTCAGCGCCCCGTCGCCGATCACCGCGACCACGTTCCCGTCGGTCCCGATCCCCTTTCGCATCGCCTCCTTGAGCCCAACCGCATAGCCGATCGAGGTCGAGGCGTGGCCGGCGCCCATGATGTCGTGCTCGGACTCGAAGACCGAGCAGAACGGCGCCAGGCCACCGTACTGGCGGATCGTGTTGAGTCGATCGCGCCGCCCCGTGAGGACCTTGTGCGGGTAGGCCTGGTGACCGACGTCCCACAGGATCTTGTCGCGGGGGGAGTCGAGCAGGCTGTGGAGGGCGACGGCGAGCTCGCAGGCGCCCAGGTTGGCGCCGAAGTGGCCGCCGATCTCGCCGATCGTGTCGATCACCAGCTCGCGGATCTCCTGGGCGAGGCGTTGGAGCTGGTCGTCGCTCAGGCCCTCCAGGTCGCCGGGGCCGTCGATCCGGTCGAGCAGCCGCTCGAGCTCGTCGGCGGGCTTGTTTCCGTCGCTCTTTTCGTCGCTCATGACTGCCTCGTGTAGATGAAGTCGGTGATCTGGCTGAGGTCGCGGGGGTCGCCGTTCACGGCCGCGAGGGCCTCGTGTGCCTTGCGGTGCGAATCCGCGGCGAGCTTGCGAGCCTCCTCCAACCCGAACAGGCTGACATAGGTGAGCTTGCCGTGTCGCTCGTCGCTGCCGTGTGGCTTTCCGAGCTCCTCGTCGCTACCGGTCACATCGAGGATGTCGTCGACGATCTGGAACAGGACTCCCAGCTCCTCCGCGAAGCGCCGGTAGGGAATTGTCTCAGGTTCATTCAGGCTCCTGAGGGCCAGTACGACGCCGACACTCGCCGCGATCAAGCGGCCGGTCTTCAGCGAGTGGAGGCGACGAAGCCCGTCCGCGTCGAGGTTCGTCTCCGTCACGTCGATGTACTGGCCGCCGACCATCCCGTCGACGCCGATGGCGGCGAGCAGCTCGGAAAGCGCGGCGAGCACGGCCGGCGGATTGCCCTCCTGCTGCTCGGTGAACAGGCGCACCGCCTCCGCGAACAGGCCGTCGCCCGCCAGGATCGCGACATTCTCGCCGTACACCACGTGCGAGGTCGGGCGACCCCGGCGCAGCTCGTCGTCGTCCATCGCGGGCAGATCGTCGTGGATGAGGGAGTAGGTGTGGATGAGCTCGAGGGCGCCGGCGGCCGGCAGCACCGACTCGGGGGTGGCGCCCAGCGAGCGCGCGGTCGCCAGCGCGAGCACCGGGCGGATCCGCTTGCCGCCGGCGAGCAGCGAGTAGCGCATCGCCTCCTCGATCCCCGCGGTATCGGGGATCGCGGAGAAGCGCAGCGTGTCGAGGTAGGACTCGACCAGATCGCGAAGGTCGTCCGGATAGGTGCTGGTCGAAGTCGGCTGCGGGGCCTCGGAGGGAGTCGTCACGGGCCCTCTTCCGCCCTGGCCGCGCGCAGGTCGGACTCGATCTCGGAGCTGGCCTTGCCGACGAGATCGGCTGCCTCGCGCGCGAGCGCCTCGGCCTCCTCCTCGCCGACCTCCGGGGATCGCAGGCGGTCGGCGATCTCGCGCAACCGCTGGGCCAGTTGGTCGGTTTGACTCATCGCGCGAAAACGGTACCGACCCCGGCCCTTTTCCCCCGTCTCGCCGGGGACTGGGATGCGAGTTTCACGCGGTCTCCGCTCGCGCCGCGGTGCCGAGGATCCCGTTCACGAATGCGGGGGCGTCCGCGCCGCAGTAGCTCTTGGCGAGCGTCACCGCCTCGTCGATCGCGACCTCGTCGGGGATGTCGTCGCGGTGGTGAATCTCGTAGAGGGCCACGCGAAGGATGCTCTTCTCCAGGGCTGCGATGCGGTCGAGCTTCCAGCCATGGGCGAGGCGCGCGATCTCGGCATCCAGCTCGTCGCGATGAGACTCGACGCCGGCCACCAGCTCCCGCGTGAACGGAGCCGCGTCGTCGATCGCGTCCCCGACCGGACGACCGGTGACCTCGTCCTGGTACAGGGCGAACACGGCGGCGCGGCGCTGGTCGGAGCGGCGCATGGCTGGTGGGGACGGGCTGCCGCCTCAGGCCCGCGAGACGTAATCGCCCGAGCGGGTATCCACGCGGACGCGATCGCCCTCGTTCACGAACAGAGGCACCTCCACCCGAACCCCGGACTCGAGCGTGGCCGGCTTCGTGCCGCCACCCGATGCGGTGTCGCCCTTCAGCCCGGGCGAAGTCTCGGTCACGGCCATCTCGACCGCGCTCGGCACCTGAACGCCGGCGGGCCGCTCGTCGACGAACAGCACCTCCACCTCGGAGTTGGGAACCACCCAGCGCATGCCGTCGCCGGCAATGTCACGGCCCAGCTCGAGCTGCGAGTAGTCGGAGTTGTCCATGAACACGGCCGTCTCGCCGGAGTCGTACAGGTACTGCATCCGCCGCGTCTCGGTCCGCACGGGCCGGAACTTCTCACCGGCTCTGAACGTCTTGTCCTGCACGCTGCCGTCGTCGAACTTTCGCAGCTTGGTGCGCACGAACGCCCCACCCTTGCCCGGCTTCACGTGCTGGAACTCGACGATCCGGTAGATCGTCCCATCCACCTCGATATGCGTCCCGTTCTTGAACTGATTCGTTGAAATAGACATATACTGGGGCCATGAGCTTGAGACTCGATGGCTACGTCAGGGTGTCCCGCGTCGGCGGGCGTGAAGGTGAAGGCTACATAGCCCCCGTCGTGCAGCGCGAGTCGATCGAATCCTATGCATCCGAGCTCAGCGGCGAGATCGTCGCCTGGCACCAGGATGAGGACTACTCGGGCGGCAACATCGACAGGCCCGACTTCCAAGCGGCGCTCGAGCGTCTGCGCGGCGGTGAGTCGGACGGGATCGTGGTGATGAAGGTCGACCGCTTCGCCCGCTCGGTCGCCGATGGAGCCTCGATCGTGCGAGAGATCGTCGACGCTGGCCAGGTGTTCGCCTCCTGCCACGAGCGGATCGACCCGCGCACCCCGGAGGGCAAGTACATGCTCACGTCGTTCCTCGCCAACGCCGAGCTGTTCCTCGACCAGGCGAAGGCGAGCTGGTGGACGGCGAAGGCTCGTGCTGTTGCCCGTGGCGCACACATCGGCCCGACGCCGATCGGATACCAGCGGATCGCGAAGGGTGAGAAGGACTCGGGACGGCTCGTGCCTCATCCGACCTACGCGCCAGCGATCAGGGAGCTGTTTGGACGCGCGGCGAGCAGCACCGATGGAGACTCGGCCTTGGCGCGCTGGATGACTTCGCGTGCACCGCGGGTGGGCGGGGCACCGTGGCAGCCCTCGGAGATCCGGCGCTGGCTTTCCAACCGCGTCTACCTGGGCGAGGTCCGCTACGGCGACCTCGTCAACGCCGAGGCCCACACGCCGCTGACCGATCCCGATACGTGGGAGCGATGCCAACGGACGCCGGGCAAGCAGCGTCGGGCTCATTCCCGCTTCCTGCTCGCGGGGCTCGTGCGCTGCGCCCACTGCCGCTATGCGATGGGCGGTCAGACCTACGGCGGGGCTTCGGGGTCGACGCCGGTCTACCGCTGTAGTGGCCGACGCTGCAAGGCACCGTCCGTGATCACCGCGGACCGCGTGGAGAGCCACGTTCGCGAGCTCGTGCCCGAGCGCGTCCGCGGACTGGAGCTTGAGGCCGCGGCTGAAGGTGTCGACCTGGAGGCCGTCGACCGCTCCTACGAGGAGGCCGAGGCCGAGCTTCGCGCCTTCGCCGCCGACGTCAATGCGCGCCGTCGCCTCGGTGAGGCCGTGTGGCAGGACCTGCTTACGGGCCGTGCCGACCATCGCGACGCCATGCGGGAGGCTCGGGAGCGGGCCTACGCGCGAAGCCAAGTTGTCGCCGTCGCGGCCGATGTTGAGGATCTCGACCACGATGCCCTACGCGACCTGCTCTCGGGAATGGTCCGTCACGTCTTCGTCCGCCGTGCCCCTCGTGGCGCCGACGTCGCCGATCGCGTCCTCGTGATCTGGTCCGACGACCCTCGCGCGATCGAGGTCCCCGGTCCCCACCGTTCCGGTCCCTTCGAGTCCGTGCGGTGGTGAGCTGACCTTCCAGCGCTGACCGGGGTGTCGAGCGTTGAGTCCGGCGATAAGTGAATCAAGCCCCTTCTGGACCGCGACGGGTCCTGGGGCGCGCTGGACGAGCTTCGCCTCCTGAGCGCCGCCCACGGGCCTCATATGTCCGCGCGCCTCAGCGGTCATGAACCTTCGCCAGGTGCGTGTAGACGGCGTGGGGCCCGGTGAACTTGATGCCGCACAGAGCGCAGCCGTAGTACCGGGTCGCCTTGTGGACCTCGGAGCGCCGCCACGGCGACTGGTCCGTCATTCCGGGGAAGTCGTAGTTAGCGTGGTCGTCGCGGCGCGTGCCGCCGTGCTTGGCCACACGCGGGTCGATGAGGGGCGTGGTGCGGGCGGATTTGGAGTCCGTGGAGGCCGTCTGCGGCTCTTTGGCGAGGTCGCGGTACATCACCGTCACGCCACCAGCCTCAGCCGGGGTTTCGTTACAGCCGCGCCATCCGTGGCGGCCGCCGAGGCGTTACGAAACACGATGACCACGGAGGGAAACGGAGCCCCCGTGCTCGCGTCGCCGAACCGCAGCCGACCGCGCAGGAAGCGCACCTCTCCCCGTTCGGCCCACTCGTGCCACCACGCGGTGTCGGTGCGGGCTGGCACCAAGCAGACGACGAGCTCGGCGTTCGCCTGCACCGACTCCCACGCCTTCGCCATCCACCGGCCGATGTCGCGCCCGTAGGGCGGGTTCAGGAACACACGCCCGCTCCACGGCTGAGCCAGCCCATCATCGGCGCGAGTGAAGTAGCGGGCGCACTTCGCGTTCTC
>DATFON010000284.1:0-3204 GCA_035265465.1 Solirubrobacterales bacterium | reverse complement strand
GTTGTTCTCGCGCTTGGCGCCGATCTCGGCCGCCTTCTCCTCCGAACGGGTGCCGAGCTGGACGTCAAGCCCGCCGCGCGCGAGCAGCACCGCCATCGCGGTTCCCCAACTGCCCGCGCCGATGACGGCCGCCTTGCGGAGCGGCGGCAGACCGCCCAGCCATTCCCACTGAAGCTCGATGTTGGGCCAGATGCGCGCCGTGACCGTCGCGGCAAGGCCGGGAGAGGGGTGCTCGGTGCGCGGGAACCTCATGGGGCGCCCCACCCGCAGCTTCACCTTGCGCGGCCGGATCCGCCAGCCGCGTCGAACCTGCTCGGAGCCGTGCACCGCCACCGGGACCACCGACGCCCCGGACTCCAGAGCCAGCCGTCCCACGCCGCGCCGCGGCGTCGCCAGCGATCCCGATCGGATCCGGGTTCCCTCGGGAAAGATGCAGATCGTCCCACCGCGATCGAGCACGACGCCCGCCGTCTCCATCGCCGTCTCGTCGGATTGTCCGCGCCGGATCGGGAAGGCACCGACCCGGGAGAGGATCCATCCCTGCCAGCGGCGCTCGAAGAGCTCGACCTTCGCGACGTACTGCATGGGGCGCCTCCACGGAAGCGTTACGCCGATCACGAAGGGATCGAGGAAGCTGCGGTGGTTCGACGCGACGATCAGTCCGCCCTTGATGCCGCGGAAGTGCTCGCGGCCGGTCCTCGAGAGCCGGAGCCAGATCAAAAGCGCCGGCTGGAGGATGGCGCGTGCGACCACGTACATGAGGCGGTTGACGCCACGTCGGCGCGCGTACTCGTGGTAGGCCTGAAACCGCTCCTCGCTGATCACACGGTCAGCGCGCGGCGGCGCCGACCGACGCGGGTCCTCATCCATGTCCATGCCTACACGCTCGCGCATGCGGCGTTACTTACCCGGTGGCAGGCTTGCGACCGCACTCCGGCTTGCGTCGCCTACCAGGCGTCCTCGAGGAGCCGCCGAAGCTCCTCGGGACCGGGCGGATCGGGCGTGTTGGCGAGCTCGGGGCGCTGCAGGATCGCGTGGCGCGCGGATTCCAGGCGATTGGGGTTGCCGCCCAGGTCGCGCAGCCGCCGCGGCCCACCACCGAGGGACTCGATCCGAAGGCGTATCTCGTGGGACTCCACCCCCAGCGCGCGAGCCAGCGAAGCGATCTCCTCGGGTGCTCGAGGGCGCATCGCGTTCATCGTGGTGGGGAGCATCGTGGCGTTGGTCTCGGCATGCGGCGTCCCAACCATCCTCACGAGCGTCTGGCAGACGACGTGATGCAGCGCGTAGCCGGTGGTGTCGAGCGCGTATGCGCACAGCAGCGCGCCCAGGCCCAGGCCGGCGCGGTCGCGCTCGCCGGCGCTCCGGTCCAGGGCCGTCGCGATGAGCTCGGCGCCCCGGAGCGCGGCAAGCGACGCGACCGGATTCGCGAGCGGGACGTATAGCGCCTCGGCCCCATGGGCCAGCGCGTTCATGGCGCTCGCACGGAGGCTTCGATCGTCTAGCGTCGTCATCTCGAACGGATCGGCGATGACGAATGACGGGCGCACGCGATGCTGAGCGTCCTGCTCGCGACCCGCCGGCAGCCGGTGGATGCCGGTCATCTCGGCGCCGGAGAGGGTCGTCGGGATGGCGCAGACGCGACCGCCCCGCACCGCGGCGATTGCCTTGGCCACGTCGATCACCCGACCGCCGCCGAGCGCAACGAGCGTCGGATTTCGCACGGAGTCGACGATCGCCGCGGCGACATAGGGAACCTCGCCGGGCTCCACCTGGTGCACGACGGTCGCCCGCTCCGCGAGCTCCACCGGTGCGGCGCCGAGCGCCCGGGTCGTGGTCAACAGCTCGAACCGCTCCCAGATCCCGCCCGCGAGGATCTCCGGCGAGTCGGCGAGCGCCCCGGCACGAAAGACGATGGTCCGCTCGACGTCTCGCCAGGTGAAGTCATGCTCTGCCATCCCGAGAGCCCGCCCCCGGATTCGAACCGAGAATCTCCTGATTACAAATCAGGTGCTCTGCCAGTTGAGCTAGGCGGGCAGTTGCTTTGAGCATAGGTGAGTTGGACTCGTTGACTTTCGCCTCGCCGTCGGGCTACTCTGGCGCATCGGACATCGGGTGACAGGGGGTCAAGGGATGAGCGGCAAGGCAAGGACAAGGCGCCTGACAGTGGCCGGCTCGCTTGCCATATTTCTCGCGCTAGCGCTGGTGGTCTCCGCCAGCGGCGCGATCAGCGCCGACTTGGTCAGCCGCAATTCGCAGGGGGTCTCGGCGAACGGCTCCAGCGGGACGACCCAGGCGCGAAACATCTCCGCCAACGGGCGGTTCGTGGCGTTCGACGCGAAGGCGACCAACCTGCCGGGCGGAAGCGGAACGTACTTTCTCCCTTACCTCCGCGACATGCAGACTGGCAAGACGATGCTCATGGCCAGGAAGCAGAACGGACAGCCGGCAACCGGAGCGGCGGTCATCGGTGGCATCTCGGCGAACGCGGACGTTGTGAGCTTCGAGGGCGCAGGAACGGGGCTTCCGGGGGCCGATCCAGACAACACGGAGGTCTGGATCCGTGACCGCCCGGCCGGTGTGACGAGGCTCGTGTCGAGGGCGAACAACGGCGATCCGGCCGATGGCGCGGACAGCGTCGAGCCGACCGTTTCCAGCAGCGGGCGCTTCGTCGCGTTCGAGTCAGCCGCCAGCAACCTGCCCGCCGGCGGCCACGGGGAGATCTCACGCGCGTACGTGCGGGACATGAAGCTCGGTCAGACGATCCTCGTCAGCAGGACGAGCGCCGGACAGGCGGTATATGCCCGCATGTGCGGGCAGGCGATCTCCTCGGACGGAAGCAGGGTCGTGTTCTTCTCCGATGACCCGAAGCTGCCGGGCGCCAATGGGTATGACCACATCTACCTTCGTGACCTCGCACAGAACCGAACGACGCTGATCGACCGAAGGTCCAACGGCACCGTCGCGACGGGAGACGACTCCGCCTGCCCGTCGATCTCCGACAACGGTCGGTTCGTGACATTCAATTCGTTCGCCCCCAACCTGCCGGGAGTGACACCGCCCGACACGCAGCAATTCCTGCGCGATACGCAGACCGGAAGGCTGTTCCTGGTCAGCCGCAGCAACACCGGCAAGCCCGCGAACGGATCCGCTCTCTACGGCCAGCCGTCGGGCGACGGGAGACTCGTCACCTTCCAGGCCAGC
>DATFON010000283.1:0-3352 GCA_035265465.1 Solirubrobacterales bacterium | reverse complement strand
GAGCCGTGCACCGGCTCGAACAAACCCGGCCCATCCGCCCCGAGGCTGGCTGACGGGAGCATCCCGAGCGAGCCCGTGAGCATCGCCGACTCGTCGCTGAGGATGTCGCCGAACATGTTCTCGGTGAGGATTACGTCGAACCGCGCCGGGCTCGCGACGAGCTGCATCGCGGCATTGTCGACCAGCATGTGGTCGAGCTGGACATCCCCGTACCCGGCCGCGACGCGCTCCACGGTCTCCCGCCACAGGCGCGAGGTCTCGAGGACGTTGGCCTTGTCAACCGAGGTCACGCGCGGCGGATCCTCCCCCTGGCGTCGTCGCGCGGCGTCGAACGCGACGCGCGCGATCCGGTCGATCTCGCCGACGGTGTACTCGCAGTCGTCGTGGGCCCGGTCGCCGTCGCGCCCGCTGTCGCCGAAGTAGATGCCGCCCGTCAGCTCACGAACCACGAGCAGATCGGTGCCCGCGATCCTGTCCGGCCGCAGCGGGCTGGCGTCGACCAGCGCCGGGCTGGGGCGCACCGGGCGCAGGTTGGCGTAGAGGCCGAGGCCCTTGCGCAGTCCCAGGAGCCCCTGCTCGGGGCGCGGGGCATCGGGATCCGTCGTGTCCCACTTCGGGCCCCCGACGGCGCCGAGCAGAACCGCATCGGAGTCGCGACACGCGTTCAGGACGTCATCGGTGAGGGCCGTCCCGTACTGGTCGATCGACGCGCCTCCGATCAGGTGCTCCACGAACTCGAACTCGCCGATCTCCTTCAGGAGCCGGCACGTGGCCGAGACGATCTCCGGTCCGATCCCGTCGCCGGGGAGGACGACGATCCGGGGAGCCTTCGCTGGGGGGCTCATCCCCCCGAAACCTCAGGCCGCCGCGCCGAGATGTTCAGCCGGACGTAGTCGAGCGTCAGCGGGCGCGGGATGTCCTCGAGCACGGCGTCGAGGTACGGCTCGCGCAGGTGCTCCGGTAGCCGGTCGAGGTGGGGGCCCACGCATGAAGTCCGCAGGAAGCCACGCGGCTCACGTGGCTTCTCCAGGCGCTCCTCCAGCCAGCATCGAGCGGCTTCGAATCCGACGGCCTGGAGTCGAAGCTCGGTGTCCCCGGGCGAGGCGAAGTTCCACGCGCTCGTGATGCCGCGCAGATAGGGCGCGAAGCGCTCGTCGCCGTTCACGTTCTCCAGCAGGTTCAGGAACTCGTCGAGGTTCCCGATACCACCGCACTGAGCCTCGAGTGCACCGCCGGGTCGGACCGCGGCGTGGAGGCGCTCGAACAGCCGGCGGTGATCGAGGATCCAGTGGAAGGTGGCGTTGGAGAACACCGCGTCGACGGCCTGGTCGAGCTCGAGGTCGAGCAGGTCGGAGACGATGAACTCGGTCCTGTCCGGGAGCGCCTCGCGAGCCCTCTCGATCATCGACCGCGACGCGTCCACGCCGATGACCCCGCCTCGAGGGAGGCGCTCGAGCAGCAGCTGGGTCACGCGGCCGCTCCCGCAGCCGGCGTCGAGGACGGTCTCGTCGCCGCGCAGCTCGAAGCGATCGACGACGGCGCGCGACCATTTCTCCTGGATATCCGAGACGCGGTCGTATGTCGACGCGTCCCAGTCCCGAGGCTCGGTGTCCGCGCTCATCGAGTCACCAACGACACCAGCCTGTCGCGGTGCCAGGGCACCGCGCTCACAGAACCGTGGTGACGGGCCCGCGATCGGCGCCGCCGGCCGCCTCGAACGCGGTGATCGCGCCCTCGTCCTGAAGGGTGATGCCGATGTCGTCCAAGCCGTGGAGCAACCGGTGCTTGACCTCCTCGTCCAGCTCGAACTCGACGACCCCTCCCGCCGACGTGACGGTTTGATCGTCGACGTCGATCCGGGCCTCGCCCGCCATGGCGATCTCGCGGCACGAGTCCTCCGGCAGGATCACCGGCAGAAGGCCGTTCTTCGTGCAGTTGACGTAGAAGATGTCCGCGAACGACGGCGCGACCACGGCCTCGAAGCCGAAGTCCTGGACCGCCCACACCGCATGCTCGCGGGAGGATCCCGAGCCGAAGTTCCGGCCGGCGACCAGGATCGGATTCGGCTCGAGCTCGAGCTCGCCGGAGCGAACCCAGTCGTAGAACAGGAACTCGCCGAACCCCGTCCGCTCGACCCGCTTCAGGAACTGCTTGGGAATGATCTGATCCGTATCGACGTCGGCGCGATCGAGCACGGAGACCTTGCCCTCGATGACGTCTATCGGCCTCATGCCCAGGACCGGATGTCGACGAAGCTTCCTTCCACCGCGGCGGCGGCGGCCATGCGAGGGCTCACCAGGTGAGTGCGACCACCCCTGCCCTGCCGGCCCTCGAAGTTGCGGTTGGAGGTCGAGGCGCAGCGCTCACCCTCGTCGAGGATGTCGGGATTCATGCCCAGACACATCGAGCAGCCTGCGGTCCGCCATTCGAACCCGGCTGAGCGAAAGACCTCGTCGAGGCCTTCCTGCTCCGCCTGTGCCTTCACCTGCTGTGACCCGGGGACGACCATCGCGCGGACGGAGCCGGCCACCCGCCGCCCGTCGACCATGGTGGCCGCCTCGCGCAGATCCTGGATACGGGAGTTCGTGCACGAGCCGATGAAGACGCGATCCAGCGGGATGTCGGTGATCGGCGTGCCCGGCTGCAGCGCCATGTATGCGAGGGCGCGCTCGGCCGCCTCGCGATCGGCGGGTCCCTCGCCCCACCCGGACGGGTCGGGAATGGCCTCGGTGACCTGAGCGACCATCCCGGGGTTCGTCCCCCACGTCACCATCGGCGAGATCGCGGCGGCGTCGATCTCGACGTCCGTGTCGAACTCCGCCCCCTCATCGCTCGGGAGCTCACGCCAAGCGGCAACGGCCGCATCGAAATCGTCCGGTGCGCCGGGCCGGCCGGACATCCACTCGAATGTCGTCTCGTCCGGGGCGATCATTCCCGCGCGCCCCCCGCCCTCGATCGTCATGTTGCAGATCGTCATCCGGTTCTCCATGGAGAGGCCGCGGATCGTGTCGCCCGCGTACTCGACCGCGTGCCCGACCATTCCGCTGACGCCGAGGCGCCCGATGGTCGCGAGGATGAGGTCCTTCGCGGTGACGCCGGGTGCCAGCTCTCCCGAATAGTTGATTCGCATCGTCTTCGGCCGCCGCTGCACGAGGCACTGCGTGGCGAGGACGTGCTCGACCTCGGAGGTTCCGATGCCGACGGCCAGCGCTCCGAACGCCCCGTGCGTGGACGTGTGGCTGTCGCCGCAGACGATGGTCAGGCCGGGTTGGGTCACCCCGAGCTCCGGGCCGATCACATGCACGATGCCCTGGCGATCCGAGCCGAGCGAGTAGATGGGGATGCCGAACTC
>DATFON010000282.1:0-3422 GCA_035265465.1 Solirubrobacterales bacterium | reverse complement strand
TTCCACGACGAGGCCCTGCAGCGCTTCCACCAACTCGCTCCGGAGATCGACATGGCGCCGGCAGTCGGCGCCGTCGCCGCATACAAGTTCGGCCACGTGCCGCCGCCGGAGGGGACGGTCGCCTTCCAGGTGCCGACCGAGTTCGAGGGCGTCACCGTCACCGACCGGGAGTTCGTCGAGCGTGCCCACGGCGACGGCTACGCCGTCCACGTGTGGACGATCAACGACGAGCAGACGATGCGCCAGCTCCTCGGCTGGGGGACGGACGGGATCATGACCGCCCAGCCGATGCGCCTCGAGCGGGTCCTATGCCGGTCCGGGACGAAGCGGCCCGACCGTCCCGCGTCGGTGCCGGGCCGGCATTGCAACAGGCACGCCTCGATCGCCTGCGAGGTCGACCCCGTTCGAGCGAAGCGCAACGGCAGTCGCGTGCGCGTCGTCCTGCGGCGGCGCGACGAGTTCTCGGGCAAGTGCGCCGGGCGCCTGAGGCTCGCGTCGCCGGCCGCGCGGGGTCGCGAGGTCGCACGCTTCAGCTTCGGCTGGCACCCACCATCCGAGGATGGCCCCGCGAAGCGCACGGTCAGGCTCGAGCTCTCCCCGCATCTTCGCCGCGCCGCCGAGGAGTCCAAGAAGGTGCGGATCGCCGCCCATCCGTACGGGGCGTTCGTGGCGCGAGAGCGCCTGCGGCTCCGCTAGACGCTCAGCTCCCCGCCGTAGGGGGATCGAGCACGTAGTCACGCAAGGCGCTCCCGAAGTCCGAAGCGACATTGATCTCATCGCGGGCGATGGCCTTCTCAGGACGCAGATACTGCAGGCGCAGTCGCCACCCCGAGTCGTCCGCGCGCGGGAACACGCCGGCGAAAGACAGACCGAGCTGCTCGAGCTCGTCGTATGCGGAGGGGGTCTCGGGTAGCGAGAGCGGCAGATCGACGTAGGCGTTCGCGATGCCGCCGCGCTCGAGCTGGTCGAGCTGCCTGCGCGCGGCATCGGCGAAGTCGGCGCCAACACGGGTTATATCCAGCTTGGCCAGGTCGCGGTCGGTTTGAATCGAGACGCCCATGCGGGTATGGCCGCTGGGCTCGAGATGCTCATCGGCCTCGACGAAGCGGCCGTTCAGCTGGCAGGCCTCGTAGATGCGACTCAGCACGTCTCGATGCCGCGGGGGCGCATGGACGTCATGGACCGGGCTGGGGCCGAGCCCCAGATACATGACCATCACCGGACTGCGGCTGTCGCCCGCTTCGTCGAACTCGCGGTACGTCGTCGACGCGGGGATGTAGTCCAACAGAAGCCCGAGCTCGCGCCCGCCCAGATCGAGGACGGCCCTTTGGCTGTGGGGATGGCGGGTGGTCGCTAACGCGTAGAGGCCGAAGAGCTCCTCCTGTTGAGTCCACTCGAGCGCTGCCAGCCCGAGCTTGCCGGCGATGCCGTGATGCCGAAATGCGGGATCGACCACCGCTGCTCCACCCTCACCGAGCTTGGCGCCGGGAGGATCTCGTGTGATCGCCGCGTGTCCGACGATCGCTCCGTCCTCGGTTGCCGCCACCCACGCGGTCAGGACCCCCGACTCCAGGAGGTGCTGGACATCCTCGGCGCGGTACGCCCACTCGCCGGCGTACGTGTAGCCGAACGAGCGGTAGACATTGCGCACGAAGGGAATCGAGTCCGCCTCGACCATCGGGCGCACCTCCACCGGCTGGTCCGGGTCGATTGGTTCTGAGGCGGGAGGATGGTCGCCTCTCGGGCGCCGTCGGGTGGTTCGCTTCGTCAGCTCCACGCGGTTCCCGGCGCGCCCGCGGTAGGTGTACCTGATGTGGTCGACCCGCTCGCGGATGAAGCCCAGCAACTCCGAGGGTGCCTCGATGGCCGCTTGCGGATCGTCGGTCGCGTCGTCGGCCAGCTCATACGGCACGCCCGGGTCGTCGATCTGCACAACGACCCGGCCCGGGAGTCGACTGATCGTGACCTCGAACCGCCGGACTCCGTGTCCTCGAGGCCTGCAGCGACGCGACGCACGAGGGTCTCGCATGCCTCCCTGAGCTCGTCCGCGGCGTCGGGAGGTAGCCCGTGGCAGATCGCCGCCTCGCGAACGGCGCTTGCGATCGCTGGAGTCATCCCCGCACCAGCCGTGTTGACGATCACGAAGCTGGCCACGGGTGCTTGCTGTTCCGCCGCGGAATGTCCTTTCGCCATCGGGCGCGATCGTACCCGGGGGACCCGGCACGCCGCACGAAGCAGACAACTATTCAGCGGAGAGGGTGGGATTCGAACCCACGAGGCGGTTTGACCCGCCCACGCGATTTCCAGTCGCACCGGACCCATGACGGCCTGTAGTGCGCCGTCCGGTGAAATCCCGACTAGCGGGGATTTCTAGGTGACGCCATGATGCCGGGTGCCGCCACTGTCCGGCCCGTCCGGCGCCGTTCGTTTGCAATCCGTTTGCAGTTTTGTGCTGCCGGCGGCGGCTCGTGGCGCGCGGCGGCGGCACATTTGCTCCGCAACTTCGAGCTGGGCAGGTTGTTACCGACTTTGCCGGCGAGTGGACGCGTTGGCAGGGGACCCCGGCGGGGGGCGCTCTCGAAGCGCAGCGCATGAGGCGGGCGCTGTTTAAGGCGCCCCCCGTTCCCCTCATTCACGCCGCTGGCGGCCGTTGGTAGCGAGGCCAGAGACTGAGCAGTGCGCCGCTGATCACCTACACACGATGTGCGTGCACTGGCGCGGGTCCCCGTTGCCGCTCGCCTTGTTCCCGCCGCCGTCGATCACGCCGCGGACCGCTTCGATGCCGAGATCTCCGTTGTGCCTCGCCTCGTTGCGGGTCAGCTTCGTCGTCGGGTTATTGGTGTCGAGGCCGTCATCATTTGCGGCGAAGGCGTGGTTGCCTTTGAGCCGGGTGTGCTTGGCCCCAAAGTTCACGTGCACCCCGTCCTTGCCAGCCCGGCGGATGTGGTTGCGACGCACTACGTTGCCCACTACTGGTGGCCCCCCGCTCTGCTCTGGGTCGCGCGAGAAGTCCACACTGATACCGCGCCCCTCGGTGTCTCGGATGGAGTTGCGCGCGATCACGTTGTGGTTGCCGCCGTCGACCTCGATGCCGGTCGCCTCCCCGCGGAAGGGATGCGTGATGCGGTTTCGGGCGATCACGTTTCGGCTGCCCTCGATAAAGACGCCGATCTTGCCATCTCGAACGGCGCGGTTCCGTCTCACCTGATTGCCGTTGCCAGCCTGACCCCTTACGACGATCCCGAAATTCCTGTTGCGTGCCAGCAGGTTCCCCTTGATCAGGTTGTGGCTGGCGCTGTCGACCGCGATGCCCATATCTCCGTTGTGCCGGAATGAGCTGTGGAGGACGCGGACGTGATGTGAGCTGAACAAGCCCAACCCTGCCCCGGTGTCGTGGGCGATCGAACCGTTTCCGGAGCTGT
>DATFON010000281.1:0-2655 GCA_035265465.1 Solirubrobacterales bacterium | reverse complement strand
CATTGCCGGGATCGGCAGCGCCCCGGAGCTGGTCGCGGCCCTCGCCGACGGGCTCGGTCGCGAGGTCCAGCTTATGGGCGGCGACGGGCTCGAGCCGGGCTCGATCGTCGAGGCGGCCGGCGCCGGCGCGGAAGGGCTGGTCATCAGCATCGCCGTGCTCCCCAACGGCGACCTGCCACCGGCGGGCCGAGCGTTCGCCGACGAGTTCGCCAAGCGGTTCTCACAGCGTCCGTGCTGCTTCTCGATCCACGACGCACAGGGCACGCGGATGCTGCTCGACGCAATCGCCCGCTCCGGCGGCGACCGCGCTCACGTCGCCGAGGCGGTCATGACGGCCAAGGTGAGCGGCGGGCTCGTCGGCGACTTCTCGATCGACCGCAACGGGGACACGACGCTCAACCAGATGGGCATGTACCGGATCCGCGCCGGCCGCATCCGTTTCGAGACCGTGATCACTCCGGCGCCGGAGCTGCTCGCGCGCGAGTGAGCGCCGGCCTTTACCAGCCTTAAGCCGCGTCAGGTGTGCGCCTCTACCGCTCCGCCGGAGGGTGCTTCCAACGCGGCTCGCACAAGGCGGCCGCCACGAGAAGGAGAGCCACCGTGCTCACGCTCAAGCGCTTCGGAGTCACCACCGTGCTGGTCGCCTCGATCGCCATGCCGGCGACGGCCGCGGCCCAGGGGCAGGACCTCCGCAGCCCCGACCGGCAGTTCCCCTCGGCGCCCCGGCAGACGCAGGATCTCCGCAACGCCGACCGCCGCTCGCCGGCGCCGGCGTCGGCGTCGGCTCAGGACCTGCGCAACGCCGACCGCCGCTCACCGGTGACCGTCGATCCCGCGCCCGCCGAGGCGTCCGTCATCACCGCGATCGAGGTGCCTGGCGACGGCTTCGACTGGGCCGACGCCGGCATCGGTGCGGCAGGCGGGATGGCCATCCTGGCGATCCTGGCGGGAATGGCGATGGCCGTCACCCACCGGCGTCAAGGTCCGCGGCTCACCGCGTAGATCGGCGAAGACACCTGGCCGTAACCGGGCGGCGCTCAGAAGAGCGCCGCTCGGCGCATGCGCCTCACACGCATCCGGTGACCGCGGGATCAGGTCACGTCCCGTAGCGTGGTGTAGGTCCGGATCGGACGGAACGTGGTTCCGGCCACCCTGGCGCTGAGAATCGTCGGACTTCTCAAGGTGCGACGAAAGGAGGCGCCAGCGATGGCCGGTGCCGACAGGATGACGATCGAGGAGGTCGTCAGGAAGGTGCTGCTGGACGAGCACGCCGATGTGATCCGCGAGGCGGTCAAGGCCGTCTGCGCGCAGTTGATGGAGCTCGAGGTGTCCGAGCTGATCGGGGCCGAGCGCGGTGAGCGCCGGCCCGAGGATCGGGCGACGCATCGCAATGGCTATCGGCCGCGGCGTTGGGACACGCGCGCCGGGGAGATCGAGTTGCAGATCCCCAAGATCCGCCGGGGCAGCTACTTCCCGAGCATCTTGGAGCCCCGCAAGCGCTCTGAGCAGGCGCTGCTCGGGGTGATCCAGCAGGCCTATGTCTGCGGGGTCTCGACGCGGCGCGTCGACCAGCTCGTCGAGAGCCTCGGCCTGCGGATCTCCAAGTCGGAGGTCAGCCGGGTCTGCGAGGCGCTTGACGAGCATGTCGAGGCGTTCCGGACGCGGCCGTTGGAGGGCCGCTATCCGTACCTGTTCCTGGACGCGAAGGTCGAGAAGGTCCGCGACGGCGGCCGCGTGGTCAACAAGGCGCTGGTGATCGCCCATGGCGTCCACGAGACCGGCCGCCGCGAGATCCTCTCAATCGATGTCGGCGAGGCCGAGACCGAGGCGTTCTGGACCGAGTTCCTCCGCGGCCTGGTCGCTCGCGGCTTGGTCGGCGTCCAACTCGCGATCTCCGACGCCCACGCCGGGCTGAAGGCCGCGATCGCGAAGGTCCTCGGCTGCAGCTGGCAGCGCTGCACCGTCCACTTCCTCAGGGATTGTCTCGGCCACGCCCGCCGCGATCAGCACGGCCTGCTGGCGGCGCTGATCCGACCGATCTTCAACGCCGACGACCTCGCGCAGGCCCGCGATCGGCTCTCCGAAGCGGTCGCGCATCTCGACGGACGCCTGGCGAAAGTCGCGACGCTGCTCGAGGACGCCGAGCCAGACATCCTGGCCTTCTACTCGTTCCCGAGCTCGCACTGGCGCAAGCTCAGATCCACGAACCCGCTCGAGCGCTTCAACCGCGAGGTTGGCCGGCGCACCGACGTCGTCGGCATCTTCCCCGACGACCGCTCGCTGATCCGCCTCGCCGGGATGCTCTGCATCGAACAAAACGATGAGTGGCTCGTCGGCCGCGGCTACCTCTCGGCCGAGTCGATCTCTCTCGTCCTCGCAGGACCAGACGAACACACAGACAAGGAGAACAAGGAAGAGGTGGCCCAGCTCCAAGCGGCCTGAGCCGCCAACGCCCTCGCCGACGAACGAGGCGCCGCCCTGTTACACCACCTCCCGGGACTTGACTGCGTCGGCCTGCCGCGGCTATTCCGTATCTATTCCGTATTCGGTGGCTACAGACGTCTTCAGGTGTCCAGTTGTGGCAACCCGCGCTATCGCCTCTAGAGCATGAAAACGCCCCATTTACGGGGCGTTGGACGCTGCAAGCCGAAGCCG
>DATFON010000280.1:0-2276 GCA_035265465.1 Solirubrobacterales bacterium | reverse complement strand
ACTTCCTCCTTCAGCCGCCAAAGCCTCGTCAGGAAGCGATGCACGCCCTCGACGCTCTCGTCGGTCCAGTCGCCCCCCTTGTCCGGGGGACCCATGAAGCAGACGTAGGCGCGGGCGGTATCGGCCCCATAGCGCTCCATGGTCTTCGCGGCGCTCACGACGTTTCCCTTGGAGGAGGACATCTTGGCGCCGTCGCGGGTGATCATCCCCTGGGTGAAGAGCCGGGCGAACGGCTCCTGAACGCGCAGGTGACCCATGTCGGCGAGGGCCTTGGTGAAGAACCGGGCGTACATCAGGTGCAGGATCGCGTGCTCCACGCCCCCGATGTACTGGTCCACCGGCATCCAGTAGTCGACCGCGGCGCGGTCCCACGCGGCCTGGTCGTTGTGCGCGTCGAGGTAGCGCAGGAAGTACCAGGAGGAGTCGACGAAGGTGTCCATCGTGTCCGTCTCGCGGCGCGCGGGACCGCCACACCGGGGGCACTGCGTGGCGACCCACTCGCTGGCGGCGGCGAGCGGGCTCCGCCCCTTCGGCGCGTAGTCGTCAACCTCCGGCAGGAGCACGGGAAGCTGGTCCTCGGGGACGGGGACGATGCCGTCCGTCTCGCAGTACACGACCGGGATCGGGCAGCCCCAGTAGCGCTGGCGCGATACGAGCCAGTCGCGGAGGCGGTAGTGGACGGCAGGCCGGCCACGGCCCTCGGAGCCGAGCCAGTCGACGATCTCGTCGTATGCCTCTCGGTTGTGCTTGCCGTCGAAGCGGCCCGAGTTCACCATCGGCCCGTCACCGGAATATGGAAGCCCGTCGGAGTCGGCGGCCTCATCCGGATCGGAGCCCTCGATCACCCGGCGGATCGGGAGGTCGAACGCCCTCGCGAACTCGTAGTCGCGCGCGTCGTGGCCCGGGACGGCCATGATCGCCCCCGTCCCGTACTCCATCAGTACGTAGTCGGCGACGAACATCGGGATCTCCTCGCCATTCACCGGGTTGGTGATCGTGCGGCCGAGCGGGACGCCGGTCTTCTGTCGCTCCTCCGCGCCACGCTCCTCGGCAGTGGCTCGGATGGCCTCGTTCACGTACTCGCGGACGGCCGCCTCGTGCTCCGTGCCGGCGGCCAGGCGCTCGACGTCGTGGTGCTCGGGCGCGAGGACGAAGAAGGTGGCGCCGAAGAGCGTGTCCGGACGGGTCGTGAAGACGGGGAAGTCGATGCCCAGCTCCTCGCAGCGGAAGGTGACCTCGGCACCGTCTGAGCGGCCGATCCAGTTGCGCTGCATCGTCTTCACGTGCTCGGGCCACTCGATCGTGTCGAGGTCGTCCAGCAGGCGGTCCGCGTAGTCGGTGATCCGGAAGAACCACTGCTCGAGCTGGCGGGCCTCCACCGGGCTGCCGCAGCGCTCGCAATGGCCGTCGATGACCTGCTCGTTGGCCAGGACGGTCTGGTCGACCGGGCACCACTGCACCAGGGCCTCGTCCCGGTAGGCCAGCCCGCGCTCGAGGAGCTTGAGGAAGATCCACTGCGTCCAGCGGTAGTAGCCCGGCTCGTGCGAGCTCAGCTCGCGCGCCCAGTCGAACGACAGGCCAAGGCGGCGGAACTGCTTCCGGTAGGCCTCGATCGAGCGCTCGGTGGCAACGCGCGGCGGCTCTCCGGTCTTGATCGCGTGGTTCTCGGCGGGGAGTCCGAAGGCGTCGAAGCCCATCGGGTGGATCACCTGAAAGCCATTGCGGCGCTTGTAGTGGGCGACGGCGTCGCCGATCGCGTAGTTCTTCAGGTGGCCGACGTGGGGGTCGCCGGATGGGTACGGGAGCATCTCGAGCATGTAGCTCTTCGCCGCAGAGTCGTCGAACCCCGGCTGCCCGGGATTGGGCACCTCCCAGGTGCGCTCCTCCTCCCAGATGCGCCGCCATCGCGCCTCGATCTCGCTCGGGTCGTATCGGTCCATTTTCATGCGCGATATTACGGCGCGTCCGGTGGATCGCCATTGGATTGGGCATCAACCTCGACGATTCGCGGCGGGCGTATAGTCGGTCCCAGAGCGACGCGAGGAGGAGACATGGGGCGCCTGATCAGGCTCGACCGCACCGGCCATACGACGCTCGCCGAGTGGAGCGTCGACCGGACCGGCTCGCACACCGAGGCCGTTGCGGCCTTCCGCCGGGAGTTGGATGCCGGGATGCTCGCCAGCGTTCAGCGCGCGGACGGAAGCGCGGAGGTCGTTCGCGAGCTGCCTGCCGAGGCCGAGCTCGTGGTGCTGCGCCGCCCGATCGCCGGCGGATAG
>DATFON010000279.1:0-3627 GCA_035265465.1 Solirubrobacterales bacterium | reverse complement strand
GCGGACCTCGGCCGCCACGGTGGCGAGCTCCGCTCGGTTGTTGACGCCGATGTTCACCGTCACGTCGTCGACCTTGTGGGCGATGACGCGCTTGCCCTCTTCCCGCAGCAGCTTCAGCGCGTCGCCGATGTAGTACTCGCCGGCGGCGTTGTCGTTGTCGATGCGGCTGATCGCGTCGGCGAGTGCCGCGGCGTCGAAGGCGAAGGTGTTCGTGTTGACCTCGTGGATCGCGAGGATCTCCGGCGCGATGCCCTCTGGATGCTTGGTCTCGACGATGCGCTCGAATTCGCCCGCCGCGTCGCGGACGACACGGCCGAGGGATTCGGGGTCGTCGCGGTCGACGGTCACGACGGTGGCGGCAGCCCGGGCGTCACGGTGCACCTGGGCGACCTCCTCCAGGTGCTCCCCGGTTACGAGCGGGTGGTCGCCATTCAGCACGACCACCGTGTCGGCATCGGCGATCACGTCGAGCGCCGCGCGGATGGCTCCGCCGGTGCCGTCGGGGTGGGATTGGACCACCGTCTCGGTGCCCTCGGTCAGCGCAGCGGATAGGTTGCGCTCGGGCGAGACGATCACGCAGACGCGCTCGGCGCCGGCGTCGCGGGCGGCCAGAACCGGCCAGGCGACCATCGGGCGCCCACAGACGGGATGCAGCATCTTCGGCACCGACGAGCGCATCCGGGTTCCCTCGCCGGCGGCCATGATCAGCACAGTCGGGCCGCTCACCTTCGGAATCGTAGAGCGCCACTACCGCGAGGGGGGTCCCGGTGGCGTGTTATGAACGACCGGCTTCGTCCGAAGCTGGGGAGCCCGGACTCGAACCGGGATAACTGGCCCCAAAAACCAGGGTCCTGCCAATTGGACGACTCCCCAGAGTCCCGAATAGCGTAGACCGGACCGCGGAACCTGAAGAGCCGCTCGGAGATCGTGCGACTTGAGCGGCCACCAGCAGCGGGCCCGTCGCGGCCGCAACGCACGCCATCGCCAAATAACCTACAATTTTTTGGAGGAAATGGCCTCGATGATCGATGCAATCGCCGACCCCGTCCGCGCCCGGCTCGTTCGCCGGCTCGCGTCGGACGGGCCCGGCTCCCTCGATGAGCTCGCCGCGGCGGCGGGCGTCCACCCCAACACGGCTCGCGCCCACCTCCACGCCATGGAGGGCGAAGGCCTCGTGGAAAGCGCGCCGCAGCCCGCCGGCGAGCGGGGGCGCCCCCGTACGATCTTCAGCCTTCGAGAGGGCTGGGCGCTGCCGGATGACGGGTTCCGGGCCCTCGCCGAGCTTCTCGCCGCAACTCTCGGGGAAACGCAGCCGAATCCCCGCGCGCTGCGCCGCCTCGGCGCCCGGTGGGGCCGCCGGTCCCTCGCCGGACGAACTCCCGACGACGCCCAGGCGGAGCTCCTCCGCATGCTCGGCCGCCTGGGCTTCGACGCACGCATCGAGAATGGCCGCCTCGAGCTGGGCGCCTGCCCGTGCCCCCTCATCTCGCCCGAGCAACCCGCCCTCGTCTGCAAGCTGGTCGACGCCGTCGTTGACGGCATCCTCGAGGGGTCCGGCGGCCACATCCGCGCCCGGCGGCGCCGGCACGACCCCGCCCACCGCACCTGTAGCGCGCTCCTGCAGCTGGAGGCCGCATGAGCACCGCCACCCTCCACGCCGTCGAGGGCACCGCCGGGATCGACCTGCAGCGCGCCGAGGAGGCGGCGCGAGAGCTCCTTATCGCTCTGGGCGAGGACCCGGAGCGCGAGGGGCTGCGCGACACTCCGCGCCGCGTCGCCAAGGCATACGCGGAGTTCCTCACCCCGCAGGCCTTCAGCCCGACCACGTTTCCCAACGATGAGGGCTACGACGAGCTCGTCGTAGCCCGCGGCATCCCCATCAACTCCCTGTGCGAGCACCACATGCTGCCCTTCCACGGGGTCGCCCACGTCGGCTACCTCCCTGGCGACCGCATCGTCGGCCTCTCGAAGCTCGGCCGCGTCGTTGAGCTCTTCGCGCGCCGGCTCCAGGTGCAAGAGCGCCTGACCGCCGAGGTCGCCGCGTGGATCGACGAGCACCTCGAGCCGAAGGGTGTCGGCATCGTCATCGAGGCCGAGCACCTCTGCATGTCTCTCCGCGGGGTGCAGAAGCCGGGCACCGTGACCGTCACCTCCGCCCTTCGCGGCCTGGTCCGCGATGACCCCCGAACCCGCCAGGAGTTCCTCGCCCTCGCCGGGCGTTCGACCTGAAACCGAAAGGAGCACAGATGCCAAACGACCAGACCTTCGTGATCGTCGGAGCCGCCCTCGCCGGCGCCAAGGCCGCCGAGACCCTGCGGGAGGAGGGATTCGACGGCCGAGTGATCCTGATCGGAGCCGAGGCCGAGCGCCCCTACGAGCGCCCGCCGCTCTCCAAGGACTACCTGCGCCGCGAGACCGCCGACAAGCCCTACGTTCACGACGAGGGCTTCTACGAGCAGAACGACATCGAGCTCCGCCTCTCAACCGAGGTCGAGTCGATCGACCCCTCCGCCTCACAGGTCGTCCTGGCCGGCGGCGAGCGCATCGGCTTCGACCGCCTGCTGCTCACCATCGGCGCCGAGCCCCGCCGCCTCGACGTTCCCGGAGGTGACCTGGACGGGATCCTCTACCTGCGCGAGATCGCCGACAGCGAAGCGATCGCCGACCGCATCGACGCCGGTGGGAAGCTCGTGACCATCGGCGCCGGCTGGATCGGCGCCGAGGTTGCCGCATCGGCCCGCACGAAGGGCTGCGAGGTCACCGTCCTCGAGAGGTCCTCGCTGCCGCTCGAGCACGTCCTGGGCCCCGAGCTCGGCGCGATCTACCGGGACATCCATACCGACCACGGCGTGGAGCTCCTCGCCGACACGAACCTCGAATCGTTCGAGGGCTCAGGCGCGGTGGAGTCCGTCCGCACCACCAATGGGCGCTCGATCGATGCCGACTTCGTGGTCGTCGGCGTCGGCGTCGCGCCGCGCACCCAGCTCGCCGAGGCAGCCGGCCTCGAGCTGGGCAACGGGATCGTGACCACCGAGCGCCTGGAGACCAGCGCCTCCGGGATCTACGCCGCCGGCGACGTCGCCAACGCGCTTCACCCGCTCTACGGCGAGCACATCCGCGTCGAGCACTGGGCCAACGCGTTGAACCAGGGACCGGCCGCCGCGCGCAACATGCTCGGTCACCAGGCCCCCTACGACAACGTCCCGTACTTCTTCTCCGACCAGTACGACGTCGGGATGGAGTACGCCGGGTACGCGACCAAGTGGGACGAGGTCGTCTTCCGCGGCGACGTCGACGCACGGGAGTTCGTCGCCTTCTGGGTCGCGGGCGGCCGCGTGGTGGCGGGGATGAACGTCAACGTCTGGGACGTCATCGACGACATTCAGGCCCTGATTCGCTCTGGCGCCACCGTCGAACGCGCCCGCCTGGCGGACCAGGATGTCCCGATCGCGGAGCTCGCCTCGTAGCCGCCACGAGCGTTTGATGGTTTGGGTACGCCATAGCGTCCCCAATCCACCAAACTGCGTGAATGGGGCTCAGGCCGGCCGCAGCAGTGCCCGCGCGGGGGCGCCGTCGCTTCCCACCAGCTTGACCGGCAGGCAGATGAGCTCGTAGTCGCCGGGCTCG
>DATFON010000278.1:0-9917 GCA_035265465.1 Solirubrobacterales bacterium | reverse complement strand
GAGAAGCACGCGATCAGCCACCGGGGACGAGCGGCGCGCAAGCTGGCCGAGTTGCTGGGGGCCACATCGTGAGGGGCACCAAGTCGCGCGCCGCGACGATCAGCGTCGTCTCGAACTCGCTGCTGATCGCGCTGAAGATCGCCGCCGGCGCGATCACGGGATCGATCGCGATCCTGACCGAGGCGGTGCACTCCGGGATCGACCTGGTGGCCTCGGTGATCGCGCTGGTCTCCGTCCGCAAGGCCGACGCGCCCCCGGACCGCGAGCATCCGTACGGGCACGAGAAGGCCGAGAACCTGGCCGCGGCGATCGAGGGCATCCTGATCCTGATCGGCGCCGCGGTGATCGTCTACGAGGCGACGCACCGCCTTCTGGTGGGCGCCGAGCTCGAGCGGCTGGGGGTCGGGCTGGCGGTCGTCGGGTTCTCGGCGGTGGCGAACTTCGGCGTCTCGGCGTACCTGTATCGCCGGGCGCGGGTGCTGCGCTCGGCGGCGCTCGAAGGCGACGCCGCCCACCTGCGCACCGACGCGCTCACCTCGATCGGCGTCTTCGCCGGCCTGGGGCTTGTGGCGATCACCGGCGTCGACGTGTTCGACCCGATCGCCGCCATCGTCATCGCCGTGGCGATCGTCGCGGCGGGCCTACGGATCCTGACGCGCTCCTCGCGGGTGCTGATGGACGAGGCGCCGCCGCCCGAGGAGCTGGACCGCATCGAGGCTGCCATCGCTCGCGCTCGTCCGGAGGAGATGGTCGGCTATCACAAGCTCCGGGCCCGGCGGGCCGGCGCCCGGAGTTACATCGACATGCACATCCAGTTCCGCGACGGCACCACGCTCGAGGACGCCCACTCGCTCGCCCACAGGCTGCGCGCCGCGATCGAGGCCGAGATCCCGGACTCCGACGTGCTGATCCACGTCGAGCCCGAGGGAGCCAGGCACGACCCGGACACAGAGGAGACCGAGCCCTACCGGGCCGGCTAGAGCAGGTTCACGGCCGCCGAGAGCCCCACCGCGCCCACCACGATCGGGTAGCCGATGTAGCCGTTGAGGACCAGGACCAGCGCGCCGATGGCGCAGATGATCACGACCGTAAGCCAGGAGGCCCGCTGAAGCGACACGGCTATATATGTTGGCGTAGTGAACAGCGTCAATGCCGAGCGACTCCCCAACGAGGCCGCCGAGGCCGCCGTCGGACGGCTTCGCGAGATGTCGGCGGACCTTCGAGGATGCGCGCTGCTGGGCCCCGGCGGAGAGGTGCTGGCAGCCACGGGCGAGGCAGACAAGTGGGGCTCGGCGGCGGCCGAGCTGCTCGCCGCCGCCGATTCGGCAGGCGGCGAGCCGGCCGGTCACGTCCACGTGGCGACCGAGGATGGCGAGGCTTTCGCCGTGCGCGAGAATGGCCTGGCGATGGTCGCGGTCGCCGATCGCTTCACGTTGGCCTCGCTCATGATCTTCGACATGCGGGCGGTGGTGCGGGATCTTGCCCGGGAGACGAGCTGATGGTGCCGAAGCCCCAGCGCACACTGATCGACCGCGTATCGGGATACGCGGAGGAGGCCGCGGCCTTCATGCGCCGGCGGCGCATCACGCGAAAGCCGTTCGCGCGCGTTCACTACAAGGGTGGCCGGGTCGTGGCTTACCCGTCCGATACCGAGGAGGGACGAGCTCTGTTCCGTGCCGCCGCGAATCTGATCGACGCCGCGCGCTGAGTATGGGCGGGGTCCGGTGATGAATCCGAACGCGCCGCCGCTGGTCGAGGCCGAACTCGCCACGAGCGTCGTGGAGCGCGCGCTGCGAAACGGCGGGGACTTCGCCGAGGTCTTCTGTGAGCAGCGCGACGGCCTGGGCCTGGCCGTTGACGAGTCGCGGGTCGAGCGCGTGCAGCGTGGCGCCGAGCGGGGCGCGGGCGTTCGCGTGGTGCGCGGCGAGACGACCTACTTCGCCCATGTCGATGGCCTGGGAGAGGGGGACCTGGAGCGCGCGGGCGACGCCGTGGCCGCGGCGGCGCGCGGCGAGCGAATCGATCCCCAGGCGCTCGAGGCCGTGCGGGCCGCCCGCCCCCAGGACATCGCCACCCCGCCCGGTGACGTCCCCGCCGAGCGCAAGGCCGACCTGCTTCGCACCTGTGATGAGACGGCGAGATCCGCCGGCGGCGAGGTGACACAGGTCATGGCGAGCTACGCGGAGGGCCGGCGCTCGGTCACCGTGGCCAACTCGAATGGCCGCTTCGCGACCGACGAGCGCACGCGGGTCCGCCTGGGTGTGCAGGTCGTGGCGCGGCGTGACGGAACGGTTGAGACCGGCTTCGAGACGCTGGGTGGCCACCAGGGGTTCGAGCTCGTCGAGGGCGGCGCGGCCGAGCGCACGGCCGAGCGCGCCGCAGGGGTCGCACTGACGCTTCTGGGTGCCGATCCCGCCCCAGCGGGCGCCATGCCCGTCGTCGTTGGCGGCGGCTTCGGCGGCGTTCTCTTCCACGAGATGACCGGCCACGGCTTGGAGGCCGACCACATCCAAAAGGGTGCCTCCGTCTACGCGGGCAAGCTGGAGGAGCAGGTCGCCGCGACCCACCTCGATGCCTTCGACGACGGCCGCCTCCCCGGCGAGTGGGGCACCGACGGGATCGACGATGAGGGGACCCCCACGCAGGCCACCGTGGTCATCCACGAGGGCCGGATCACGTCCTATCTCTACGACCTGGTGCGGGCGCGCAAGGACGGCGTCGACTCCACCGGCAACGGCCGGCGCGAGAGCTTTCGCCATCTCCCGATCCCCAGGATGACCAACACCTACATCGCGCCGGGTAAGGCAAAGGCCGAGGAGCTGATCGCCGAGATCGACAGGGGCTTCTATGCGGTCTCGTTCGCCGGCGGCCAGGTGGATCCGACCACGGGCGACTTCGTCTTCGGCGTCTCGGAGGGCTACCTGATCGAGAACGGCGAGAAGACCAAGCCGTGCCGCGGCGCAACCCTCATCGGCAACTGCCTCGACACGCTGGGGAAGATCGACGCCGTCGCCTCGGACTTCCAGATGAAGACGGGCTTCTGCGGCAAGGGTGGCCAGACCGTCCCGGTGGGGACCGGGCAGGGGCACGTCCGCATCCGCGAGCTCACCGTGGGCGGGACGGCGGTCTGATGGACCTGGCGCAGATCGCGGAGAACGCCGTCGAGGCCGCGGTGAGCGCCGGTGCCGCCGACGCCGAGGCCTACGTCGAGGACTCCGTGGGCCGCGAGATCCGCATCTTCGACGGCGAGGTGGAGAGCCTCACCGAGGCCGGCCAGAGGGGGCTCGGGGTGCGCTGCTGGATCGACCACCGCTCGGGCTACGCCTACGGCACCGACCTGACCGACGACGGCCTGCGGGGGCTCGCCGCCGGCGCGGTCGAGGCCGCACGGGTCGCCGACCCGGACGAGTTCGCGGCGGCGCCCCACGCCGCCGACGGCGAGGCGCCGGAGATCGCGGGGCTTGTCGATCCCAGCCTCGCGAGCTGGGAGACCGAGCAGAAGATCGAGCTCGCCCAGGCCATCGAGCGCGCGGCCCGCGCGGCCGAGGAGCGCGTCGTCGCGGTCGAGACGACCGTTTACGCCGACGACGAGCAGCGCGTGGCGCTCGCGTCATCAACCGGCCTGTCCGGCGCATGGGAGGCGACCACCGCCTTCGCGTACCTCCAGGCGATCGCCGAGGGCGACGGCGACAAGCAGACCGGCCTCGGCTTCGGCATGGGCCGATCGCCGCAGGCGCTCGACCCCGAGGGGATCGGCCGCGAGGGCGCCGAGCGCGCGGCGTCGCTCCTCGGCGCCACCAAGCCCGCCTCGCGCACCTGCCCCGTGGTACTCGACCCGATCGTCGCCGCGAGCTTCGTGGGGATCATCGGCGGAACGCTGTGCGCCGACTCGGTGCAGCGCGGCCGTTCGCCGTTCGCCGGCAAGCTCGGCGAGGAGGTGGGCTCGGCGGCGCTCACGCTCACCGACGACGCGGTCGATCCAGAGGGCCTCAACTCATCGCCCCTCGACGCCGAGGGCTCGCCCCGCGGGCGCACCTCGCTGATCGAGGCGGGCACGCTGGCCGCGTACCTCCACGACTCTTACACAGCCCGCCGCCAGGGCGAGGGCACGCGCACCACCGCAAACGCCTCGCGCTCCGGCTACCGCTCGCCGCCCACGGTGTCTACGTCCAACCTCGTCGTCGCCCCCGGGGAGAAGTCCTTCGACGAGCTCCTGGCTGAGGCCGACGGCGGCGTGTACGTCACGGACGTCGCCGGCCTTCAC
The DNA here is from genome assembly GCA_035265465.1 of Solirubrobacterales bacterium. Lineage (GTDB taxonomy): Bacteria > Actinomycetota > Thermoleophilia > Solirubrobacterales > 70-9 > AC-56. Next base: position 5,653 of record DATFON010000278.1, on the reverse strand, counting down.
TCCGGCGTCAACCCCGTGTCGGGCACGTTTTCGGTGGGCGCGACGGGCCGGCTGATCGATGGCGGCGCGCTCGGCGCCGCCGCGGACGAGTTCACGGTGGCCTCCGATCTCACATCGATGCTGAAGGCAGTGGCCGCCGCCGGCAGCGAGCCCAGGTGGGTCCCGTTTGGCGGCTCGGTCAAGGCGCCTGCGCTCCTGATCGCCGAGATGGCCGTCGGCGGGGCTTAGTCGGTCCGCCGTCAGCCGAGCAGGCGCGCGAGCCCGAAATGCGGGTTGCCGTTGCGCTTTTGGCGCCCGGCGGCCACGATGCGATCGCGGCGGTCGATCGCCACAGAATCGGCGGAACTGAACCCCTCGCTGCGCCCGACGGTCCGGGTTCCGTCATGTCCGAACCGGTGATTGATCTGGCCGTCGGGCTTGAACCGGGCAAAGCCGAGGCCCCGGGCGTGGGCGTACCCGCCGACGACGATGCGGTCGCGAGAGTCAAGCTTGAGCGAATGCGGATTCGCGAAGTCGACTCGTCGGAAATCGGCCCTCGCAATGCCGTGGCGGCCGAACGAGGAGTCGAACTTGCCGCCGCTCCCGAACCGGACGACCCCAAAGGTGTTGAGATTCTCACCGGCGAGGTCGATCCGGTCGTGCGAGTCGACTGCCAGCGCGTTCACGCCGTTGATGCGCACGTGCCTGGTCACCCTGCCTCCGTGCCCGAAGGAGCGGTCGGGCTCGCCATTCGGCTTGAAGCGAGCGAGTGAGGCGATGCGGCTCTGACAAGAGCCGCCCACGACGATCCGCTCGCGCGAGTCGAGCGCCATCCCGCCGAGAGGGAAGGAACAACCGCCGCCAAAGGAGCCCGTGACCCTGCCGCCGTTTCCGAACGATGGATCGAGCTCGCCGTTGCGATCCAGGCGGGCGAGCGCGAACTTGCAACTGCGGGAGGTACATGTGCTTCCACCGACCACGAGGCGTCCACCGGTCGCGATAGCTATCGACAGCGCCGCGCTGTCGGGCTTCTCGAAGCCGATGCGCGCGGTGCCACCCTGGCCGAACGACTGGTCGAGCTCGCCGTCCGGCGTCAAGCGGCTGACGGCGAAGTCGGAGCAGCCGCCCGAGCAGGTTCGCCCGGCCACGAATACGGCCCCCTTCGGGCCGACCGCGACCGCCGAGGAGCCGACGGCAACGTATGACCCGGGGTTCTCGTAGACGCCGGACTCAAGCCGAACGAGACCGCGCTTGCCGAACGATCGATCGGGATGACCGTTGGGCCGCCGCCGGGCGATCGTGTCAAAGCCGGCGACGACGATCCGGCCCTTTCGCCCGATGTCGACCGCGTTCGCGAAGTCGTGCGCTCTGTTCACCACCAGCAGGCCGCCGTGGCCGAACGACCGGTCGAGATCGCCCGGCCCTCGCGAGCCGGCCAGCACGGGGGAGACGAGGACGAGCGTAATCACCGCTGCGGCGAGCGCTCCGGCTGCGCTGAGCCGCCGCACCCGCCGATCCCTTTCGAGGCTTCCCACCATGGTCGCTCTCCCCTTCCTCGCCCACGTTAACAACAGCGGCGGGACGGAGTTGCGGCGCGACGTCCGTGTCTACTGCACCGGCGTCGGCGTGCCCAGGTGAAATCCCTGCGCGTAGTCGACGCCCAGCTCGCCGATGAGGTTCAGGGTTCGCTCGTCGTTCACGCGCTCGCCCACCGTCTCTCGCTTCAGAGTCTTCGCGACGCCGACGATCGCGCTCACGATTTCGCGGTCCAACCTGCTTGCGGACAAGCCGCCGATGAGCTCCCCGTCGATCTTGATGTGGTCGACCGGTAGGTGCTTCAGATAGAAGAACGAGCCGAAGCCCGAGCCGAAGTTGTCCAGGGCGAAGCCGGACCCCAGCTCGTGCACCCGCTCCGCGAAGTTGCGAGCTCGATTCAGGTCCGCCACGGCGACCTGCTCGCTGGTCTCGAAGATCAGCTTGGCCGGGTCGGCGCCGGTATCGCGAAGCGCCTCCTCGACGGTCTCGAGGAAAGCGGGATCCTCGAGCGTCTTTGCCCCCACGTTGACCTCCAGCCGCAACGGCTCGGGCTCCGAGGGCGCCTCCGCGATCAGCCGGACGGCTTCGAAGGCGACCCGGCGGTCAAGTGCCTGGATGAGGTCGAAGCGCTCGGCAGCAGGCATGAACGCGTCGGGCGGGAGGATGTCGCCCTCGGGCGTTCGCATGCGCAGCAGGACCTCGTGGCGGTGGACCCGCCGGCTCGCCAGCTCGACGATCGGCTGCCGGAAGAGGACGATGCGGTCCTCGTCCAGCGCGCTTCGGATCTGCTCGGCCCACGAGCTTCGATCCTCCGTGCGGCGAGGAAGGCGGCGCGAGTACATCGCCACGCGGTCACCGCCGGTCCGCTTCGCCTCATACATGGCCCGGTCGGCCGCCCCAATGGCCTCGTCGGCACCGGTGAAGTTGCGACGCAGGCTGGTCAGCCCCACGCTAACGGTGGGTCGGACGGCCTCGCCGGGCAGGATCCCCTCACGTCCGCGGAATCGCTCCAGCAGATCCTGGGCGACCGCGGCGGCCTCGTTCACCCGCGAGCCGCGCAGTACCACGGCGAACTCGTCGCCCCCGAGTCTCCCGACCGAGTCGGTCTCGCGCAGCCGCTCCCGCAGTAGCTCCGCCGTCTGACGCACCAGGGCGTCGCCGACCTGGTGGCCCAGGGTGTCGTTCACCTGCTTCAGGTTGTCGACGTCCAGCATCAGCAGCGAGCTGGGATGCCCATCGCGGCGCATCAGCTTGATCTCCAGGTCGAGCTCCTCGACGAAGCGGCGCCGGTTGAAGAGCCCGGTGAGCGGATCGTGGTCGGCCAGGAACTGAAGCTGGCTCTCGAACGTCTTTCGCTCGGTGACGTTGGTCATCATCCCCTCGTAGTGGGGGTCCTCGCCCGGCGCCCGTCGGAGCACTCCCTCGTCGCGGATCCAGACGACGCGCCCGTCCTTGGTGATCATCCGGTACTCGGAGGCGACCGGCACCCCGAGGGCCGAGTCGTGCTGCTCCTCCTCCAGAACGCGGTCGCGATCCTCGGGATGGATGCGCCGCGCCCAAAGCGTGGGATCGGCCATCCACTCCTCCTGCGAGAAGCCCAGCATCCGCTCGAGCTGCGGCGACACGTAGGTCCAGGGCCCGCTCGGCCCGGGCTCGGCGATGTAGCTGACGGCCGGAAGCTGCTCGACCAGGCTGCGGTATCGCCCCTCGGCCTCGCGCAGGCGCCCCTCGGCCTCGACCAGGTCGCTGACGTCGGTGGCGATCACCACAACGCCCAGCGTCCCGCCGTCCGGCCCGCGAAGCGGCGAGGCGTTGAACATCAGGTGCACCTGGCCGCCGTCCTTTCGAACCGCAGTCACCCGGCGGCGAAAGCGAGGCTCCCCGCTCTTGACACGCTCGAACTCGACGTCGAGTCCGGGAAGCTCGTCGCTCACGATGAACTCGCTGAAGTGACGGCCCAAGATCTCGTCGGGCTCATAGCCGAGGATGTCGCGGCTTGCCTGGTTCACGTACCCGACGCGCCCGTCGGAGTGGATCAGCGCGATCACGTCGGTCGACGTCTCGACGAGCGCGCGGTACAGGCGGTCCGCGCCCTCACCCAAATTGAGGTCGGCTGTCATCGCGATGAGTCCCTCCCGGCGTTTACCGGGCATTCGACTCATCGACCAGTCTTCTGAATCCCTTCACAGCGGCCTTTCCCTGGCCAACGGATGTGCGAGGTAATGCCTCGATCTAACGATACGCCGCAGCGTTCCGCATATGCGGTGCGCCAGGTTGGGTCGATTATCGCTATTTGCGTGCTTTGACCGGCGCACGACGGCGTGTTGCCTGCTTGCATCGAATATTCCATCCATGTGAATTCGAGGGGGAATTTTGTGACCGGGGGCGCGTGTCGACTCGGTGGGGTTCTGATCGTTGGGAGTCTCGTATGACGACGGTCACCACTGCCCGCTCCGTCGCTGTCCCTTCGCAGCGCTCGTCCGCATGGCGCGAGCGGTCCGGCCGCCTCTACGAGGAATTACAGCGTCCCTCCAGGGCAATGGTCCGCCGGGCATTCCGGGGCGCGTTCACGGATGACGAGATCGAGGACATCTACTCCAACGCCTGGGTTGGGACCTTGCGGGCCCTGGAGCGTCGACACCACGAGCTCGATGACGAGGAGATCCGCAAGTACGTGCTCACGGCCGTCGCGCACCATGCCAGCAAGGAGATAAGGCGGCGCAAGCGCCGTCCCGTCGCGCCCCTGGACGAGGTTCACGGGGTGGCGGATGACGGGCTGCCCCCTGACGAGACCGCGGCGAAGCGCGAGGAGTCGCGCGTGGCCAGAGACGTACTTTCGAGCCTTCCGCCGCGCCGACGTGCCGTGATGCTGCTTCGCTACGGCTGGGGGCTGGAACCGCACCAGGTTTGCGGCCTCGTCAAGGGCCTCTCGCCACGCGCGTACCGCAAGGAGATAACCCGCGGCGTGGACGAGCTGGCCGCGAAGCTCCGATTGGTGCAAAGCGGCGAATGGTGCTCTGACCGAGAGCCGCTGCTCAAGGCATACGCAGCCGGGCTTGCCGACGCCGACCAGCGCCGCCAGGCTCAGCAGCACCTCTCTCATTGCCGCGACTGCAGCGACTTCGTAGGCAGGTTGAGCGGGAACCTCCACGACATCGGCAGCGTGGCGGCGATGCCCGCGGCGGCAGAGGCGATTGGGGACGGCCGCTTCTCCGTGGTGGAACGCGCCGTGGAGCTCGCGCACCGTGCAAAGGAATCGACCTTCGGCATGGTGGGTCGGGGTGGTGGAGACGCCGCCCAAGAGAGTTCCAACCAAGCGATCAGCGTGTCGAGCGGGGTTCGCGGCGCCGGTGCCGCGGGCTCGGGCTTACTGGCAAAGGTCGCAGGCGCAGGCACCGCCGGAAAGCTGACGGCAATGTGTCTGAGTGGTGGGCTGGTGGCTACCGCCTGCCTGGCAACCGGGGTGGTTCCAGCTCGCCTCCCTGGTCTCGGAGGAGATGGATCAAGACCCGCGACGCCGCCGGCGCAGGCAAAGCGGATCGCGCATCAAACGCACACGCCATCGGCGCGGCTCGGAGCTCCCTACGACAACACCGCCTCGATTGAGCCCGCGCCAGAGCCAGATCCGCCGGCGCCCACCACGACCACCGCAGTTGCGCCCCCTGCGCCTCCGCCGACGACGACCACAGCCACGACGACCACGGCCCCGGACCCGATCGCGCCTACTGCTCCTCCTCCCGATCAAGAGTTCGATGTCGCATCGGCGGCGACGCCCTCAAGCGATGGAAGCTCGTCGTCGGGCGGAGCAGGGAGTAGCAGCTCGGCCGTCAAGCAGGAGTTCGGCCCGTGACCCTGTGGCGGCCGTGCCGCTTCACCGCGGTGGTCGCGTGTTCCGTTCTCGCCGCCCTGATGGTCCCCTCAATGGCGTCGGGTGTCGGGCGGACGTACGAAGTCATTCAATGCGATCCACTGAACCGAGGAGTCTCGGGAGTGGCTCTCGATGACGCCCCGGCCTACGCCGTGAGACAGATGTGCGGCGATCCGCAGAACGACCACGCCATCAAGATCACGAACACGAGGTTCGCCCGACACGGACGATCCGGGCGGGTCAGATGGTCGACCAATTCGCCGAGCCTGC
>DATFON010000277.1:0-5129 GCA_035265465.1 Solirubrobacterales bacterium | reverse complement strand
GGCTCCGGCGCGGCTCGCTGGACGGCCGTGTTGCTGCTCACCGTGACGCCGTCGAGCAGATCTGGATCTTCCCGGCCGCTCCGCTCTGGGCCTTCCTCATCATCCTGCTCAGCGTGATCGTGATCTACAACCTGTGCGCGCAGGGGACCGAACCCGTATGAGCGGCCCGGCCCTCTGATCTGGGAGGCCAAGCCATGACCGACATCGTGCGCGAGGATCGAACCCTGAAAACACTCACCTGGGCGTCATGGCTGCTGGCGCTGGTGGGCGTGCTGGGCGTCGTGGCTGGGGTGATCATCCTGGTGAAGCCGAGCGACAGCCTCGCGACCCTGGCCGTGATCGCCGGCATCTTCCTGCTCGTCGACGGCATCCTCGAGCTCGCTCGCGACCACGATCCACTTGCCATCTATCCGGTCGACTGGGAGATGGCCTGGATCGGCCCGGGATCGTTGGACCTCGCCGCCTCGGCGGCGGCTGGGGAGCCGTCGAACGCGAATCGCTCGCGCGAGCGTATCTCGACGGCGTGGGCGCGACCGGCCCCGCGCACCCGGACCTGGAGGAACTGAGCGCAAGCCTGGCCCGGTGCCGGCTCCACCTCGCGCTCCAGTGGCTGGGATGGTCGCCGGCTTGGCGGCCGCCGCCCGAGCACGCCCATGACTGGCTCGGGGAGGCGTGGGAGCTCGCTCAGGAGCTGGGGCTTGCTGCTTAAGCCGCTTCGCTTCGATCGAGATTCCGCGCGAAGGCCCAGATCTGAACCGCGAGGTCGGGGTCGTTGTCGAGCGCGTGCCACGGGCGGTAGGCTGACCAGCGACGAAAATTCCCGACCACGCACGGCCCGTTTCCCCAGCTTGCGACGATGTCTACCTTCAAGCCGGCATGCTCGAGGATGACGCGAAGCCCGCGTGGGGTGAAGCGCCAGTAGTCGTCCATGAGGAAGAGCGCAATCTCATGGACCTTGATCAGGAACGGCGTCGAGACGATCACATGCCCGCCTGGGGCCGCCAGGGCCCGAAGGTTGGCCGCCGCTGTCCATGGGTCGACGACGTGCTCGAGCACCTGCTCGCAGATCACGACGTCGAACTTGCCGCGGTCGCCTAGGGGTGCACAGAGGTCGAATTCGGGAAAGTTGAGGTTGGTGTGGCTCCGCCACGGCCAATCGGCGTGAGAATCGCCGCTGATCTCAACAGCCGACCGCGAAGCCGGATCGAGCGATTCGATGTAGTCGCCGATCGACTCATCCATCACCACCCGCTGCCACTGATCGCCGGCCGATCTCGCCTCCGGAAACACGATCCTTTCGAGGCGTCTCGTCGCGCTGCGGATGATGTCCCTTGGGGCTAGAACAAGCCCCTCCAAGAGGCGGGGATTGGCTGCACCCTGATCTCGACGTCCAAATAGCCGTCTTCGTAGAACCAGCGGGCGAACTCCGCCTCGTCGACGATGAGGTTGTGGCTCGCCCAGCGCTCCTCTAGGTCCACGTCCCTCCAGGGGCGGCCGCGCCGATACCGATGGCGTTCGAGGCAGATCTCGTAATCCATTCGGTGCAGGTGAATCATGCATAGGTCGGGGTCGGCCGCGCGGCGACCGTCCTCGCGAGAGTGAAATCCTGGCTCCCAGCGACAGGGCTTCGTCGTCAGCGCGGGCTTGGAGTAGGCGCTATTGGGAAACCAGTATCCGCGCTGATCGAGCACGCCCCTGGAGGGATCGAACGGCCCCTCGCGGTCGATCAAGTGAATGACCTCGTATCCGACGCAATTCACGAATTCCTCCTCCAGCCGGTCGATGTATTCGGCCAGGGTGCCGTGCTCGGGGCGGGGCGCGACGATCTCATCCACATCCGTGACGAGTACGGTGCCATATCGATCGAGGAGCTCGCGCTGATGGGCCTCGATCGTGCGCACCATCCAGGTGTGATCGACGGATTCGTGGCTGACAGGGATGCGAACGAACCCGTCCCGCTCGGTGGATCCGTCGGTGCTGTCGTGGTCGAGGACGTAGATGTCCTCCGGCGCGAAGAAGCGCGAGTAGTAACGGAGCCAGATCGGCAGGAAGACCGGCTCGTTGTGGACGATCGTGAGCACCGCCCGACGTCTGCCGCGGCGAGGCCCCCGCCTCGTCCGGCTGAGCCGCTCGCGCCGGGACTGACGTAGGCCTTCAAGCAGGAAGATCTCCGCTTTCGAGGGCTCGCGGATCTCCGGCACCTCGACCGAACCGTATGAATCGCTCGCGATGGGCGGGAGAGCGACTGGGGATTGCGGGCTCGACGTCATCGCCGGTCGAGAAGCTCGTCGCCGAGGACGAGAAAGTCGACGCCCAGCGCACCGGCGCTTCGAATCGCGTCGTCGGCGACGTCCACGATCGGCTCCGAGCGGGTGTTGAAGGAGGTGTTGATGAGGACCGGGTCGGCGCCTGCTGTCTCCAGCGCGCCGAGGACGTCGCAGATCAATCCCGCGCCATCGGCGATCTGGGCCCGCGCGGTGCTGTCTACGTGGAGGGTCGCGGCGATTCTCTCCTTGCCCAGCGGCGTGACATTGGCCGCTCCGAGCATGTAGCGCTGCAGCTTCTCCGGCCCGTGCCAGAATCGGCTTGCCGCTTCCCGGGTTCCGATTGGAGCGAGCGGCCGCCACAGCTCACGCCCTTTCATCGTGTTCAGGCGGTCCCGCGTCGCCGGCTCGCTCGGGAGCGCGATCACCGAGCGGTGGCCGAGCGCCCGCGGCCCGATCTCGGCTCGGCCCCACGCGACCGCACCGACCTCATCTCGCAGGAGGCGATCGGCAACCGCGGACGGCTCCAAGGGACGGCGGTCCCACGTCTCCGGGATCGAGGTGGGCGATCCCACGTCGCTGCCGAGATAAGGATCCAACGGTTCTAGCGGCGTTCGCGGTGGTGCCACGGCCCATGCCGCCCCCAGCGCGCCGCCGGCGTCAGCGGCGACTGGGGGGACGTAGACCGGATCGTCGAGCAAGCCGTTAGTCGAGCAGTTGAGCGCAACGCCGCCGGCCAGGCAGACGGCGTCAAGGGCAGTGATCGCGCGGGCGTGGCCGACCAGAGCGGGGACGATCCGTTCGACGGCCGCCTGTGCGCTCCACGCGATCTGTACCGCGACCTCGTCGTTATCGAGAGCCGCGCTCGGGGTCTCGACCGGAATCGCGGCGAATCGGCGAAGCTCCTTCTCCCAGATGGGGATGATGTCGTGGTAGTCCGCCTCTGGGCCGAGCTCGAACGGAGGGCGGAACTCGGTGCCGTCTCCGATCATCAACTCCCAAGGCTCATACCCCTTCGCCTTGCCGTACGCGGCGAGCCCCATCGTCTTGCCGGCCTCGAGAAAGGTGAGCCCCACCGCGCGGCAGACGGCGTCGTACATGAACCCGAGCGAGTGCGACCGGGGCCACGCTTCGCGCAGAACGAGCGGCGCGCCGAATCGGGCCTCCCAGATCGAGATCGACTCGTCCTCGCCGTTGCCGTCGTTGACCAGCACGGCCGCTTCCTCCAGTCCCGACGCATAGAAGGCCGAGACGGCGTGGGCGCGGTGGTGCGGAACGCAGACGAGCTCCGGCCCGCCGCGCCCGGGGAACTCCCAGCCCAACCCCTTCGACAGGAACTCGCGCGGGCTCGTGAATCCCCAGCTCCCGCCGAAGCGGGGATACATCCGTGGCAGGTCCCACCCGATCGCGACCACGTCGAGGTCGTCGGGCTCGATGCCGGCCGAGTCGAGGCAGAATCGCGCGGCCTTTCGCGGATAGGTGCGGATAGCGTGCTTCACGCGAGTGAAGCGCTCCTCCTCCGCCATCGCCCATACCCTCCCGCTTTCGTCGACCAGACAGGCTGCGGCGTCATGCCAGCCAATCGGAGGGCCGTTGAGTCCGAGAACCCACAAATCGATTCGCTCCTTGCTCGATGCCGGGGCCGCGCGTGCGTCCTTCAGTCCAGCGCCCGCTGCGAAGCGTACACGCGTTCCGGAGCTGCTCGCTGATCGAACGCGTCCTGATCGTCAACCGGATCCGACGGCTTGGCGAAGTAGAGCGGGTATGACCAGTCCATCGAGGTGCCGGCGGCATGATCGTCGGTGCTTGCATCGCCCTGCGGATTCAGCGCCGCTTGAAGCGTCGGAACGCAGGTATGAGCGCGATTCGGGCGCGGATCGTGATGATGTCCCGGTCGTAGACCGTCTCGGACTTGCGCCGCCACCTCACCTCCGCCACTTCTGCTTTCGCGTGAAAGCAGAACCGGAGGCGGATCAGTCTCCCCGCGATCGAGACGGCATCAGGCCACCGCCGTCAACCTCCCAATCGGCGAGCCAGGCTCGGGCGCGGTCAAGCCGAGCCGGGGGCGTCCGAGGTGACGCTCGCGTGAGGAGGCGCGAGGAGCCGCAAGCCGCGCGCGTTCGAGCATTTCCTGAGATCGAACGTTGACGGGTCCGCCGGCATGTCGCCCCGCGTCAGCTGGACCGCGTTCGCATCGATCTCGATGCTCTCGATGAAACCGGGAACCCCGGGGATCGCGAGAATGAGCTCGAAGATCAGGCGCGTGAGCGGGACCTGGTCCGGGTAAAGTCCGTCGACGTCTTCTGCGCCGACTCGAGCGTGTGCCCAGGGCCAGTCCTCGATCACGTAGACGCCACCGGGACGCAGCAGCGGAAAGAGCACACTGAACGAGGCGCGAGTTGCCTCGTACATATGCGAGCAATCATCGACGACGAGGTCGATCGGCTGATCGCCAAAGGCGTCCCCAACGATCTCCATGAGCCTAGCTCTGTCCGCCTGGTTCACGTCGCAGTAGGTGCGCACCAGGTCGCTGAGCCCCCGGCGATCGAGATAACCCGTCAGCAAATGGGGCTGTCGCGAACGGTCGTCAATCGCCACCAGCCGCCTCGGTCGTGCCAGCTCTGCTAACAGCGCCGTGCTGCCCCCGAGGAAGATCCCGAGCTCAAAGATCCGTGCGGGCTTCAGGTGCTCGAGGAGCTCCACAAAGTGGTCAACTCGCCGTCTTTCCTTGAAGATGAAGAGGGAGCCGGTATCCACCGCCTCCTTCATGGCGGCCACCATCTGCTCACCGCTCGCGTGATCGGGGGTCGCGCAGAAGGTCGTGTCTCCGAGCACGAAGTGCTGGTCGTCACGCCAGTCCAGCAT
>DATFON010000276.1:0-12522 GCA_035265465.1 Solirubrobacterales bacterium | reverse complement strand
GAGGATCTCGGCCAGTTCGCGCTTCGGCGTCTCGCCGGAGACGGCCTGGGCGTTCAGCCCGGCTTCGCGGAACGACTTGGCGACGTTGTTGGCATGCTTGACCCCGGCCGTGTAGACGATTCCGGGGACCTTGCGGAAGCGCGACTTGTAGAGGTCGGCCACTGCGACGTTGAAGGGCCCCTGGTCGAGCAGCTTCGCCAGCTCCTCCTGGTCGAAGTCCTGATCGACCTCGCCGCGGCGAAGCGGGACCTTCGCCAGCGTTCGCACCCCCGGCCCCGGCGGGATGCGGATGTCGCGCAGCGGCGCGATCACGCCGCGGCGCGCCGCCTGGGCCAGGTCGAAGCGCGAGGTCTGGGTCGGGAAGAGGTCGGCGACGTGGCGGGCGATCAGGGCGCCCGTGGCGGTCATTCCGATGAAGACGGGCCCCGTCCACTGACGGATGCAGGCACTGGTCTTCTCCCCCAGCGCCGTGTGCGCCTCGTCGCAGATCACGATCGCGTAGGCATCTGAGATGCGATTCGCGTTGCGGACGAACCACTGGTACGTCTCGACGGTGACCGGCCCGTACGGATGATCAGCGCCGTCGAGCAACGGCGGGCAAAGCCGGTCCTTGTAGCCGCGATCGGAGATCTCGCCGATGAACTGGTCGACCAGGTTTCGCCGGTGGGTCAGGATGAGGACGCCGCCGGTGCGCGAACCCTCGATGAAGCCGAGGGCGGCAACGGTTTTACCCGAGCCGGTGGCGTGCTCGAACCAGAAGCGGCGGCTCGCCCCCGGATCCTCGGGCGCCTCCTCGAGGAGATCAGCCTCCGGTTCCTCCCAGTCGAGCGGCTCCTCTTCCTCCGGAACCACCTCGTCCTCCGGGATGTCCTCCACGACGCCGTTCCCGCTCGCCTCGCCGCTCGGGGCGAGATCGCCGTTGGCCTCCTTGCGCGAAGCAACCGCCCCGTTGGCGCTCGCGGCGTGCGAGTCCTCCAGTTCGGTCGTCAACGCCGCGAGCGTGCCGGACAGGACGTCGACCTGGTGCTCGGTGAGCTCGGTGTCCTTGGCGAGCCGAACCGGCTCGGTCGACAGCAGCCGCTCGAGCCCGAGCAGCAGCGAGTACCGCTGCCGCCATTGCTGCGATGGGCTCTCCCGGCCTTCGGCGAGCTCGGCGAGGGCGGCGTCCACCGCGCGACGGCGGGCGGTGCCGGGCGCGAGGTCGCTCGCCGTCTCACCCTCGAGCAGGATCGACTCGCGCGTGAACTCGCGCACGCGCTCTAGCTGATCCGCTTGGATCGCCCCGGCCGCGCTGGCGGCGACTTCGAGTGACTTGGCCATGAAGGTTCTCTCCACGCCCCTAAATCCCACAGGCCGTGGGTTTGGGCGCGCTGTAAGCTCGCTGGAGGCGCGCCGGCCCGCTCGTGGTTTACCCCTCTTGACGAGTCGGCGGTTCCCCCGCGGTCCAGGTTGAAGCGTGGACCGAGCCTCTATTAAACCATCCGCGCCGCACTTTCGGGGCGGAAGCGGTCTCTTTAGGATGATCGGCAAGCTCGCAAATCGCGTCGTCTGGCTCGCGGCAGGCCTCGTCGCACTGGGACTCGTGGCCTGCGGGGGCTCGAGTGACGGACCGCCGACGACCAAGGCACCGGACTACCGGGCGGCCCTCGCGAACGCCCCCAAGCCGCTCGCGAAGCTCTACGCGCAGGGCGACATCCTGCTGCCGGGGGGTCCCGACGCTTTCCGAGCGCAACTCGATGCCCTTCACGGATATCCGGTCGTCGTGAACAAGTGGGCATCCTGGTGCGGACCCTGCCGGGAGGAGTTTCCCTACCTCCAGCGGCTGTCCGCGCGCTTCGGGAAGCGGGTCGCCTTCCTGGGCGTCGACGCGGACGACTCGGAGGCGGCCGCCCGCACCTTTCTCGGGGAGTTCCCGCTTCCGTATCCCAGCTACAGCGATCCGGACCAGGACATCTCGCGGCTCGTGGGCGCGACCCCGGGGTTTCCCGCGACCACGTTCTACGACGCGAGTGGCGAGCGCGTCTTCGTCAAGCAGGGCCAGTACGTGAGTCAGGCGGACCTTGCGGCCGACATCCGGCGGTACGCAATCGGAAGCTAAGAACGCTCCGACCCCATGTGTCGAGCTTTCCACGTCCGGCCGCCCGGGGCGGATAATGGAGGCATGAGGGGCCGCCGGCTCCGCATCTGGATCTGGAGCGTTCTCGCCTTGGCGGGAGCCGCGGTCGCGGTTGCTCCCGCCCTCGCCCAGGCCCCCGCATCCGGCTCAACGGGGGTTGCCTATTCCATCCAGCTCCAGGCCACGATCGATCCCGCCACCGAGAAGTGGATGGGCAGCGCGCTCGACGACGCCGCAAACCAGGACGCCAAGCTCGTGATCATCAGGCTCGACACCCCCGGCGGCCTGAGCGACTCGATGCGCTCGATCATCCAGGACATGGCCGCGGCGCCGATGCCCGTCGTGGTCTACGTGTCGCCGAACGGGGCACGCGCGGCATCGGCCGGCGCCTACATCACCGAGGCAGCCGACGTTGCGGCGATGGCGCCCGAAACCAACATCGGCTCGGCGACGCCGATCGCGATCGGCCCAACCGGCGGCAGCGAGGATCTATCGCGAAAGATCAAGAACGACGCCGCGGCGTCGATGCGGGCCTTGGCCGCGGCCCACGGACGAAACGCGCACCTCGCCCAGCTTCTCGTGACCCAGGCCAAGAACCTGACGGCGCCCGAGGCGAAGCGCGACGGCCTGATCGACGTGATCGCCCCCAGCCAGGAGAGCCTGCTGAAGAAGCTCGACGGCTTCCACGTGCAGGGGCCCAACAAGCAGGTGCTCCATACGACGGGCCTCGAGATCGAGAACCACGATCTGCCGTTCACCTACCAGCTCCTCGAGATCCTCGTGAACCCCAACATCGCCTATCTCCTGATCCTTTTGGGGCTGATCGGCCTAGGGATCGAGGTCTTCAGCCCCGGGCTGATCGCACCCGGCACGCTGGGCGTGATCTCGCTGTTGCTGGGCCTCTACGGGTCGGCGCAGCTGCCGGTCACCCTGGTCGGTGTCCTGCTGCTCGTCTTCGGGGTGGCGATGATCATCGCCGAGGCACACTTAGCCACGTACGGCATCCTTGGCGCCTCGGGCGTGGTGGCGCTCATCGCCTCGGGACTCCTGCTGTACGACACGAACAACAGCGCATTCGAGGTCTCGCCCGTTGTGATCGTCTTCGTGGGGCTGCTCCTGGGCGGGTCGCTGGCCTTCGCCACCGAGCGGGCGGTCCGGGCGCGCCGGCAGCCGAAACGCACCGGCTGGGAGGAGATGATCGGGACGGTCGGGGAGGTTCGCGAGCCGCTCGATCCGGTCGGACAGATCTTCGTGGAGGGCGCCCTTTGGCGCGCGCAGCTGAGGCCCGCGAACGGCGACCGGCGGCGCCTGGAGCGCGGCAGTAGAGTGCGCGTGGAGTCGGTGGAGGGGTTGACTCTCCACGTCTCGCCGGTGGGCGCCGCCGATACAGCGGAGCCGAGCCGGGTAGGTCGATAGCGAAAGGAGCCGCGACGTGGGCGTTGTCATCGCGATTGTCGTCCTGCTGATCGTCTTCCTCGCGATCGTTCTCGCTTCCGGAATACGGATTCTGCGCGAGTACGAGCGCGGGGTCATCTTCCGGCTCGGGCGCCTGATCGCGCAGAAGGGTCCGGGCCTGATCTACCTGATCCCGGTCATCGACCGCATGGTCCGGATCGATCTGCGAACGGTGACCCTCACGGTTCCGCCGCAGGAGGTGATCTCCAGGGACAACGTCACGGTCAGGGTGAACGCGGTCGCCTATTTCCGCGTCATCGACCCGAATCGCGCTGTGACCGAGGTCGAGAACTTCCTCCTCGCTACCTCGCAGATTGCGCAGACCACGCTTCGATCGGTGCTCGGCAAGGCTGAGCTCGACTCGTTGCTGTCGGAGCGCGAGCGGCTGAACACCGAGCTCCAGCAGATCATCGACGAGCAGACCGAGCCGTGGGGCGTGAAGGTGTCGACCGTCGAGGTCAAGGACGTCGAGCTCCCGGCCGACATGCAGAGGGCCATCGCCCGCCAAGCCGAGGCCGAGCGTGAGCGGCGCGCGAAGATCATCGCCGCCGACGGCGAGTTCCAGGCGGCCGAGAAGCTGGCGCAGGCGGCCAACATCATGAGCGCGAACCCGGCGACCCTCCAGCTTCGCTACCTGCAGACCCTGCTGGACATCGGTGTAAACCAGAACTCCACGATCGTCTTCCCGCTGCCGCTCGACATGGTGGAGCCGTTCGTCAACCGCGCCGCGGGTCGCACGACCCCGGGATCGCCGGGGCCCGGCTAGAGCAAGGTCCAGCGCCGGTCAACCCCGAGGTCCGCATAGATCAACTCACCGGGCTGCGCGCAATCCTCGCGCCGGCTCGGGCCGACCGACCGGATGCGTTCGCCCCAACCGAACCCCGAGCGCGCGACGGCGCCGACGAGTCCTGCCCGTTCTGCGAGGGCCGCGAGGATCGCACGCCGCCGGAGGTTTGGGCCGCTCGGCCGGATGGCGGACCCGCCGACTCGCCCGGGTGGACGGCACGGGCGGTTCCCAATCTGTATCCGGTGCTCAGCGACGAGCAGGGGGCGGGGGGCGGGGAGAGCACTACGCCGGAGACCGGGATTTCCAGCGCGATCGATCCGTTGCGGGCTTCCTCCAGGGCGCGGGAGCCTGATCTCTTCGCCTCGCAGCCCGCTCGTGGCGCGCATGAGGTGATCATCCACGCGCCGGAGCACGTCACGTCGATGGCGGAGCTCAGCGAGGAGCGCTTCGCCGGCGCTGTCGCCGCCTGGCGGGAGCGGATGCGGGCGCATGGCGACAGCGCCTTCGTTCACCTGATCGTGAACGAGGGTCCCGACGCCGGGGCATCGCTCGCCCACTCTCACGCGCAGCTCTACGCGCTGGGGTTCGTGCCGGCCGAGGTCGCGCGCGAGCGGGAGCGCACCGGCGCCTATCACGAGCGGACGATGGGGGGACACCTGCTGAGCGACGTCGCGGTGGAGGAGGTTCGCCGCTCCGAGCGCCTGGTCGCGGTCGACGATGAGGCGCTCCTGATCTGCCCGTGGGCCTCTCGCTCCCCCTTCGAGCTGCGGGTGATCCCACGCCGCACGGCGCCCGCGTTCGAGTCGGACGGCGACACCGGCACCGCGATGATCCGCCGGGCGATCGCGAGCCTGGCAAAGGTGTTCGGCGCTCCACCGCAGCTCAACCTGTGGGTGCGTACAGCTCCGCGGGGGACCGAGGAGTTCTGCTGGCACGTCGACATCGTCCCCCGGCTCACCATCCGCGCCGGTTTCGAGCTCGGCACGGGGGTTGAAGTCAATGTCTACCCCCCAGAGCGCGCTGCGGCCGACCTCCGGGACGCGCTGGACAACTAGGCTCCCGACCTCATGCCGCCGGTCCCACGCCCGTACCCCAGGTTCATCGCCGACTCGCCGCAGGAGGGCAAGCCCTACGGCCGGTGGGAGGGGCGCCTGCGCGATGAGTTCACGACGGCCAGCTCCGCGCACACCGATGAAGCCGGCGCCCCGCTGGATCCCGAGACGCTCAAGTGGTTCCCCGAGCGGACCTGGGGAGGACGCGTCTACGTGCCGGCGACCGGTCGCGCGTCCGAAGCTGCGGAGGCGGAGGACGGCTCCGGCGATGAGGGGGCGGGTCTGGACGTCGAGTACTTCGGCTGGGTCGCGTTCGAGCGCCCCGACGACGGGGAGCCCAGCGGCCTGAGTGCGAGCGCCGACTTCACCGACGTCACCGCCGAGGACAACCCCGACTGGAAGATCGACCTCTCCGACGACGTCATCGGCGCGTGGCGCGCCGAGGGCGATCGCGGGGGAGACATCACGCTCGTCTGGGGCCTGCCGCTCGTGCGGGGCGCGGTGGCCGCGACCGCCGAGCTGGATGGCGAGGTGATCGACCAGGCTGCCGTCACCGACGGCCGCTTCACGCTCGTGGCGGTCGACGCGGTGAGAGGGTTCGGCGACGACATGTACCTGGAGATCAAGCTCTGGGATCGCACCCTGCGGCAGATCGCGGCCGAGAGCCTATACGCATAGATGTTGGGCGGCGACTTTGTCGCCGCAGCAGCATGTAAGGCGGCGAAGCCGCCGCAAGAGATTCAGGGAAGCTTTAAGGCGTACGCGCCGCGGCCGTGGGTGGCCGCGTACAGGGTGTCGGCCTCCTCGGACAGGGTGAGCCCGTAGACGGCGACCGCCGGGAGGCCCGGCGCGGCGTCCTCCCACTCGGTGGCGCCGGTGGGGAGCCGGGAGACGCCGAAGTCGGTGGCCACATAGAGGTCGCCCGGCGAAGCGCCACGGCCACCCTTGCCTGCCACGGCGTGCTGCGGATGGAACGCGATCCCGGTCACCGGCTGGTCACCGAGGTTGTGTGAGATGTCGTTGAAGGTCGCCTTGCCGGTGGCGGGGTCGTAGTGGACGTCGAAGACGTGCCCAGGCGCTCCCGGCGTGTAGACGTTGTAGCCGGAGTAGGAGACGAAGGCATGGTTGGGATCGTGGGGATCGACGGCGATCCCGGACAGGAATCGCCCCGGCGTGGAGTTGGTGTCGATGCGGTTGAAGTCCACGGCGCTCGGGCTGGCGTCCGCGTTCTTCGACACGAACAGTCGCCCGATGCGGGTGCCTGCCCACAGAGTCCGGTCATCGGAGGGCGCGCGGGTGGTGGCCACCACGTACTCGCCGGCACGGTTGCCGAACGAGGGCGAGGTGAGATCCTGGCCGATCGGCTGCCAGTCGCCGCAGGTGGGCCGGTTGGGATCGAAGTAGACGCTGCCGCAGTGCGCCTTCAGATAGGCCTCCTGGCCGCCGTTGTCATTGGTGCGCCAGACGTGCTGCATCCCGAGGAACAGCCGTCCGCCGACGTTCGGATCCGGGATGAACGGGACGTAGAACGACCGGTTCTCCGGTGAGGCCAGAAGCGGGTCGTAGGTGTCGTACCACTCGGCCGGATCGTTGTTGTCGAAGTTCACGCCCGGCGTCGCGTCGTAGTAGGTGTGGTAGCTGATGCGCCCGTCGTCCGGGTTGAAGCCGGACTGGGCGCCATCGCCGCCGATGACCTCGGTCCAGGTCGGATTGCCCGTGTAGTTGAAGGTGCCGTTGTCCTGGGTGCCGCCCAGGAGCTCCCTGGTGGGATCGTTCGGGTTCACCGAGAGCGACTGGAACTGGATCGTGTTCAGACCCGAGTTCAGCGAGTCCAGGTGGCGGGGGATACCGCTCAGCAGGCGCTGGCAGTCCTTGAGGTCGGCGGGCTCGAGCGGCTGCTCGCCCGACCCGTAGTCGTAGCTGCGCTGCGCGCACTCCGACGAGGTGTCGACCGGGTTCTTGACGTGCACGCGGATCACGCCACCGTCCGAGCCCACGAAGGCGATGCCCGGGTTCTTGGGGTCGAACACGATCGCGTGCTGGTCGGGATGCATCCCCTCGGTCGCTCCCGGCGGCCGCGCGTCCTGCGTCATGTCCTGCCAGGTCACCCGGGATGCCTGAGCGCCGGCGTTGGTCGACCGGACGACCGTCCGGCCGTTCGAGCGCGGCGGCTGTCCGCCATAGAGCGGCAGCTCGTCGTAATTCATCGCACCGCCGAGCCACAGCTGGCCGGGATGCTTCGGCGGACTAACGACGAAGTTGTCGTAGCCGCACTGGCCGTTCTGGCAGTAGTAATAGGCGAGGAAGCCGTTGGTGCCGTTCTGCGAGGACGACAGCTTGGTCCACCCGGCGTTGTCCTCGCCGGGTCCGACCAGCTGCCGCGCCATCTTCGTGTCCGCGCTCTCGACCCTCCAGACCTCCGCGATGCCGAGATCGTCGGAGGAGTCCCCGACGTAGACGCGCGTGTGGTGGTCCTTGCGGACCAGGTCGAACTCGGTGCGATCACCGAAGGTGTCGCCGGGGTTGCTCGGATCGGAGAAGTCGGTCTCGTTCACGGTGTGGAAGACCTTCTTCCAGGTCTTCCCGCCGTTCTTGGAGCGCCATAGCCCGTAGGCGAACACGGCCGCGTAGACGGTCCGTGGATTTGCGGGATCGAGCTCGAGCCTGTTGATGCCGCCCTGGAACCAGTCCTGCCCGGCCGCGGGGTCCGAGGAGTTGGCGGGCGTCTGGCGCTGCAGGTCGGTGAGCAGCCGAAAGTGCCTGCCGCGGTCGGTCGACTTGTAGACACCAAGCGCCGGGGCGTTTGGCGGGGTCCGCCTGCCCCCGTTGACGGACGAGGAGCCGTGACGGGCCACGTCGGTCCCGATGTAGATGGTGTTGGGATGGCCCGGCTTGACCTCGATCGCGCCGATCGAGCGGTCGATGGCCACCGGGCGCGAACCCTTCACGAGGTGCCATTTCCTGCCGCCGTCGGTGGACTTGAACAGTCCCAGGCCGGCCTCGGAGTCGCTGGACCCGTTTGGCTCGCCCGAGCCGGCGTAGATCGTGTCGCCGCTCGGGTCGTTGGGATCGACGAACAGCGAGCCGAACGAGTTCGTCGGCAGCTTCTCCGACGGAGCGCGCCACTTCACGTCGTCGGCGAGAGCGTCAGGTGTGCGCCAGATCCCACCGCCCGCAGCGGCAACCCAGATCCGGCATCCGTGACCTCGCTTGCCGCACTTCGGGTCGATCGCCATCGCGGTCACGCGCCCCGAGTTGGTCGTCGGCGTGCCGACGCCGGTTTCGATGTTGAAGAACTGGGTCGCCTCCGGCGCGACGTCGGGCGTCACTGGGCCGAGAGCCTTCCAGCTACGGGTCGCCCTCACTCCCGCCGCTCTGAAGTCGGCGTCCGACTTGAAAGCGCTGCGTGGTGCGGAGCTGGGCAGGCGATCGAACGCGCGGCTCCCCTGGATGGCCAGACGGTCGCTGACGTAGCTCTTGGGGTAAGCACGATCCTCGACCAGCTCGCCGACGGGGGACCTGGGGCCCTCGCGCGGCGCCTCTCCGCCGAGGTCGCCAGGCGAGTTCTGGTGCTGGCTCTCCGCCAGTGCCTCCTCGCCCTCGCCCTCCTCGGTTTCGGTCTCCGTCCCGCCCGGACCCTCGTGCTCGAGCCGGACGTTCTGCGCCAGGGTCTCCTCCGAGCCCTCCTCTGACTTCCCACGCGTCAGCGCCACCGCGACGACGGCCACGATCGCCCCCAGGACCAGCCCCAGCACCAGCCTCCAACCTGAGAACAACTTGCCGATGGCGGATGCCTACCATGCGCCCGCTCGCGGGGTCGAGATCGACAGCCGTCTGCTCGACTACGTCACAGCTCGCGCTCGAGTCCGACCGAGCTTCGCAACTCGTCGATATGACGCTGCAGCAGCTCCTGATCGCCGCTTTTCTGGTGCTCCATCAAGTCCGCCAACGCGGCCGCGAGCGCGTCGATCTTCTGGTGCAGTGCCTCGTCGTAGCGGCGCTCTGAGTTCTGGAGCAGCGCGATCAGCAGGAATGCGAGCACGGAGGTCAGCGTGTTGATGACGAGCTGCCAGGTGTCGATGTCGTGGAAGACGAAGATCGTCGGCATCCAGATCGCGACGACGACGACGGAGATCGTGAAGAAGAGTCCCTTGCTGACGAAACGGGACGCTCCCTCGGCGAAGCGGTCGAAGGCGTGACGTTGCGGCTTCCGAGGGACCCTCACCTGGCGGCGGTGGCCGCTCGACGTGCCCTCGCCGCCGGCCGATCGGTTGGCATCTCTCGAGGGCATCCGTTTCACGGATACCTCCTCCCGGGAG
Source organism: Solirubrobacterales bacterium (assembly GCA_035265465.1). Taxonomy (GTDB): domain Bacteria; phylum Actinomycetota; class Thermoleophilia; order Solirubrobacterales; family 70-9; genus AC-56. The sequence continues at coordinate 2,793 of DATFON010000276.1, read as the reverse complement.
GGGTAAACGGCTCGCCGCTACGCTCCACCAGGTCGTAACCGAACCGTGACATGATCGTATGTATCATCGAACTATGGTAGGACTGGCAGAGGGAACGAGCGATTTTGCGACCGCGCGGCACGTGGAGCTGCACGGTCACCGCGTGAGCTACCGGACGGCGGGCTCGGGCCCCGTGGTGCTGCTGATCCACGGCATCGCCGGCACCTCCGAGCAATGGGCGGAGGTCGCCCCGGTGCTGGCGGAGCGCTTCACCGTCGTTGCTCCGGACCTCCTCGGTCACGGCGAGTCGGCAAAGCCGCAGGGCGACTACTGGCTCGGCGCCTACGCCGCGGGCATGAGAGACCTGCTGATCGCCCTCGGTCACCGCCGCGCCACGGTGGTGGGTCATTCGCTCGGCGGCGGCATCGCGATGCAGTTCGTCTACGAGTACCCGGTCTTCGCCGAGCGCTTGGTCGTGGTCTCAAGCGGGGGCTTGGGCCGCGAGGTCCATCCACTGCTCCGCGCCGCCACGCTCCCGGGCGCCGAGCTGGTCCTCCCACTGCTCGCTCACGCGCGAGTCCTCGGCGCGGGGGCAGCCGTCGGAAACGTCCTGTCCCGCATTGGGCTTCGCGCCGGTCCGGACATCGCCGAGATGGCTCGGGGGTACGCGTCGCTCGGCGACGCCGAGGCTCGGAGCGCCTTCCTGCACACGGTCCGGGCCGTCATCGATCACAACGGCCAGCGCGTCAGCGCCGCGGACCGCCTGTATCTGGCGAGCATGATGCCGGCGCTCATCGTCTGGGGGCGACGGGATCCGCTGATTCCAGCCACACACGGCGAGTTCGCCCACGACGCTATGCCGGGCAGCCGGCTCGAGATCTTCGAGGATGCGGGTCACTTTCCCCACCTCGACCAGCCGGTCCGGTTCGCGGCCGTCCTGGGCGACTTCCTCGAGGAGACAGAGCCCGCGCAGTTCGACTTCACCGACGACGACTTCGACGACCTTCGCGAGCGGATTCTCGAGCACTCGCGGGAGTAGCTGGGCCTGGAGCCGCCGGCCCGCTAGCGGTGCCGGTTGAACGAGATGACCTGCTGGATCCCGCTCGGGCGGTTCGTGTAGCGCATCGTCGTCTTCAGAAGCCCGGGCACGAAGTGGATGCGCTCGGCGTCCGCGTCGGCTCGCCATTCGCTCGGCACCGACGTCCCCTGGTCGCTGGCCAGCTCGTCGCCCGCGGCGGCGATGGCCTCCCAGATCGACTGCCGGCAGCGGTGGAGGTTGCCTCCCCCGCAGTACCGATTCGCGAACGGCTGCTTCTGATTCTTGCCCAGCAGCCTGCGGATGTCGCGGTTGAAGTACTGGTACCAGCCGCTGTACTGCCCCCCGGGCGGTGCGTCGAAGCGGGAGAACAGCGAAGCGAGCTCATCGCGTTGGGATCCGAGCTGCGGCTTCATGAAGGCGTTAGCGATGTTCGGCCACGCGGCGTCCATGATCGCGGCACCCGGATCGTCGATATTGCCGTCGAGGTCGAGGTCCAGCCGGTTTCCGCCGTTGTGGCGCCACGCGATGAGCAGTGCCAGCATCTCCTCCGACTGCTCGTTCGGCGCCTTCGTTCCCTTCAGCAACTGCTTCAGCAACGGGACCGTGTCGATCGCCCGCACGTCCTGGGTCGCGGCCGCGTTCATCGCCGACGTCACCGTCGCCAGCGACCACTTGCCGTGCTTCCTTTGAAGCCTCAGCTCGCGATTGAGCATGTCCACGCGGGCCGCCGAGCCATTGCCCCCGAAGGAGTCGTCGGCGGCGCCGAACCCGTGCGCGCTGATGTTGTTCCAGTTCACCATCGTCCCCTTGACCGGGGTGTTCTGGGGATCGACGCCCTGGATGTGCCTGTCCGTGGGGACGAACCCGCGCCACTCGTAGTTGCCGGTCCCCACGGTGGGCAGGCTGGGATCGATGTGCTTCGGGCGCTTCGGTAGCAGGCCGGCCGTGAACTCGGCGATGTGCTTGTAGTCGATGTAGAAGGAGTTGAACGTCTGCGGCGTCAATGCGGCGGCCTCGAAGAACGACTTCGCGCTGTGCACCTGGCCGTTGGAGAGGCGGCGGTTGTAGAGCAGGTCGAGGACGTCCTTCCCGTAGCTCGAGCGCTTCCGGGAGATCGCCACCTTTCGCCCGTCGACGGTCGCGTAGCCGACGACGGGACCGTGGACCGTCGTCTCGAAGGTGACCGGCTCGCCGGACAGCGTCCCGGCGTTGAACTCGCGCATCGACCGGCACTCGCCGTTGTACATGTACTTCGTATCGCTGCCGCCGCAGAGGGTCTCGGCGTATTGGTCGATGATGTCGGAGCCCGCCGACGTCAGCGTGCTTGCGAAGTCGGGTCCGCGGCCGATCACAAGGTAGCCGGGGAATGCCACCGCCGTCGCGCCGCGCCAGTCGAGGTCGCCCGCGTGCATGTCGATCTCGTGCGTGAAGCCGGGGTAGAAGTAGCCGATCTGGGGGCCGCCCACGAGCAGCGGGTGGCCGGTGTTCGAATGCTGCGCGTCGATCATCAGCTCGTTGCTCGCGTGGGCCGGCTCATCGCCCACGGTGTTGGGCACATTCGCCGATGTGGCAGGCGTCGGCGTATAGCTCCCCGGATCGAGCACGACGCTCCCGGGGGCCCCGGGCTTCTTCGGGGCATGCTCGTACTTGAAGTGGCCGTCGACGGTTGTCGGGCTGCCGGGGTTGCGGTTCTGGCGGAGGTCGTTGAAGATGCTGTAGCCCTTCCTCACGCCGCGCCGCTCCTGGAGGCCGCCGAGGAACTGGGAGCGCCGGGC
>DATFON010000275.1:0-14078 GCA_035265465.1 Solirubrobacterales bacterium | reverse complement strand
GATGCTCCCGCCCTCGTCGAGGTCGGAGGGGATTCCGAGCTGGACGTACGCCTCCCCGGGGGTGGCGCCCATGGCGGCCAGGTCCGAGAGCGCGGATGCGATCGCCTTGCGGCCGATCGACTCGAGCGATGCCGTGTCGCGACGAAAGTGGACCCCCTCGACGAACGCGTCCACCGACGTCGCCGTGATGCCACCCGGCGCGGTAACCGCCGCATCGTCACCGCTTCCGATCAGCACCCGGGCTCCATCGCCACCCGTCTTCATGTTCCGGCTGGACTGGCCGCGCCGGGACTCCTCGACCACCTCGACGAGGCGGGCGATCAAGTCGAACTCCCCCAATGGTGCTTCCTCGGTCACGTCAGCCGTCCTATATTGACCGCGTGCGCGTACTCGCCGCGCTCGGCGCCGTCTGCTTCGCCTACCTGGCCGTGATCCCGGCGGCCGTGGTCGGCGCCACGATCGACCCGGCGTGCGCCGGATCCTCGTGCGAGTACTCGCCTCCGGTCACCGTGTACCTCGTGATCGCCTTCGGCGCGGCGGCGTTCGGGCTCGCCGCTTCGGCGTTCGCCATGGCGCTCTTTGCCGCCCGCCCATCCGCGAGGAACGGGCGTCTGGTGCGCTCGTCGCTGAGGGCCTCCGCCGTCCTCACGGGCGTGCTTCTGCTCTCCGAGGTGGCCCTGCCGCACCCGGTCGCGGCCCTCGTGATCGTCGGCGTGTGTGTGCCGATCGCCCTGATCGGCGCAGCCCGGCGCCATGCGGTTACCCCGGCACGCCCGCCGGGAGCTGGTACGCGCAGAGCGCCAGGGTGAGCACGACCAGAGCTCGATCGCGCGCGACGGCCACCAGCGGCAGCGCCCACAGCAAGTACCACGGCGCCAGGTAGACGGTGGCGCAGAGGAGACCGAGCATCGCCCACGCCGCGGCTCGCACCCAATCCCCTCCCCGCACCGTCCACGCCACCAGCCATAGCGCCAGCGCTGCATAGGCCGCCGCGAAGCAGGCGCGGGCGATGTCCAGGTCGATCCCGAGACCGCGCGCAAGGGTCGCCGGGAGGCTGTGGTAGCTCACCCGCTGTTGGCTTCCGGACAGGAAGTCGAGCCCGTCCACGACCGAGGTGCCGAAGATCGCCAGCCCGGCCGCGGCGATCGCAACCGCACCCGCGATCAAGCCCAACAGAAGTCGCGTCCGGCGCCACCCCCCACCCGCGCCGATCACCGCGAATGGCGCGGCCACGGCGGCGGGGAGCTTGATCGCGGCGGCGGCCACCAGCGCGACGCCGCCACTCGCCTCCCTCGCCGCCAGGACGAGCGCAACCCCACCGACCAGGCCGAGCATCATGAGCGCGTCGTTGTGGGCACCGCCGACCACGTCCACGAGCACCAGGGGGTTCAGGGCGACCAGGGCCGCGGCGGGAGCCGGCGCAATCCCGCGGAAAGTGGCGACCCGGGCCACGAGCGACGCCACCCCGAGGACCGAGGCGGCGGCGGCGGCCTTCATCGCCCACATCCCCGCCGGGACGCCGATCAGCCCCAGTGGGTAGCTGCCCAGCGTGAAGAGCGGTCCGTACACGCTCGTGGCGTCCCGGTAGTCCTGCACGCGCGCCGCGGCGGCGTCGTGGGGGATCGCCGCCGGCGCGAAGTCGTACGGATTGAGGCTATGGAGGACGCCCAAACGGGCGTACGACAAATAGCTGAACACGTCCAGCGACAGCAGCGGCGGCGCGAGCGCGAACGCGACGACGGCAACGATCGCCGCCCAGCGGATGGCTCGGCGGCCGAGCGCTGCGGCGCACATCACCACGCCGAGATATGCCGCGAACGCGATCCACAGCGCGGCGCGGTAACCGTCGCCGCCGATCCCGAGGCCGTCGCCGAAGAGGCCAAGGAGCCATCCGGGGGAACCGGCGTCGGTCCCCGGCACGAGTCCGGAGCCCGGCGCGGCCAACGGAACCGCCGCGCCGGCGAGCGCGGCGAGCGCGATCGCGCCCACCACTCGCCCGCGTGTGAGCCTCAGCCGGTGCCCCCGGTGCCGCCGCCGGTGGATGGCCCGCCGCCGCTGGGTGGCCCGCCGCTGGGCGGCGCTGGGGTTCCGGACGGTGGCCCACCGCCGCCGGTATCGCCGCCGGTGTCCGGGGACGGCGTTGGGGCCGGGTCCGCGCCGGCGCCGGGCGCGTAGTACTGCGAGGGGTAGTTGCCCGTGGTGTCGGTGGGCGGCACGTAGGAGGTGCCGGACCCGCCGGAGCTGGTGCCGCCGGAGGTGGAGGAAGGCGCCGACACGCTGTGCGCACCGCTCCAGCTCGAGGAGTACTCCGGTGGGTTCTCCGCGGCTGGGAAGTCGCCGCAGTAGCTGCCGCGCGCGGCCGACATGTAGGACTGCCAGATCGGCCCGGCGGTCGGACCCCCGTACCCCGTGTAGTCCCGTGACAGGGGATGACCCACCCAGACCGCGGTCGAGATCCGAGGTGTGTATCCGACGAACCAGGCGTCCGACTCGTTCTCGGTGGTCCCGGTCTTGCCGGCGGCGGGGCAGCCGATGTCCGTGTACCCGGCGCCGGTCCCCTCGGTGATTACCCCCTTGAGGATGTCCGTGATCTCGTAGGCGATCCCGTCGGAGAGCACCCGTGTCCCCTCGCCCTCGTCGGGGACGTCGGTCTTATCGTTGGGGAACACGACCTTCGCGATCGCGGTCGCGTCATGGTGGACGCCCCCGTTGGCGAAGGTGGCGTAGGCGTCGGCCTGCTCGAGCGGCGTGACCCCGATCCGCAGTCCACCGATCCCCTCGGCCGGGATGCCGTCGAGGGGCGACGTGATTCCGAGCTTCTCGGCCATCTCCTTCACGTTGTCCGGGCCGACGTCGAGATCGAGCTGCGCGTAGATGACGTTCACGGAGTGGATGGTCGCGTCGCGCACATCCATCGTCCCCCCCTCGCCGTCCCCGGCATTGTTGACCTCCCACGGGCCCCATTCGGTGGTGCTCAAGTCCATCGGGCTCGAGCCCGAGTAGTACGTCGTGTTGGGATCCATGCCCTGGCTCATCGCCGTCGCCAGGACGTAGGGCTTGAAGGAGGATCCGGGCTGGCGGTGGGCGTTGGCGGCGAGGTTGAACTGCGAGCTCGCCGAGTAGTCCTGAGTCGAGGCCATCGCCAGGATGTGGCCATTGGTCGCGTCGACCGAGGTGAGAGCCGCAGCCAGGCTGTAGTCCGAAGCGCAAACCGAACAGGAATCCACGGCCGCCTGCGCGTCGGCCTGAAGCTGGGGGTTGATCGTCGTGTAGACCTTGAGGCCGCCGTTGCGCACCGTGTTGACGCCGTACCTGTCGATCAGCTGCTGCTGGACGAAGTCGAAGAAGTACGGCTGCTTGATCTCCTCGTACTTGTAACCCCGGTCCAGGCCGAGCCCACTCTGCAGCGCGCTCTCGTAGTCCTTTTGATTGATGTAGCCCTGCTGCTCCATCGACTGGAGGACCTCGTTGCGGCGCTGGAGGGCGCCCTTGGGATTGATCAGCGGGTTGTACTCCGACGGCGCCTGGGGAAGGCCGGCGATCATCGCCGCCTCGGGCAGCGAGAGGTCGCCCACGCTCTTGTCGAAGTAGGTTTCCGCCGCGGCCTGGACGCCGAGGGCGGTGCGGCCGTCCGTCGTTCCGTAGGAGGCGGTGTTCAGGTACTTGGTGAGGATCCAGTTCTTCGAGTGCTCCGACTCGAACTGGTCGGCCATCACCGCCTCCCTGATCTTGCGCTTGATGTCGTCCTGCGGATTGGTGATGTAGAGGTTGCGGACGAGCTGCTGGGTGATCGTCGACCCGCCCTGGACGACGGAGCCCGCCTCCACGTTCTCGACAGCCGCCCGCAAGATCGCCTCGGGGTCGATCCCCCCGTGCTCGTAGAAGTTCTGGTCCTCGATCGCGACCGTGGCCTCGTCGAGCATCTTGGGAATCTCCGAGCGCTTGACTGGGCGGCGGATCGTGTCCGACTGGATGTAGCCGAGGCGGGAGCCGTCGGCGGCCAACACGACCGAGTTGGAGCCCTGGTGGATCGGCTTGAGCCGATCGATGTCGACCTTGTTGGCGATGCTGTAGACCCAAGCCCCGCCCGCGGCCAGCGCGAGGACGATCACGCCCAACAGGGCCCCGAAGGCGACGAGGACCTTGCGGCGAATCGAGCCTCGCGAGCGGCGGTGCCGTCTTCGCGCTCGCTGAGTCATGAGATCGGATAAGGGTACCGGGGGCGAGCCGCGGGGCCGCCGGGCATGGCTCTACTCCTCGAGCAGGCCCGCCGTGAGGAGCGCCTGGTGCGCGTGCTCTCGAAGATCGGACTCCTCGTCCCCCACCTGCGTGCGCTCACGGGCGCGCGATCCCTTGAGCTCGAGCCTGACCCCCTCGGGCGTCATCTCCGCCACGGTCACCTCTGTGGCGCCCGCCGGCTTCAAGACGCGCCGCGCCTCCTCCAGGGACGCCGCTGGTGGGAGCCACACGGAGACGGTTGCGGGCGCCGTCCGATCGCCGGTCGAGTGGTTGAAGACCGGAGCGGACAACACCTGCTCGTTCGGCACCACCATCAGCCGGCCGTCGCCCGTGTCGATGTAGGTATAGGACAGGGTCAGGTCGTCGACGCGTCCGGTGTTGTCGGCGACGGTGACGGTGTCCCCCACTCGGATCGGCTGCGTGATCGCGAGCAGGATGCCGGCGACCATGTTCGCCAGCGTCTGGCGGGCCGCGAAGCCGATGACCAGGCCGAGCACGGCGCTCGAGGCCAGGATGCCGGTGGCCAGCCGCGAGAACTGCGTGAACCTGCTGAGCGCGAGCGCCGCGCCGATCGCCAGGATGCTCACGAAGATCAGCCTTCGGACCAGCCGCAGCCGGGTCTGAGCCGTGCGCGAGAGCGTCCCCTCCGACACCCTGGAAGCCACCCGACCACCGCGCGCGATGGCCAGCCGGTCGACCGCGAACGCGATGACGATCGCGACGCCCATGGTGATGAGCGCCGAGACCAGATCCTGCTGGCCGTCCGCGATGAGAAGGGTCACGCTCAGGGATTCGCCCCCCCGATGGTGTGTTCCTGCCGCAAGAATGCTCTGATGACGCGTTGCGTGCTCTTTGACGCGCTCGGCACCCTGGTCGAGCTCGAACCGCCGTGGACTCACCTGGGCGAGGAGCTCGACATCGACGCCGACGAGCGGCTCGTGGCCGCCGTACGTGCCGAGATGCGCTACTACCGCGAGCACAGCGACGAGGGGCGCGACGCCGCCTCGCTCGCCGACCTGCGGCGACGCTGCGCCGAGATCCTCTCGCGAGAGCTCGGCCGGGACGTGTCGGTCGAGCGGATGATGGCCGCGATTCGCTTCCGCGCCTTCCCCGACGCCGCGCCCTCGCTCGCCGAGCTTCGCGCCATGGGCCTGCGCCTTGTGTGCGTATCGAACTGGGACTTCTCGCTGCCCGACGTGCTGGCCCGCTGCGGTCTTGCGGATCACCTGGACGGCGTGGTCACCTCGGCGGCGGTGGGCGCGAGGAAGCCCGATCCCCGGATCTTCGAGGCGGCGCTGGAGCTCGCCGGATGCGCCGCCGGCGACGCCCTCCACGTCGGCGACACCCCCGAGGAGGACCTGGACGGAGCGCGGGCAGCCGGTATCAGGGCGCTCCTGATCGACCGTGGCGACAGTGGGGACATCGGGTCGCTCGCGGCCATCCGGCACCATCTCGACTCGTGATCGCTTCCGAGCTCAGCCACGAGGCGCCGCCCTACGCCGGATTGCCCCGCCGCGTTGTCGCCGGGCTCGTCGATCTCGCCATCGCCTGGGCGGCCTACTCGATCGCGATCACCGTCCTCGATCCCGACGCCGCCAGCGAGTACGCCACGACCCAACAGACCGTGCTGGCGGCCGTGATCCTCCTGTCGGTCGCGGTGCTGTGGTTCGGTTATCTCGTCCTCGCCCAGTGGCGATGGGGCCAGACGCTCGGGATGCGCGCCCTCGGTATCCGCGTGGTGGGGGAGCCGGGTCAGCCGCCGTCATGGAGCCGGGCGCTGGTTCGGAGCCTGCTCCTCGTGGTGGATTGTGTCGTCGGGCCCTTCCTGATCCCCCTGTCCAGGCGAAGGCAGCGTCTGGGCGATCGCCTTGCCAATACCGTCGTGCTGATGAGGGACGAGGACCCATCCGCCTCCGGGATCGGTGGCGCCATGGACACCGGGGCACCTCTCACCGCCCCGCCGCCGGGCCCGGGCGGATCAGTGCCGCCCCCGGGGGCGACGCCGCCTCCGCGCAAGGTGGCCGCCACGTGGGGGCCGGGTCGTGTGGGCGTGGGCATCCTGGTCCTCCTCGTCCTCAGCGTGGTCGAGGTCGGCATCGTGTCCGCCTTCGATCCGAGTCTCGACTCGCTCGCCGCCCGCCTCGCCGCCCAGGCGCTGCTGGCCGCAACACTCGTGGGGGTGGCCTTCAGCGTCGCCGCCGACCGTGGATTTCCCGGCACAGCCGCGGTGCCGCGGTGGACGCTGGGGCTGCGGCGCCCCCTGCGCTCGCCCCTCGTGATCGCCGGCGCCGCCTACATCGCCTACGTCGTGTTCGCCCTGGTCTACTCCGCCCTCGTCCACCCCCATCAACGGGACATCACTCGGGATCTGGGGTTTGGGCATGGCGACCTCGGGACGGTCGTGGCAGGGATCCTGATCGTCGGGGCCGCGCCGATCTCGGAGGAGATCTTCTTTCGGGGATTCATCTTCGGCGGCTTTCGCCGGAGCCTGTCCTTTCCGGTCGCCGCGATTCTGTCGGCGGCGATCTTCGGGCTGTTCCACTACACCGGCAGCGGCAGCCTGACCGTGGTCCCCCAGCTCGCCTTCCTCGGATTTGCCCTGTGCTGGGTATACGAGGAGACCGGCTCGATCTACCCGACGATCGCGCTGCACACGCTGAACAACGCGTTCGCGTTCGCGGTGCTGACCTCGTGAGCGCGAACGGGGACGTCGGGCCGGCGGTCCTCGCCCGGAGGCTCGCAAAGAGCTACGGGAGTCGCGTCGCCGTGGACGGCATCGACTTCGAGGTGCCGGCGGGGATCTGCTTCGGGTTCCTCGGTCCGAACGGCGCCGGCAAGACGACGACGATGAAGATGATCTACGGGCTCGCGCGGGTTGGCGAGGGCGAGCTGCGCGTGCTGGGCATGGACGCCCGGCGCGAGCGCCGCCAGATCAAGGCCCGGATCGGCGTCGTGGCCCAGGAGACCAACCTGGACGGGGACCTCACGGTCCGCGAGAACCTGGTGCAGCAGGCCAGCTACTTCGGGATCGGCGCCGCGACGGCCAGCCCTCGCGTGGACGACCTCCTGGCGTTCTCGCTGCTCACCGATCGCGGCGGGGACCGGGTCCATGCCCTCTCGGGTGGCATGAAGCGCCGGCTCATGGTCGCCCGTTCGATGGTCAACGACCCGGAGCTGATCGTGCTGGACGAACCGACCACCGGGCTCGATCCCCAGGCCCGGCTCGCCGTTTGGCGCTCGCTGGAGCGCCTGCAGCGGCGCGGGGTCACCCTCCTGCTCACGACGCACTACATGGAGGAGGCGGCCCGCCTGTGCGACCGCCTCCTGATCATGGACGAGGGGAAGATCGTCACCGAGGGACAGCCCGGCGCCCTCGTGGGCGAACACGTGGGGCGCGAGGCACTGGAGCTCGAGCTCGCGGACGATTGCGACCCTGCAGCCCTCCTGGCCACGATCGGCGAGCGGGCCGACGGGCACGAGCTGCACGACGGAGCGTTGACCCTGTTTGCGGACGACGCCGAGGAGCTCCTGCGATCGCTCGATCACGACCGGTTCCCGACCGAGTCCGCCATGGTCCGAAGGGCGACGCTAGAGGACGTCTTCCTGCGGCTCACCGGAAGGTCATTGAGGGAGTAGTCGTGGTGGTGCAACGAAGAGGATGCTGTCGCGATGTCCTATGAGCCGGGTTACGCCGGGCTGGGCGAGCGCCTCGCGCTCCGGGACCTGATCCCGTCACCGCGCCACGCCGCCGCCATCTGGGTGCGCAACGCGCGCGTGTTCTCGAAGCTCTGGAAGGGGGCGCTCCTCCCCACCTTCCTCGATCCGTTCTTCTACCTCCTCGCGCTCGGATTCGGCCTCGGCACCTACATCGCTCACGGCATCAACGGGATCCCGTACAAGGAGTTCGTGGCGCCTGGACTGATCGCCTCGGCGGCGATGTGGTCGGCGGCGTTCGAGACCACCTACAACGTCTACTTCCGGATGAACGAGCTCCGCCTGTACGACAACGTGTTGTCGACGCCCATCGAGCCCCAGGACCTCGTCGCCGGCGACGTCGCGTGGAGCGCGACGCGGGCGACCGTCTACGGCATCGTTGTCCTGATCGTCGTCGCGGCGGTGGGGCTGGTCTCCTCACCGTGGGCGATCCTGATTCCGCCGTTCGTGCTCCTGGGTGGGCTCTGCTTCTCGGTGATCGGCTACACGTTCACGTCGCTGATCCCGAAGATCGACCTCTACAGCTACTTCTTCACGCTCGGGGTCACGCCGATGTTCCTGTTCTCGGGGATCTTCTTCCCGTTCAACCAGCTCCCCGGGTGGGTGGAGGTCGTGGCGTGGTTCACCCCCCTGTACCACCTGGTGGAGATCACGCGGGGAATGGCCACCGGTCCCGAGGCCGCGAGCATCCTCATTCACACCGCGTGGCTCGCCGTGGTGACCGCGCTCCTGTTCCCGGTTCCCGTGCGTGCGCTGCGCGCAAGGCTCGTTCCGTAGGGGACACCTCGGCGTTTTCGCCCCTCCGCGTGGCAGAATGGCGGCGTGATGGGCAGGTGTCGCATCTCACTTCTGGTGGCGGGGACCACTCTGGCGGCAGCGATCGCGCTACCCACGGTTGCCGCCGGCCAGGAGGTGACGACGACGACACCGGCCCCCGTCCCGCCGGCCCCGGTTGAGGACACGACGCCGGGCACCGGCGTGACCGGACAGGCCGGGACCACTGCGAAGGCGCCGCCGATGCCCGACCCCAGGGCTCCGGCCCACATGAGCGTGAAGGTCCACGGGATCCACAAGGACCACAAGCTCATGGTCGGCAAGCGGGCGCGGGCCGTCGGCTATCTGCGGCCGTACGTGGCCGGAGAGCACGTCCGGGTGAGCCTCCTGCGGCACGGCAAGGTCGTTCGCAAGCTGAATCCGGAGGTCCAAAAGGTCCACGGCGCGGACAAGGGGCGCTTCAACTTCAAGTCGAAGGAGCTGATCAGGCCCGGCACGTACAAGGTCCTCGCGAAGCACGAGCGCACCGCCGATCAGCGTGGCGTCGTCGCGCGCTCGGAGAAGTTCCGAATCCGGTATCCGGATCTGGACCCGGGCAACCGGAACTCGGAGGTGAAGGTCTTCAACCACGTGCTCTCCAAGCAGGGCTACTTCACCTCGCATGGCAAGAAGTACAACGTGCGCACCGAGTGGGCGGTGATGGCAGTCCGCAAGGTCAACGGGATGAAGCGCACCTTCAACGCCAACTCCGACATCTTCAAGAGACTGGCCTCGGGACACGGCGAGTACGACCTCAAGTACCCCGGCAAGGGCAAGCACGTCGAGGTGGACATTTCGAAGCAGGTCATGGTCCTCGCCAAGCACGGCGAGCCCCAGCACACCTTCGCCGTCTCCACGGGCGCGCCCGCCACGCCCACCATCCGCGGCCACTACCGCTTCTATCGCAAGGACGCGGGCTACAACTCGGTCGGGATGTACTACTCGGCGTACTTCCAGGGCGGCTACGCCACCCACGGCTATCACTCGGTACCGACCTATCCGGCAAGCCACGGCTGTGTCCGCAACCCGATCCCCGACTCGATCTTCATCTATAACTGGATCTCGCTCGGGGACTCGATCTACCTTTACGGCTAGCTGCCGATGAGCACCCCTGAGCTCGCGGGGGCCAAGGAGGTGCTCCTGGCCCAGCTTCGGGAGCACGCCCTGGTGATCGGCGAAGTCACTCTGTCGAGCGGCCAGACGGCCTCGTACTACGTGGACGCGCGCCGCGCGATCATGCGCCCCGAGGGATTCCGCGCCGCGGGACGGCTGATCGCGGCCGCCGCACGCGAGGTGCACGCCGACGCGGTCGGCGGCCCCGTGATGGCCGCCATCCCGCTGGCATGTGCGGCGATCGCGGTGCCCGAGGGGAACGATCTCGTCGGCTTCTTCGTTCGCAAGGAGCGAAAGGAGCACGGGCTGCAGCGGTGGGTCGAGGGCCCCGTGCAGAAGGGAACAAGCTGCCTCGTGGTCGAGGACACGGTGACAACCGGCGGCTCAACGGTCGCCGCGATCGAGCGGATCCACGAGGAGGGCCTGCAGATCCGCGGCGCGCTGTGCGTCGTCGACCGCCTGGCCGGCGGCGCGGAGGCGATCGGCGAGGCCGCCGGCGCGCCCTTCCAGGCGCTGGTGACGATCGACGAAATCTATCCCGACCGGCCGGACCGGGCCTAGCCGAACCGCTACGGGCTGCCGGCTCCGGCGGGCTCCCTCACCGGCTGGTCGCGAAGCGTGCGGATCATCTGCAGGGCCACCGCGCAGTCGAGCTCCGAACCTGGGTACTCGGCGTTCTCCAACACCGCGACCGTGTAGTTCACGACGTGGTCGCGGCGCAGGACGACCAGAGTCGCCCGCTCCTTCAGGCCCCCGGCCTGGGCTCCGGTGGCGGAGGTCTCGACGGCCTTCAGCGGCGTGCCCTTGAACGGCTCAGGCTTGCTCGGTTCGAGCGGCAACTTGAACCCCGGGAGGGCGGCGAGCGCCTGTGTCGCGAAGCGGTCCAGCGAAACCTCGAAGGTGCCGGGCTTGCGATCGGCGGTCAGGGTCACCGCGACCAGGTGGTCGGGTGAGCGAAACAGGACGCGGCCGCGGTGGCCACCGACCTCCCAACCGGTCGGCACGCCGATCGCGTACCCAACCGATCGGTCGCGCCGCTCCTTCCATCCCGGTGGCAGCTTCGGAAGTTTTTGGGCGACCTCCTTGGGCGCCGTACTCGTCGAGGTCGTCGTCGACCCGTCGCCGCAGGCGCTCGCGGCGACCGCAGCGGCGACCAGGAGCACGGCGATGGCGGGTTTCTCACGCATATGACCGGTAGAGCGCGATCCTATGCGCGCTGCCGGGGCTGGCGGCTCAAGCAATACGGAAGCTGCGGCGGGGGGTCCGCCGCTCGAGACTCGGCTCTAGAACTTCTGCCGGGGCCGGTCGAGAATGAACGTCTGCGTGGAGGTCATGTTCTTCTTGTCGCGCTTCGGGATGAAGGCGATCACCTTGCGGCCAGTGACGCGGGTGACGGCGGCCGTCGCGTTGTAGTCGAACCGACGAGAGTCAGGCGACGCGTCGGCGTCAACCGTGGACTCGCCATCCTCTTCGAGCAGAGCCTCCGGTGAGTTCTCCTCGATCACGCATCGGACGACGTCCTTCTCGATCTCCACGTTCGTGGACTTCGGCCTTTGACCCGAGAAACGCTGCCAGACCGATCCGAGCGACCTCGCGATCTCGTCGGAGGCGGTGTTCCCGGCGGATCCGTCCGAATCGGACGTGTGCACCTGTGGTCCAGGCATTGCGTTACCCCTCTCCTACTCCTCGCGTTGAGCCGGGATTTAAAGAGGGCGGAGGAGGAGGCAGAGGCCCACCGGCGGTACACCGAGTCTAGCGGCGCCCCCCGAATGTGGTCGAATAGCAGGGGGAATCGACACCCAACTTCGGCTGCCGCGAGGGTCCCGCGGTCTCGCCCTGCTACCGTGGTTGCCGTCGGGATGCCGCAAGGGCACCCGAGGAGTTCCGTTTCTTCCGTGCACTCAGAGTGCGTCCGGGTTTCAGGATTCCCACCACTCGTAAAGGAGTTGCACCACATGTCTTTCGCCGATCTCGGCGTATCGCGTCCCGTTGCGGACGCGCTCGAGAAGCGCGACATCGTCGCGCCGTTCCCCGTTCAAAAGCTCGTGATCGGTGACGTACTCGCCGGACACGACGTCCTCGTCCAGTCGCCGACCGGCTCTGGCAAGACCCTCGCCTTCGGCGTACCGATCGTCGAGCGGCTCAAGCCCGGCGACCGTAAGCCGGGGGCCCTCGTCCTCGTTCCCACCCGCGAGCTCGCGGTCCAGATCGTGGACGAGCTTCGCGACCTTGGCCAAAGCCGCGGTCTGAGCATCGCCCCCGTTTACGGCGGTGTCGGGATCGAGAAGCAGGCCAAGCGTGCCGCCAATGCTCATATCGTCGTCGCGACCCCCGGGCGCCTCGAGGACCTGCTCCAGCGCCGCGCCCTGAACCTCGAGCACATCGGGATCCTGGTTATCGACGAAGCAGACCGGATGCTCGACATGGGGTTCAAGCCCGCCGTCGATCGGATCGTCGAGCGCACGCCCCGCGAGCGTCAGACGCTCTTCTGTTCGGCGACTCTCGAGGCCGCCGCGGGAAAGCTGGCACGCGCCTACACCCACGACGCCCGCCGCCACGTCCACGAGCCCCAGGCGGCCGACGTCGGCGAAGTCCGTCACCGCTTCGTCCATCTGGTTCACGAGGCGAAGGTCGACGCGCTCGTCGCCGAGCTGCGCGACTCCGAGCGCGGGCGAACGCTCGTGTTCGTGCGAACGAAGCGCGGCGCCGATCGGCTGGTCAAGCGGCTCAACAAGAACCGCGTGGCGGCGCTAGCGATGCACGGCAACAAGTCTCAGTCGCAGCGCCAGAAGGCGCTCGGTCGCTTCGCGAAGGGCGACGTGGACACCCTCGTGGCCACGGACGTCGCCGCGCGAGGGGTAGACGTCGAGGACATCACGCACGTCATCAACTTCGACGCCCCGGGAGACCGCGATGCCTATGTTCACCGGGTAGGGCGCACCGCCCGTGCCGGTCGCGACGGCACGGGCATCAGCTTCATCCTTCCCGAGCAGGCAGCCGAAATGGGGCAGATCGCTGCCGGCCTCGGTCTCTCACCGGAGTTCGACCACGGGCGACCCGTCCACGTTGGGCGTCAAACGGCCCCGGCCGCACGGCGCCCGCATCGCCACCGCAATCACAGGCGTGCGAGTGGACGGAGGACCTACCGATGACTACCGCCAGCGCTAATCGAAGCTGGACCTGTGAGCGCTGCAGCGTGGCGATCCGCTACCTGCCCGGCCACGAGCCCAGCGGCCCGCCGACCGGTTGGAGCGTCGGGGATCGGGGCACCCATTGCCTGAGGTGCCGACGCGAGCTCGCCGCCGAGGCGGCATTCGAGAAGGCGGACGCCAGTCTCAATCTCGCGGAGCGCGCCAAGCTCCGGGCCAAGGGACGAATCGAATTCGAAGTCGACCGCGCACCCGCGAAGACCAATGGCGAGATCGCCAAGTCCCTCGGCTGCTCGGTACAGGCTGTCCTGAAGGCCCGCCGCCGGCTCGAGGCCACGGGCCGGCGCTAGCGCGCATCGGGAAGCCAGCCCTCGCGGTACCTCGTCGGCTCGCGCTTCGGGACGCGGGCGTAAGCATCCTCGGCGTCGGTGGTCTCCCGCTCGACGCCGGCGCCGTGACGGAGCGCGGCCTCGTCCACCGTGTAGCCGCCCCAGTCGGTCCCCTCTCGGTGCTCGCGCGCACCGATGGCGAGGACAGCGCAGGGCACCTCTCCCGCGCCGACGATGATGTGCTTGGTCTCGGCGGGGCAATGTACGAAGTCCCATTGCCGTAGCGGCCGCTCGTCGCCCTCGACGATGAGCAGCGCATCGCCGGAGAGCACGAGGAAGTCCTCCTGGTCGGCCTCCCAGTGGTACATGCCCATGAGCTCACCCGGCGCGAGCACGAAGAGATTGACTCCGACCTGCGGGAGCTCGGTCTCGCCCTCGAAGTCCAGACGCGCACCCCGCCCCTCGGCGTGTCGCCAACGGGCCTCTCGTGCGTTGAGGACGAACCACCCCTCGCCGGCCGCCGCGAACCCGCCCTCGGTCTGTTCGAGTCGCGCCTCGGGAACCATCAGCGCCCCGAGCAGGATTCGAACCTCAGTGAGGCGGGACGCCGAACGGTGCCGCAGGTTCGAGGCTGCGAGGGCATGGACGCCCCGAGCAGGATTCGAACCTGCGGCCTACTCCTTAGGAGGGAGTCGCTCTATCCAGCTGAGCTATCGGGGCC
>DATFON010000274.1:0-5512 GCA_035265465.1 Solirubrobacterales bacterium | reverse complement strand
TCCGGGTTCGCGAGCAGCTCCGACTTGGGGCTGCTCGGGACGTCCTCTCGGTACCACGGGTACACGATCCACGTGCCGGCGATCACCGTAAGCCAGAGGATCGCGGCCATCGCCGTCGTGCCGATGCTGAGTCGCCGGATCCGGTCGCGCACCCCGGCCGGAGTGACCAACTCCAGCCTGAGGCTGTAGAGGCCGGCAAGTCCCCCCGTGAAGGCGAGCAGGAACGCCCCTCCGAGCAGAATGCCGTGCACCAGCGCCCAGAACTCATGGCTGTTCAGGTCCATCTCGCTCCTCTCGGCCCGGACCATAGCCCGACGAGACATCGGCCTGCAAGTGGCCGATCGAGGCGAGCAGCAAGAACAGCGGGCGCTGACGCCACTACGAAACCGCGGGCGTTTGTCCCGGGGGCGCCTCGGGTAGCGCCTCCAGAGAGGCTAGGCGAGGAGGAGCGAGATGGCCACATGCGAGGTATGCGGGAACGAGTACGACAAGGCGTTCCAGGTGGTTCGCGGCGACGAGACACACACGTTCGACAGCTTCGAGTGCGCGATCAACGCGATCGCGCCAACCTGCGAGCACTGCGGGGTGCGGGTTGTCGGCCATGGGGTGGAGGCCGACGGGAGCATCTACTGCTGCGCCCACTGCGCGGAGCGGAGCGGAGTCGGCTCCCTCGCAGACCGCGTCTAGTCGCAATACGCGCGCGTCCACCCGCGCGGGGACGGCGTGAGCTGAGCCCGCGAGCGCTGCCACAATCGATTCATGTCCACGGTCCCCGCGACACCAGGTCCGGCGGCGCTCTCCGTCCAGGCACTCACCAAGCGCTACGACGATGGCACGCTCGCCCTCGACGAGCTTGACCTCGAGATTCCGGCCGGCGAGTTCTTCGGGCTCCTCGGGCCGAACGGCGCCGGGAAGACCACCCTCATCGGCGCCGTCACGAACCTGATCCGGATCTCAAGCGGCCAGGCGCGGGTCTTCGGCCATCGAAGCGACAGCCTCGAGGCGCGGCGCCTGGTGGGCGTGGCCGAGCAGGAGCCCAATCTCGATCGCTTTCTCACCGTGCGCGAGGCGCTCATGTACCACGGCGGGTACTTCGGCATGAGCCGGGACGAGGCCGGCGCCCGCGCCGAGGAGATGATCGACATCTTCGACCTGCGGGCCAAGGCCGACGTTCGGGCGCCCAAGCTCTCCGGCGGGATGCGGCGACGGCTGCTGTTGGCGCGAGCCCTGCTGCACGAGCCGCGGCTGGTGATTCTGGACGAGCCGACGGCCGGGGTGGACGTCGAGCTGCGGCAGGAGCTGTGGCGCTACATCCGTCGCCTGCACAGCCAGGGCACCACGATCCTCCTCACCACCCACTACATGGAGGAGGCCGAGGCGCTGTGCGAGGACATCGCGCTGATCACCGGCGGTCGGATCGTGGCGCGTGGTTCGGCGACCGACCTCAAGGAGCGATTCGGGGTCGTGACACTGGAGGACGTCTACCTGCGCACGGTGGCGCGGTCATTGGAGCGCGAGGCATCGCCGCTTTGAGCGCGGTCGGTCAGGACCGAGGGATGGCCCGGCCGCAGCCCTGGCGTGGCCTGTTGTGGCTGTCGGCGCGTGAGATGCACCGCGTGCTGAAGCTCTGGACGCAGACCACGCTCGCGCCGGTGATCTCCTCGGCGCTGTTCATCCTCGTCTTCGGCCTCTCCCTCTCAACCCGGATCAGCCAGGTCGAGGGCTTTCCGTATCGCGAGTTCATCGTGCCGGGGCTGATCGCGATGGCGATGGCCCAGGCCGCCTACTCCAACAACTCGAGCTCCATCTTTCAGGCTCGCTCCGACCGCTACATCCACGACGTCCTGGCGGCACCGATTCGGCCGTGGCAGATGAACGTCGGTCTGACCATCGGCGGTGTGTTCCGAGCGCTTCTGATCGGGGCCGGGCTGCTGGCGGTTGCGCTTCCGCTCACGGACGTCCCGGTGCGTCACCCGCTCGAGTTGGCCGCCGCGGTGCTCTTGATCGTGACCCTGTTCGGCGCGATGGGGGTCGTGGTCGGCACATACGCCGAGACCTTCGACCACCACACGTTCGTCAACAACATCGTGATCCTGCCGCTCACCTTCCTTGGCGGCGTCTTTTACTCGGTGAGCATCCTTCCGAGTCCGTGGCGTGAAATCAGCCACGCCAACCCGCTCTTCTACATCGTCAACGCGGTGCGCTACGGGTTTCTCGGAATTAGCGACGTCCCCGCGTGGCTGGCCTTCGCAGTCACGATCGTGATGACCGCGGCCCTCGTCGGCTGGGCGCAGTATCTGTTCGCGACCGGGCGGAAGCTCAAGCCGTAAGCCAGGTCCGACGACTAATCGGGCGAAGCCGCTCGCACGGCTCGCGTGCAAGGGCTCCGTCTTGGGCCGGCCTTAGCCTCGTTGGCCGATGGGCGAGGTGATCGAAGGAATCGCCGCAGCCGAGCGCGAGCGGATCGCGGCGCTGGTGAGGGCCGGGAAGTTCTTCTGGGTCGACGTCTCGCTCAGTCAGACCAGCCGCGACGAACTGGGCGAGGCGCTCGGCATCCCTGGCCACGCCCTCGACCGGCTTGTGGACTTTGAGGAGGACACGCCGCCCTCCCTCAAGTTCGACTCCGACGGCAAGCGCGTCGTCTTCGCCTTCAGCTGCTTTCTCGATACGACCGAATCCACAGCGGGAATCCCGAAACCACTGCGGGTCATCGAGGTGCACGTCCTGATCAGCGGCGACTTCATCCTGACCTTGCACGAGGAAGAGCTGTCGCTGCCCGAGCGGCTGGCGCCCGATCCGCCCGAAGGGCGCAGCGAGCAATACATCGTCTACGCGATTCTCGACGCGATGGTGGCCACCGGATTCGATGCGCTGAACGAGGCGGAGTTGACCCTGGAGGGCATGCAGCTCATGTCCACCGACATGCGGTCATCCCGGGTGCGGATGGCGACACTGCGCGCGATCAACTCGCGCCTCTCGAGAATGAGGCGCCGGTTGGGGCCCCAGCGCGGCATCTTCGAGCGGATCAGCGAGGAGATCGGGCGGATCGAGGGCCTCCAGGCCGACAGCCGGGACTACTTCGGGCGCATCTACGGACAGCTCAATCGCCTGATCGACGGCATCGACGCCGCGGGCGACGGGCTGGCGAAGCTGATCGACCTGCGATTGAACGAGACGATCTACTGGCTGACCGTGGTTTCGACGATCTTCCTGCCGCTCACGTTCGTCACCGGCTTCTTCGGGATGAACTTCGCCTGGATGATCGACGAAATCGACACGCCGCTCGCGTTCATCCTTCTCGGCATCGGCGCACCGCTGACGGGTGCGGCCGTCACCCTGTACATCGTGCGACGGCGCGGCACCCCGATCGAGCCCGACCGCGGGGCGTAAAGTGCGGCGCCGTTGAGCGCACGAATTCCAAGCGATCGAGGAGGAGGGTCCAAGTGAACATCGGCATCGGACTTCCAGCGACCATCGCGGGCGTTGACCGCGAGTCTCTGCTTTCCTGGGCGCGGCGCGCGGAGGAGCGGGGGTTTTCCACGCTGGGCACGCTCGACCGGCTCGTGTACCCGAACTTCGAGCCGCTGACGGCGCTCGCGGCTGCCGCGGCGGTGACCGAGCGCATCCGGCTGACGACCGACATCCTGATCGCGCCTCTGCGCGGGAACGGAGCGGTGCTGGCAAAGCAGACGGCGACGATCGACGCCCTGTCAAACGGTCGACTCACCATTGGGGTCGGCGTCGGCCTGCGGGAGGACGACTTCAAGGTGGCCGGCGTCCCCTTCGAGGAGCGCGGCAGGTTGTTCGACCAGCAGCTCGACGAGATGAAGAAGGTATGGGCGGGCGGGGAGCGGGGGTTCGCCGGACCGGTCGGTCCCCCGCCCGGGCGAGAGGGCGGCCCCGAGCTCGTGATCGGGGGCTCCGTGGATGCCACCATTCAGCGAGTCGTTCGCTTCGGAGACGGCTGGACGATGGGCGGAGGCCCGCCGGACGCGTTCAAGGAGATGTCGGGAAGGATCAAGGAGGCCTGGTCGGAGGCCGGCCGCGACGGGACCCCACGGCTCATCGCGCTCTGTTACTTCGCGCTCGGCGAACGCGCCGCCGAGGCAGCCGAGCATGACCTGAGCCACTACTACGGGTGGTTGGGCGACGAGATGGTCGGGCAGATCGTCGGGAGCGCGGTCACGGACGAGGGAACCGCGCAGGCCTACCGCGACGCCTTCGTGGATGCCGGGGCCGACGAGCTCATCTACTTCCCGACCTCGACGGACCCCGGCCAGGTCGACCTCCTGGCCGACGCCGTTCTGTAGTCGCCAGGTCCCGTTTCCGAAACGTTTTGGGTTGCGGAGGAGCGAGCAGCGTCGTAATGTAGATGTGCGCCGGGAAAGGGACCGATGGTGCGAACTCCCGACATGGTGGTCGGACAAGGCGGGGTTGAAGCCCCGGCGACGGTCGAGCGCCTTCTCGCGTGCGGGGTGGATTCACGCGTTACTTCACGTCGTTGAGCGCTGGGTGGGAGCGAGCCCTCGGGTGGACGCGGGAAGAGCTCATGTCCCGCCCCTTCGGTGACTTCGTTCATCCCAACGAGCGCGAACAGGTGATGGCCCTTGCGCTCGAGGCGAGGCCGGCGGATTCCGATCTGCTCACGCTCGAGAACCGGTTCCGTGCCCGAGGCGGGCGCTGGGAGCGAGTGCGCTGGCATCCAGTCCTGGACGAGCCCGGGGTCGCCCCGCTTTCGATATCCCCGGCCGAGCAGCCGATGGTTCAGCCCGTCCCAGGCTTCACGGGAGGGCTGCGTGCGGGCCGTGCGATGGTCGCCTGTCTCGCCGTGGCGTCGTTGCTCGTGGTCGCGGGGCTCGTGTTCGGGCTCCCGGCTGGGATGGACACGGGTCAGACGACGCGCGTCGGGCTCGCCGGTCAGCTACCAGCCAGTCTGCACGGTCCCGTCGATCGCTATGGACCCCTGGTGCCCTCGTCGCGCGACTGGCAGGCCCCGCCTGGGAGCGTGGGGCGCCCGTTGACGTCACGCGGTTGAGCCTCAGCGAGGCAAAGGCTGTGGAGAATCGCGCTCGGAGCGGGGTTCGCGTGAGCGCGGCATGAGTTTCCGTCGGGGGCGTTGTTAACATGCCGCGACCTTCGGGCTGAGTTCCCGCCACATATCGCGGGAATCGGGGGACCCAAGTCGTTTCGGGGCGAATCGCGGCAGGACTGCCGCGTAGCGCCAGCTCTTTCGGCGCGAGCCCGTCAGCTAACCCCGTAAGCGAGCGAAAGAGGAATGCAGTGTCACGAGGTCGTTCCGCCGTGGCGGAACCGATTCATCTTCTTCAGCTCGCCCGTCGGGCGCTGAACCGGTAGCCGGGACCGCCCTCGGGCCGCGGGGAACTGCGGCCCGAGGGCGGGTCAGAGGGTAGGCAGGGCTCACGGGGGCCGCGGATGCGGCCCGTGGCCCCCGTGTCGTTTTTAGATTTACAGCGGCGCCGGCGGAGCTACGTGTTCCCGCAGGCGAAGTTCT
>DATFON010000273.1:0-2855 GCA_035265465.1 Solirubrobacterales bacterium | reverse complement strand
GGGCGACTGGCTGTTGCCCTCGCCAATTCCGGCTGGGACGTGCGCTGTCTGGTGCGGAATCGCGCGCGGGCGCAATCCCTGGACGACCGCGGTGTCGATCTCCACGAGGCGGACGTCCTCGACCCTGACGCGCTGACCGGTACCGGGCGGGACGTCGAGGTGGCGTATTACCTGATCCAGCTCGAGTCGGCGAGCCACTTGAGGGGGCGCGGTACAGGGCACCAGGTGGCGGTCCCAAACTGGGCCTAGCTAATCCCGTCGATCACCCAGCGCCCGCCCGTATCCGAGAGGTGGATGACGGTCGGGTTGTCGTCGAACGTGACGGTCGCCTGGTCGCCGTCGAGCGTCACCTTGTCCACCGACAGCGCCGCGACCCGATCGCCGGTGGCACCGACGAGCCCGCACGTGCTCTGGGAGCCGGGAACTCCCCGCGCGAGACGCAGGTACTTCCTCATCGCCTCCGCCTTCGCGTCGATGAAGCGCTCGCATCCCCTCTCGTCGCCGTCGGCAACCGACGCGAGGAAACCGTCGACCGTCTGCGTTACGGCCTGCTCCTGAGCGTCGCCTGAGCCGGATCCGCCCCCACCGGTGAGCAGGACGACGGCCACGACCGCCGCCGCCACGACCACCGCGCCGCCCAGCAGGAGGGGCCAGCGGTCGAGCAGCGTGTAGCGCAACGGATAGCGGCCGGCCGCTGAGGACTCTGCCGGCGTCGAATCGGCCGGATGGACGTGATCCGTCCACCGCGTGCCGTCCCACCACCTGAGCCCGATGCCGGTGGGATTCGGATACCAACCCGGATCCGGGTTCTGCGCTGAGGGCGGCGGGCGGCCTTCCATGTCGGCCATTGTGATCGGCCCTCAGCCGGCCGGGCTGCGGCCGGCTGGGTCACGCGCTCCGAGGGCGCGCCGCCAGGGACGCGGACTCCTCGGTCGCCGGGCGCGGCGGCGGTCGCGTGCCTCGAGCAGCGCGAGCGTCACGGCGATCGGCACCGTGGTCGGCAGCAGGTCGACGGCGAAGAAGAGGAGGTCGAAGCTCAGGCCCAGGACGGCGGCGAGCACCGCCGCTGCCAGTTGGGGCCGCCCCTGCCTCGCAAGCAGCGCGCCCACGGTTGCCGCGATGAACAGGTCGCCGAACCCCATCGTCGCCGAACCGAAGTACACGGCCTGAAGCCTGGGCAGCCCCCCCGCTGGGCCCGCCGCAACGAGCGTGGAGTTGGGTGCCTGGAGCAGGTCAGCCGCCACGAGGCAGGCATCCACGGCGGCCATCGCGTACACGCCATACGTCAGCCATCGCGGTGCTACCACCGCAGCGAGAATCACCCCAAGCGTCACGCAGGCGAGCGCGGTGAGCGCGAGTGCGGCGCTTTTGCCGGCCAGCGATCCCGACAGCGCCCACGCCAGCGCGAAGAGCGGGACGACCGCGAGCGCCATCGCCGGGCGTGCGCGCTTGACCAGCGCCGCCAGAGCGATTGCCGCCAATGGCGGAACGGCGACGAGCGCCAGGTATGAGAGGGCGTCGGCCGAGCTCGCGTAGATCCCGACGAGGACGATCACGACGACGATCGAGGCGGGCGGCACGAGCGCCCACCATCGGCTGCGAAGCCGGTCGGCCAATAAACGCGGGGCGGCGCCCGGCAGGGCGATCACCGCGGCCTGAACGAGGCTCAGGAAGGCGATCGAGACGGCGAACGAGGGCATTCCGGTTCACATATTGTGAGAGGGTGCCCGCGACGATGCCATCTCACGCCCGAAGCAAGGAGCTTGCCTGATGCTGATCGCCGACTTCTCGTTTGGTGAGGCGCTGCTCACCGTCATATGGATCTTTCTGTTCGTCGCCTGGATCATGGTCCTGTTCACGATCGTGGGCGACCTGTTCCGCGACCACCAGCTCTCCGGCTGGGCCAAGGCGATCTGGATCCTCTTCCTGATCTTCATCCCGTTCCTGACGGCGCTCGTCTACCTGATCGTCCGAGGACACGGGATGCGGGAGCGCTCGATCAAGGAGCAGGCCGAGGTCCGACGGCACTTCGACAGCTACGTCCGCGAGACGGCCGGCACGACGCCCGTCGACGAGCTGCACAAGCTCAACGACCTGAAGGAGAAGGGCGCGATCTCCGACGAGGAGTTCGAGCGGATGAAGGCGAAGCTGATCGGCACCTAGAAACGATTGGCGAAAGTCGCTCGCGCAAGCCGACTTGGAGGAGTAGGCTTCTTTCACCTGGCCCTGCGGCCAACAATTCTGGCTCCAGAGCGGTCGTACGCCGATACGCGACTAACGCGACGAGGCAACCCACTCTGAGGCAAACGGGATCGACTGCGGGGCCAGTGTGTTTGCGGAGCGGACTACGCCGCGAGTGGTACGGCTCGCTTCCGGCGAACCGCCACTCGCCATGCTCGCACCGGGGCGGGCGATGGTCGCCGCGCTTCACGGCGGGAGTCTCACGGAGCGGCATGATCGGGCGACGGTGCAAGGCTGACCGTCTGCATCCGTTGATCCCGCGCGAGTCGCCCCGCTGGTGGAAGCTCTAGAAGGGCCGCGCCGCCGTCGAGCGCGAGTTCGGTCGGCTCAAGAATGAGTGGCGTTGCTCCCGCTCCGCGTTCGCGGCCTGGATCAGGTTGCACTGCACGCAGACTTGACGATCCTCGCGAAGCTCTCCTCCGCCCTCGCGAGGGCACGACGCCCCGGCGTCCGCTTCCGAGTTCTTCCCAGGGGGGCGAGCGATGACGGACTCAGCATTGGGTT
The DNA here is from genome assembly GCA_035265465.1 of Solirubrobacterales bacterium. Taxonomy (GTDB): domain Bacteria; phylum Actinomycetota; class Thermoleophilia; order Solirubrobacterales; family 70-9; genus AC-56. The sequence goes on along the minus strand of DATFON010000273.1, from coordinate 110 downwards.
AGGGTGAGCCCGACGGACATCGACTCGAGGGGAAACGGCGACGTCCGGATCAGTACGCAGGCGTAGGCTTGGCCGTTACCGGCCGCGTTGGTGGAGGGCCGTGTTCGTGG
>DATFON010000272.1:0-9176 GCA_035265465.1 Solirubrobacterales bacterium | reverse complement strand
TGGCCGGGCGCGAACGGGATCGCCTCGATCGTCGCCGTCTGCAGGTCGTCGTAGCGCGGGACATCGGCCCGGATCTCCTCCAGGTACGTCTCCGGATCCATGTGGAATTGGGCGCTCATGCGAGGTCTTCGCGTACCCGCTCTGCCGCTAATCTCGATCGGGGATGGCAGCGGGATATCACAGCGTGGATCTATCGCGGTTTGCCCTCAGTCCGGGTGAGGGCCGCAAACTCGAGCTGGACGTCGATCCGGGCGAGCTCGAGCTGGGCGGCCAGCGCTACGCCGTTCGCGGGGACGCCGTCACTGCGCGCCTGGACCTGTCGCGCACCGCGGCGGGATACGCGGTGCGGATGCGGTTCGCGGCGCACGTGGACGGGCCCTGCATGCGCTGCCTGGAGGACGCGGACGTGGCGGTCGAGGTCGATGCCCGCGAGGTCGACCAGCCGCGCACGGCCGACGAGGAGCTGTCCAGCCCGTACATCTCCGACGACGAGCTCGAATTGGCGCGCTGGGCGCACGACGCGCTCGCCCTGGCGCTGCCGATCCAGCTCCTTTGTCGGCCGGACTGCAAGGGCCTGTGCCCGGTGTGCGGGGCATCGCTGAACGACGCCGATCCCGCAGAGCACCGTCACGACGCGGATCCCGACCCCCGGTGGGCCAAGCTGCGCGAGCTGAAGCTCGACCAGTGACGCGGGCCGGCGGTCGCTAGCATCCTCAGCTTCATGGCCGTCCCGAAGAAGAGAACCTCCCGCACGCGCCGCGACAAGCGGCGCGCTACCCACAAGGTCAGCGCGCCCCGCCTGAACGAGTGCCCGCGCTGCCACCAGCCTCGCCTGCCCCATCGGGTCTGCCCGAACTGCGGCACCTACGCGGGCCGCGAGGTGATCGAACACGAGATCGGCGAGGCGGCCCCCCGGGAGACGGCTGCCGGCACGGAGGAGTAGCGCTTGGCCGTCACCGTGGCCCTCGACGGCCGTGGCGCCGAGCGAGGGCCCCAGGCGGTGATCGCCGCAGCTCGCGCTGCCGCCGCGGACGGCATCGGGCTGCGTGTCTTCGGCGACGGGGAAGTCCTGGCCGAGATCGGTGACCTCGAGGGGGCGGAGCTGGTGCCCACCGAGGAGGAGATCACCAACTCCGACGAGCCTGTCGCGGCGGTGCGATCCCGGCCGGAGGCGTCGGTCGTTCGAGCCGCCTCCGATGTCGCCGAGGGGCGTTCGGATGCACTGGTGAGCGCTGGCCCGACCGGAGCCACGATGACCGCCGCGCTGTTCGCCCTGCGCCGGATGCAGGGCGTCCGCCGTCCCGCGCTCGCGCTCCAGCTACCGGTGCCGGGGCGCGCCGGGCGGCCGCTCCTCCTCCTGGACGTCGGCGCGAACACCGAGGCCCGGGCCGTTGATCTCGTGCAGTTCGCCTACCTGGGATCGGCGTTCAGCGCGGCGGTTCTGGGTGTCGAGGGCCCTCGCGTGGCGCTGCTGTCCGTCGGAGAGGAGCAGAGCAAGGGCTCCGCGGAGGTGGTGGAGGCCAATTCCAGGCTCGCCGATGCACCCGGGATCGAGTTCCTCGGCAACGTCGAGGGGCGCGATCTGATGGGGGAGACCGCCGACATCGTCGTCACGGACGGATTCACCGGGAACGTGGTGCTGAAGACGATCGAGGGGACCGCCAAGGCGGTCGCCGATGCGGTCCGGGAGGCCGCGCGCTCCGGTGCGCGGGCTGCCGTGGGGGGAACGCTGCTGCGCCCGGCGCTCGGCGCGCTGCGTCGCCAGCTCGACCCGGACACGACCGGTGGCGCGATCCTGCTGGGGCTTCGCGGGGTTGCGGTCGTCGGCCACGGAAGCTCGGGCGCCGAAGGAATCGCGAACGCGGTGCGGCTGGCCGCCCGCGCCGTTGAGGAGCGGGCGGTGGACCGAACCGCGGAGCTCCTGGAGGACTCCGGGATGACTCGCGGGGTAATGCGTGATAGGAAGGTGTCGTGACTACCGACGGTTTGAGTCGTGCCGATGTCCTCCAGAAGGTGCGCGAGCACCTTTCGACCGAGCTCGAGGTGCCGCTCGAGCAGATCACGAATGAGACGCGGCTGCGCGAGGACCTGGACGCCGATTCCCTCGACCTCTACGAGCTCGTGATGGAGCTCGAGGACACCTACGGCATCAGTGTGTCCGAGGAGGAGGCGGCCGACATCGAGACCGTGGGCCACGCCGTGGACTTCGTCGCCGGGCGCTTGGGCGTCGCCGCGTAAACGGGCGCGTGGCGCGGGGCATCTGCAGCCTCGGCCGCTTGCGCCGGCGGGCCGCGCACGATGAAGGGCGCGGCAATCTCGCGGAGCTGATCGCGAAGCTCCCGGAGGACCTGCGCCGTCGCGCCGTGACGCACTCCTCCTGGGCCGGGCATCGCGCCGACTCATACGGGCGCCTGGCCTTCCTGGGCGACGGCGTGCTCGGGCTCGCGGTCGCGGAGCACCTGTTTCGGCGCTTTCCCCGCGCCGACATCGGTCGGCTGACGAAGGTCCACGGACAGGCGGTGAGCGGCCGCGCATGTGCCGAGGTCGCGCGCCGACTCGACCTCCCCGCGATGCTGACCGAGGCCGCGCCGGAGTCGCCCGAGGGCGGCATCGACGCCGAATCGCTCCTCGCCAGCGAGCGGGCGATGGCATCGGTATGCGAGGCGGTGATCGGCGCGTGCTACCTCCACTACGGCTTTCAGCCGACGGCCGATGCAACGGTGCAGGCGTTCGCGGACCAGATCGAGCTGTCCGAGGAGACGATGCTCGACTTCAAATCGGCGCTCCAGGAGGAGCTCGCCCGTGAGGGGTCGCGCGTGACCTACGAGGTGACCAACGAGGCGGGCCCGCCGCATGCCCGTACCTTCGAGGTGGCCGCCAAGCTCGACTCCGAGGTGATCGGAATGGGGGAGGGTCGCAGCAAGAAGGCGGCGGAGCAGGCGGCCGCCGCCGAGGCGCTGGAACGTCGAAAGGGGTAGGAAGGCCTCTCCCCGCGGCGAAACTCCAGCTAGCCGCCCGAAATCACGTCCGACCGGATAGACAGCCTTCCGAACGCGTGCACCTGAGCTCGATCAGCATCAAGGGGTTCAAGTCCTTCCCCGAGCGCACCCGACTGGAGTTTGCGCCCGGGGTAAGCGTCATCGTCGGTCCGAACGGCTGCGGCAAGTCCAACATCACCGACGCCGTGCTCTGGGCCATGGGGGAGCAGAGCCCGCTCGCGGTCCGTGGCCAGACGATGCAGGACATGATCTTCGCGGGCGGCGACGGGGAGTCGCCGCGTCGGCACGCGGAAGTAGAGGTCGTGCTGGACAACGGCGACGGCACCACCGGCGAGTTCTCTGAGATTTCCATTTGCAGGCGGCTAGATCGAAACGGCGAGGGGGAGTATCGCCTGAACGGCGCCCGGTGCCGCCTGGTCGACGTGATCGAGATGCTCGCCGACGCGAACCTGGGTAACGAGATGCACTCCGTGATCAGTCAGGGCCGGGTGGAGGAGATCGTCCACTCGCGCCCTCGCGAGCGGCGGCTGCTCGTCGAGGAGGCGGCAGGCCTCGGCAAGCACCGCAAGCGGCGCCGGCGCGCGCAACTCAAGCTGGAGCGCACGCAGGACAACCTCGATCGGGCGCTCGACGTGGAGCGCGAGGCGCGCAGCCGGCTGCGCCCGCTAAAGCGCCAGGCGCAGGCCGCGGACATCCATGCGCGCCTCGAGCGCGAATCAGCCGAATTGCGGGGCCGTCTGCTCGCGAGCGAGCTTCATGTCCACGGCGCTGATCTTGTTGACGCAGAGCGCGCGGCCGCCGAGGCCCGGGAGGCGCGCCAGGAGGTGGAGTCCGAGCTCGCGAAGGTGGCGGCGAAGCGCACCGAGATCGAGGAACGCCTCGCGGATCGCGATCGCGAGCGCACGGCCGAGTGGGGCCGCCTCACGGCGCTGCGGGCCGCCCACGAGCGGCTCAGCGTTCGCTCCGAGGCCCTCGTCGTTCGCCGCGCGGAGCTGGCAGCCGAGTTAGATCGGCAGCGCGCGGCATTGGGGGCACTCGCCGAGGAGGCGGCGTCAGCTGCCGACGATTCCGGCGATCCGGTGGGCGCCGGCCTGCGACGGATTGGCTCGGCGCTCGACGAGGCGACGCAGGCCCACCGCGGGGCCACGAATGCCTCGAACGACGGCGATCGCGCCAACGAGGTCGCGCGAATCCGCGACGCCGCCGAGCGCGCCGCGAGCGGAGCGCGCCGGGTCGAGGGCCTGCTGGGCAAGCGTCGCCAGGACTCCCTCGAGGGCCGCATCGTCGCCTCGACGGCCGTGGTCGGGAAGATTGACGTCCTGCTCGAGGTGGGAGCCGGTGCCCGCGATGCCGTTGGTGAGCGCGCCACGGCGCTCGAGCGCCAGATGCTCGACTGCGGCGACGCCGAGGACTTCACGGTGCGGCTTCGCGAGTGCTCGCAGGCCGAGTCGGGATTGCAGTCGCGGCTCCACGCGACGGGCGAGGCGGTGACGGAGGCCGAGGTGAGGGCGGCCCACCTGCGCGACCGCCGCGACGAGGCCTCCGCCGGCCTCGAGCGCGTCGCGAGAACCCTGGGGCGCGAAGTCGAGGCGGCCTCAGCGGCTCTCGATACCGCGGAGCGCGAGGAGATCGAGCGCAAGCTGGAGCGGCTCGCCCGCCGTCGCGAGGCGCTGGGTCCGGTGAATCCCCTCGCCGAGCGCGAGTACGCCGAGGCGCTGGAGCACGTCGAGCAGCTCGCCGAGCAGCGGGCGGATCTCGAGGCCGCCCTGGCCGAGCTCGATGGCCTGATCACGGACACCGACCGGAAGATCCGCAGCGCATTCGAGGAGACCTTCGAGGCCACCCAGCGCAACTTCGAGGAGCTGGTCGAGCATCTGTTTCCGGGCGGGCGAGGACGCCTGCGCCTAGTGGACGAGCGAAGCCCGAAGCTGGTCCTCGGCGGCGAGTCGGAGGACGAGAAGTCCGAGGAATCGGAAGACGACCAAGACCCTGACCAGGGCGTGGAGATCGAGGTCACCCCGGCCGGCAAGGCGACGCGTCGCCTCTCACTGCTCTCCGGTGGGGAGAAGGCACTGGTGGCGCTCGCGTTCGTCTTCGCGGTCTTCCTGGCCCGCCCGTCGCCCTTCTACATCCTCGACGAGGTGGAGGCCGCGCTCGACGACGCCAACATCGATCGCTTCCTCCAGCTCGTTCGGCGGTTCTCGGACCGCGCGCAGTTTGTGATCGTCACCCACCAGAAGCGCACGATGGACGCAGCGGACGTTCTCTACGGCGTGAGCATGGGCAAGGGCGGCATCACGAAGGTGATCTCCCGCCGCCTGTCGCAGGATGGCGACGCGGTCGAGGTGACTGCCGAAGTCGCCGAGGCCGCCTGACGCTGCGCCACTAACCTGCGGCGCCATGGCCCGCAGCTGGAGTGAAGCCTTCGACCTAGGCGACGGCACCATGCCTCCGGCGTCACAGGAGGACGAGGCACAGCGCAGAGGTGTCTTCCGACGTCTGCGGGAGTCGCTCTCCAAGAGCCGCCAGGCCCTGCAGGCCGAGCTCAGCTCGAGCCTGTTCGAACAGCTCGACGACGAGACGTGGGAGCGACTCGAGGAGGCGTTGATCCTCGCCGACGTCGGGGCGAAGACGACCGCCGATGTCGTTGGGCGGCTCGAGCACGAGGTCGAGGCGGGAAGCGTGGGCGGCGGCGAGGCGCTGCGCGAGCGCCTTGTGGAGATGCTGGCCGAGGTCGCCGCAACCGATGGCGCCCGCATCGATCTCACCAGCCGCCCGGCCCTTCTGATGGTCGTGGGCGTCAACGGGACCGGGAAGACCACGACGATCGGCAAGCTTGCGTGGCACATTCGCGAGGAGCTCGGGCTGTCGGTGATCGTCGCGGCGGCGGATACCTACCGCGCCGCGGCGATCGAGCAGCTCGAGACGTGGGCCGAGCGCGCGGGAGTCGAGATCGTCCGCGGCTCCCCGGGTGGCGATCCGGGTGCGGTCGTCTTCGATGCGATCGGAGCGGCCGAATCGCGTGGCATCGACGTCGTGATCGCGGACACCGCGGGCCGCCTTCACACCCACACGAACCTGATGGAGGAGTTGTCGAAGGTTCGCCGCGTCGCCGCGAAGCGGCTCGAGGGCGCCCCGCACGAGTCGCTGATCGTGATCGACGCCACCACCGGGCAGAACGGGCTGCGGCAAGCGCAGGTGTTCGCCGATGCGGTGGAGCTGACCGGGGTGGTGCTGACGAAGCTGGACGGAACCGCGAAGGGCGGGATCGCGCTCGCGATCGCATCCGAGCTCGACCTGCCGGTGAAGCTGATCGGGGTGGGGGAGGGGCTGGAGGACTTACGACCGTTCGACCCGCGAGAGTTCGCGGCCGCTCTCGTGGGGGAGTAGCTCGAGCTCGTAGCGCTGGTAGGTGATCTCGGCTCGTCCCCAGCGGGGACCGGTCTCCTCTTCGGTGAGGCGGAATCCGTGGTCTCGGTAAATGTGGGCGGCGGCGCGCAGGTCGCTGAAGGTCTCGAGGACCGCGCGGTCGAAACCGGTGTCGCCCGCGGTCTCGAGGAGCTCACCCAGGAGCTGTCGCCCGAGTCCCATCCCCCGTAGCTCCGGATCGAGCACGAAGAACCGCACACAGGCCACGCCCTCTCCCTCGTCGGTGAGCGCGAGGCTCCCGGCGTGCCTCCCGTCGCGCTCGACGATCCAGATCGCCTCGCTGTCTCGGGGGAAGCCCCGCAGGGCCGCGCGGGCCACGGCGGCCGCGACGTGCGCCTCGAAGCTCGAGTCCACGCCGTACTCGCGCGCGTAGAGGAGCCCGTGGTGCTCGATGATCGCCCCCAGGTCACCGGGACGAAGCTCGCGTCGAATGGAGTGGTGCATGGCCTGATTCTCACAACTACGTGAATCGCCGCAACACATTGTTGTCACTGAATTGATCGTGAAATACGATGAATCTGTGAACGACACCTGCCGGTCGCGGAGCTAAAGCTCCGCGCCAACACACCTGATGGAGCTTCGACAGCTTCGATACGCGGAGGCGGTCGCCCGCCATCGGCACTTCACCCGCGCCGCGGAGGAGCTCCACGTCGCGCAGTCCGCGCTCTCCCACCAGATCCGCCGACTGGAGGCCGAGCTCGGCACAGAATTGTTCGCGCGTACGAGCCGGACCGTCGTCCCGACCGAGGCGGGCGAGGCGGTTGCCGCCCGGGCGCGACGGGTTCTGGCCGAGGTCGATGGCGTCCGCGAGGAGGTCGACGACCTTGAGGGCCTGGTGAAGGGGAGGATCACGATCGGCGCGCTGCTTCCCGCCGGCGCCATCGACGTGCCGGCGCTCCTGGCGCGGTTCAGCCACGCGCACCCCGGCGTCGACGTCACGCTTCAGGAGGGCACTGCGGGCGACATGTTGCGGCACCTCGCGCGGGACGAGATCGACGCGGCCTTCTCCCTGCTGGCCTCCGAGCCCCCGGAGAGCCTCGTCGCGGAGCGTGTCAGCGTGGACGAGCTGGTCGCCGCGTTCCCACCGGGCACTGCGCCTGGACGCGGTCCCGTTAGTGCCGCCACGGTGGGTCGAGGCGTGATCCTCACACCACGGTCTGGGTCAGCGACCAAGACGGCGCTGGAGGAGTTCTTCGCCGCAGCAGGGGTGCCGTTCCACGTCTCGTGTGAGAGCGGCGATCCGTTCCTGCTTCGCTGCCTGGCCTCCGCGGGGTTCGGGACCGCCGTGCTGCCGCGCTCATTGACTGAGCGGAAGGGGCCCGCCGTCGACGTTCGTCCCCTGCGGCCGGCGGTTCGGCTGCCCGTGGCGATGCTGTGGCGACGGGACCGGCGCCTCTCGCCGGCTGCTCGGACCTTCATCGAGTACGCGCGCGACGCCGCTGCCGACGGCACGCCGTAAGCTCGAATACGTGAACTGCACCTGCAACTGCCAGCGCCGTACGGCGCTGGCCTGACACCAATGTTCGACCAGCTCTCCGATCGTCTCCAGGAAACGCTCTCGGGCGTTCGCTCGCGCGGCAAGCTGAGCGAGGCGGACGTCGATCGCGCGATGCGGGAGATCCGCCTCGCGCTGCTCGAGGCCGACGTCAACTTCAAGGTCGTGAAGCAATTCACCTCCCAGGTGCGCGAGCGATGCCTCGGCGCCGGGGTGCTGGACAGCCTCAATCCAGGCCAGCAGGTCGTGAAGATCGTCAACGAGGAGCTCGCCGCGTTGATGGGCGGCGCGGGCCGCGACATCGCGTTCGCCAGCTCCGGACCCACCGTGATCCTGATGGCGGGGCTGCAGGGCTCGGGGAAGACGACGGCGTGCGCCAAGCTGGCCAAGCTCCTCGCCAAGCAGGGAAAGACGACCGCCCTCGTCGCGTGCGACACGCAGCGCCCAGCGGCGGTCGACCAGCTCGTCACGGTCGGCAAGCAGGCGGGGGCCAAGGTGTACGAGCAGGGGACCGGCCGCGACCCGGCCGACATCGCCGAGTGGGCGTTGGGCCAGGCCAAGGCCGCTGGGGACGACGTCTTGGTCGTCGACACCGCCGGGCGGCTTCACATCGACGAGGAGCTGATGGACCAGCTCGTGGCGATTCGCAAGCGAACCAAGCCGCACGACGTCCTGCTCGTGCTCGACGCCATGACGGGGCAGGACGCCGTGAACGTCGCCGAGGAATTCGCCTCGCGGGTGGAGTTCGACGGCGTGCTGATGACGAAGCTCGACGGCGACGCCCGCGGCGGCGCTGCACTGTCGGTGAAGGCCGTGACGGGCAAGCCGATCCTGTACGCCTCGACCGGCGAGAAGCTCGCCGAGCTCGAGCGCTTCCACCCCGAGCGGATGGCGACTCGAATTCTCGGGATGGGCGACGTCATGTCGCTCATCGAGAAGGCGGAGGAGGTCTCCGACGAAAAGCAGGCCGAAGAGCTTCAGCGCAAGATGCGCCGCCAGGAGTTCACGCTCGAGGACTTCCTGCAGCAGATGAAGCAGGTCCGGAAGATGGGCCCCCTGAGCAGCGTGCTGGGAATGATGCCCGGCATGGGCAAGACGATGAAGCAGCTCCGCGAGGTCAACGTGGACGACCGCGAGCTCGACCGCCTTGAGGCGATCATCCTGTCGATGACGCCCGCCGAGCGAGCCCGGCCCGACATGATCGACGGCTCGCGCCGCAAGCGGATCGCGAGGGGATCCGGTACGACCATTCA
>DATFON010000271.1:0-3120 GCA_035265465.1 Solirubrobacterales bacterium | reverse complement strand
GCGGCGAACTGCGAGACCCATTCTCGCTCCCGCATCTCGAGCGCCATCCGCAGGGCCCTCCGGAGCTCGCGTTCCCCAGCAGCAAGGTCACCGGCCAGGATCTCGACGGAGGCGCTCGACCGCGTCGCGAACATGAGGGGTCGCCGCGCGTGTATCCGTTCCACCAGCAGTCGCCGGGCGCGCGCGATCAGCTCGCGCGCCTCGTCGAACTCGCCACGCATCGCCCGAAGGCCCGCCAGCTCGCACAGGACGAGGGGATGCTCCATCCCCCGCCACGGCACGAGCCCCTCGCACGCACGCAGGCACTCTGAGACGGGCGTCTCGCCCAACGAGAGGGCCAAAGCGACGTTCACCCGGGCTTGCGCTTCCTCGCGCGGCTCACCGGACCGATCCGCATGGGCCAGGCCCCGCCGAGCGATCTTCTCCATCTCGCGGATCTCGCCCAGTTGCATGTGCGCGAGCCCCAGGACGTAGGACGCTTGGGACAGTCCGGCCTCGTTTCCGGCTTCGGCGAACACCTCCAGGGCCCGCTCCGCCTCCTCCCGAATCGCTCGCAGGCGCACCGGATCGGGACCGGTGAACAGCCGGATCCTCGCCTGCTCGATTCGGATGGTGTGCACGAGCAGAGGGTTCTCCCCTGCCGCTACCTCTTCCAGCATCTGCGCGAGCAGCATGTCGGCCTCGTCGTGCCGCCCCAAGATCTGGTACGCCTCGGTGAGGTGGCGCCTCACCGTCGGCAGCTCGGTGTGGTCGGGCGGAAGGAGCGCCTTCGCCCGGGACCACAGGTTCTCGGCTGCCGCCACGTCGAAGCGGTCGAAAGCCCGCAGGCCCGCGCTCGCCAGCCGTTCCCCCGCCCGCTCCGCGAGCTCGTGGCTGTGCGCGTCGAGGGGGCCAAGCTCGCGCCGCTGCTCGTAAGCCTGCTCCAGGTGATAGCCGAGAACCTCCTCGACTTCCTGCAGACGCCCTCCGGATTTGGCTTCCAGCCACTCCGCGCAGCCTTCGTGCAGCTCGGACCGGACCTCCCTGGTCATGCTGCGGTACGCCGCCAGCTGGATCAGGACGTGACAGAAGCTGAACGTCTCCTCACCAGTGGAGGCCAGTTGCGAGGGCCGGATCAGTTGCTTCCGTTCGAGGGCCTGGAGGTGTCTGCCGGCGAAGGGACGAGCCGCCTCCGGGAGCAGTGCCACCAGGGCTTCTACCGAGAAATCGGCTCCAATCACGGACGCCGTCCGAATTAGGTCGCGCTCGGCGGGCCCGAGACGATCGAGGCGGGCGGCGAGCAGTGCTCGCACAGAGGCCGGGATCGCGCGGTGCCCTTCCTCTTCCAGGGCTGCCAGCAGCTGTTCCACGAACAGCGGGTTGCCCTGGGAGGTCTCGACGACTCGGGCCACCGTCTCCGGTGGGAGTGTTCGTCCGGCCAGGCGGTCGGCGATCAGCTTCTCGGTGTCATCCGACCCCAGTGGCTCAAGAACCAGCAACGCAGAGTTGCGCTTGCTCCCTGCCAAGGTGCCACGCTCCTCGAGGAGTTCGGGTCGCGCCAGGCAGAGAAGGAGCGCCGCTTCCCGAGTCCACTCGGCGAGGTACTCGACGAGATCGAGGAGGGTGGGTTGTGCCCAATGCACGTCCTCGAGGATGACGGCCACCGGCTGTCTTCTGGCGAGAGCCTCGAAGAAGCGGCGCAAGGCCGGGAATGGCGCATCGAGTCTTCCCGACGTCTCGGTCAGCCCGATCGCGTCCATGACCTGATCGGCGATCGACTCCGCGTCGTCCTCACCGGCGAGCAGCCCCAGGAGACCCTCTCGCCCCGTCCGGGCTACCTGCATCACGATCTCCCGCAGCGGCCAGAAGGTCATGCCTTCGCCGTACGCGGGACAGTGCCCGACGAGCACCAGCGCGTCGGCCCCGAGCAACCCGGCGAACTCCCGAACCAGCCTCGACTTCCCGATGCCCGCCTCCCCGATGACAGTGAACAAGCGAGCGCTCCGCTCCTGCACCGTCCCGTCGAAGGCTGCGCGCAGCCGGGCCAGCTCGGCCGCGCGGCCGACCATCGGCGCGTCGAAGCGGCGGGCAAAGGCCGGAGCACCCGGGACCACATTGAGGAGCCTCCACGCGGTGACCGGCTGCCCGTAGACCTCAAGGGCCCGGGGCTCCACCGGCTCGAAGAGGGCAGCGTGTTGGACGAGGCGCCGGGTGCCCTCGCTAACCAGGATTTCGCCCTCGGCGGCCGCCTGCTGCAGCCGCGCTGCCATATTGACCGCCTCCCCCGAGGCGATCGGCTGAGCCGCCGCGGGATCGCCCACCAGCACCTCGCCGGTATTGATGCCCACCCGAGCCGCCAGCCGGATCCCCCCGGAGCGCTCCAGCTCCTCGTTGACCGCTGCGAGCTCACCGCGCAGTCCGATCATGGCTCGTACCGCCCTCAGGGCGTCGTCCTCGTGAGCGGCAGGTATCCCGAAGACCGCTACGACAGCGTCACCGATCAGCTGCTCGACGGTACCCCCGTGCCGTGTGATGACATCGGCTGCGGTGTCGACGTGCCGCCTGACAATCCGTCGGAGGGCTTCCGGGTCCAGACTCGGGCTGGTGGACGGGGAGAGAACGAGGAAGGCGAACGTCACGGTCTTCCGACCCGGCGGTAGCCACGGCTGCGCTTCGACCGCTGGCCGGGCCGCGGGACTTTCACGGCTCACCTCAGAGAGTGGCGGGGCGCGTTGTAGATCCAGCGACGCGTCCTGGCGGAGGATCGCTTGCTCCAGCGCCTGGAGCGCTGGTCCTGGCTCGATGCCCAACTCTTCGACCAGCACGTGGCGGGTCGTCCTGTAGACCTCGAGCGCTTCAGCCTGTCGGCCGGAGCGGTACAACGCCAGCATGAGCTGTCCTCGCAGGCGTTCACGCAGCGGTTGCTCGGCAGTCAGGTCCTTCATCTCCCCTACCAGCTCGGCGTGCCGGCCGAGCGCCAGGTCCGCGTCGATCCGCTCCTCGATCGCGGCCATCCGGAGCTCCTCCAGGACGGCGATGTCCGTCTGTGCGAAGGGCTCGTACAGGAAGTCGGCCAGGGCCGGCCCGCGCCACAGACCGAGTGCAGTGCGAAGCTTCGCCCCCCTCTCCGGGGCAGGCGCA